>JBDHUK010000014.1:0-17737 GCA_039809165.1 Saccharimonadales bacterium (SeqCode) | reverse complement strand
ATGCCTCAATTCCGATGAAAGATCTTGATTACAGCGCCCTCGGCATGGCCGTAGTATCAACAAACCTCGAAGAAGTCCTGCGGCTCGACCAAGACAACATTTTCGTATGTACCAACACAGACCCGAGCCTCCAGGCCGCCCTCCGAAGCGCGCTCAGCTCGCCGGACTACCCGTATACGCGTATTAGCAAACGAATCCAAAAGAATTATGACTGGGATCACCTAGTCCAGGGTATGCTGAGTGTTGCCCAGGAACGCCTCGAACGGAGCCAGACCACATGATCGTACACGTCACCCCCTCCTACCCTCCACGGCTCGGCGGCCTCGAAAAAGTCGTGCAGATGCTTGCCACCACCCAGGCGCAAGCCGGCTTACGAACTGCGGTTCTCACATCCGACCAAGCCGCGCATGCCGGCACTATTACTGAAGATATCCCGGTAACTCGGCTGCGCAGTTTTGTGTTGGCCAGCACCAATGTCATCCCGGCATTATTATTTCGGTTGCTCAAACTCAAAAAAACCGATATCGTCCACCTGCACGTGACACAAGCGTACACTCCCGAAATGGTCTGGCTGGCATCTAAAATAAAAGGTTTTAGCTATGTCGCGCACATCCATTTGGATGTCACCGCCTCAGGCAAGGCTGGCTTTTTACTTAAGATATACAAGCCATTGCTCTTGCGCCGAGTTTTACAGTCCGCCAAAGCGGTCATCGTGTTTACGCGAGACCAAAAACGGCATATGAGTCAAAAGTACAGCCTAAAACCTGACCGTGTACACGTCATCCCAAATGGTGTCGAACCCAAATTTTTCATGAGAACTACTCATACGCCGCACTCTCCGCTCAATCTGCTATTTGTCGGACGACTGGGTTATCAAAAAAATCTCCAGCAGCTGCTGCATGCGCTCGACGGCATGTCCAAAGATTTCAAGACCACACTCGTCGGCTCAGATGAGTTGCACGGTGAGTTACAACAGCTTGCAGCCAGACTCAAGCTTAAAAATGTATCATTTCCCGGACGAGCGGACGGAGACGCACTGCTCGACTACTACAAAAATGCCGATGCATTTGTGCTACCATCCGAACGCGAGGGGATGCCGCTCGTACTCCTCGAAGCCATGGCAATGGGGCTGCCGGTTGTGGCCACGAATGTCACCGGCAATCGCGACATCGTGACTGACGGTGTGAACGGATTGCTCGTGCCATACGCAGACGCTGAAGCACTGGCCACAGCGCTTCAGCGTCTGCGCCAGGACCGCACGTTGTACGACAAGCTTCAACGCGCGTCCCTCGTAACCGCCAAGAAATACTCCTGGCGTACGATTGTTACAATGATAGGCCAGGTCTATGAAACTTAAACTAAGCATATGGCACATCGTCGTGCCAGCACTGGTAATCGGCAGTTTGAGCGCCATATGGCACAATCTATTCACCTGGCTACTGGTTCTCGCCGTCTTTTTGTTTCTACCTGGCTGGCTCATTCTGCACGCCGTCGGTGTTACTAAAAAATTTGGCTGGGTTTCGATTCCAGCCTCGCTTGTCTTTAGCGTCTTTGTCATCACACTCACTGGCCTACTGTTGAATGCACTCCGAGCCGTCGGAATCAACCAACCGCTCACCCTCTCGCCCATATTAATCGGTTTGAACGCTGCCTGCCTCTTTATCGCCTTATTCGCAAACCATACACCGATCGAGTTGGAGCTACGTCGGCCCCGATTTACGGCAGAGGAAACGTGCTTCCTGGTACTACTCAGCGTCCTGCCGCTACTCGCCATCGGCGGTGCCATACGCCTCAACAATGGTGCTTCCAATATCCTCACGATGATCTTATTCGCCGCCATCGGCCTGCTACTCATCATCTTTATGATTCGGCCACCGCTGCCGCGAATCTATCCGTTCGCCGTAAGCATGTTCGCACTCTCGATTTTATTTAGCCTTTCACTCAGAGGATGGTACGTCACCGGACATGACATCCACCACGAACTCGGTGTCTTTATGAGCACTGCAAATCTCGGATTTTGGCGCGCACGCACTGCCAGCGGCGATCCATATGCTGCCTGCCTCAGTATCACCATCCTGCCCACAATCCTCTATAAATTAACCCATATCGAACCGGTGTACATCTTCAAGGTCGTATACCAACTCATGGTTGCCATCGCCATACCGACTACATACGCTTTTGCACGCAAGTTCGTCGAGCCCAAAAAAGCCCTGCTAGCCAGTTTTGCGTTTATTACTTTCCCGACTTTTACCAATGACCTGCCATTTTTGAACCGGCAGGAAGTCGCCATGAGCTACTTCATTATGCTGATGTTTGTTACGTTCTCCAAAATCAGTGCCCGGCAAAAAACCGGCCTTACCGTCATGCTGTTAGTCGGCATCATTCTAGCCCATTATTCAACCAGTTACGTCACTGTCTCGCTGCTCCTGGTGGCCTATATAGCGTTTAAAGTGTTTGCAAAATTATTCAAGCTGCGGCAGCCTTACGTCACGCCCCTGCTCAGTCTGCCGATTATCCTCATGGCATTTCTTGGTACCTTCGTATGGAATGCCCAAATCACCGACTCGAGCGGCAACCTCAGCAACACACTCGCCAAAACGGTTCAGGGTATTTTTAAAGATGACTCGGAATCCAGTAATGCTGGCAAATACAACATTGTCGCCAAGAATGACAAACCAACAACACCAGCAGAAGTACTCCAACAAGCTCTCAACGGCCGACCCATACCTGTTACGTATGCTCCGCCAATCGAAATTCCCATCACTAGTTTCGGACTCTTCCTCGCAAAATTCGTCAACGTTCGCCATCTGAACGACCGGGTGCACAACCTCATCGCTACCATCCTCCAACTGCTTGTCATCATTGGCACACTCTTACTGTTTCTCAAAAACCGCAAAAAAACCACGCCACGAGACACTTACTACCTGGCACTTACAATCGCCTGTTTGGTGTCGCTCGTCATTTTTACACTCTTTCCGCAACTGTCAATCGGTTACGACGTCACTCGGCTGTTCCAGCAATCAATGATCCTGCTGTGGTTGCCGATCTTGCTGACATTCGGGCTCATATTCAAATGGCTCAAGAGTAAAGCGGTCGTTGGCGCCTCGCTGGTACTAGTATTTATGTTTTACAATTTATGCGGATTTATCCCCCAGCTCACGGGCGCCTATTTGCCGCAATTACCGCTCAATAATTCAGGACTCTATTACGACTACTTTTACGCCCACAAAAGCGACATCGTCGGCAGCAACTGGCTGGCTGAAGCCAAATTACGCTACATGAACGTATTCATGGATACTAACTCAGCCGCACCACCGCTCAAATATCCCGTTGCCACTGGCATTGCCAGTGGGTATCCTCAGGGCTATTACTACACCGACTACATCAACAACACACGTGAGGTATACCGGACCTTTGCCAGCACCGGTTTCGTAGAATACACCAACCCCAACATGACCAAAAACAAAAACCTCATCTACTCCAATGGTCCGACACAGATTTATTTCAAATGGCAGACCGTCAAATAGCCACAAGTCGCAGTCTAATTATCCATGTATGACTGCAGTAGTTTGAACGCTGGCTTGGGCTGATTTTCAAAGGTAAGCAGGCCGTACGATGCACCGGTATACTTGTCGGCAGCCGCCGAATCCTTGAATGTATACCAGTCAAGATTTTCCACCCATTCTACCTTGTCGAGATCGTCCAGCACGGCTTGCATAATCTGCGTTTGGGCGTCATAGGTGACGTGATCGGCGTTCTTGGGCGGATTTGCAGGGTCAGAAATCACCGGCCCCGTCCCACCAGTCGGCATGCCAAATTCAGTCAGCCAAAGCTTTTTGTGCGCATCACCATTGGCCTGCATGATGCTGCGCATGCTGGTACTGGTGGCGTTCATTTTGGCCCAGCCGTTATAATCACCGCCCTTAGTCGGCAATCCACCACCAGCGATATACGGATGATACCCTACGCCATCAAAATGACCACCGGCACCGGCGTCATACATGCTCGATAAAAAGGTGCGTGGATCCTGCATCTTTTTGCCGAGCTTGTCGACGGAATCGCCCGACAAGCCACCGACGATGACCGTCGCATCCGGGTCGGCAGTCATGATCGACTGATTGGCGGCAATCAAAAGTTCTGTATACGCTTTGGGGTCTGGATATGGCTTCCAGAAGTTATTATTGTTTTCTTCATTCCAAACTTCCCAAGCATCTACGTTGTAAGATTTATAACGCTCTGCGGCCTTACCGACGAATGCGGCGTAATCGGCGGCGTTTTTGGGTGCGCAGGTTTCCGAACCAGCGCACGCCGAGGCGCGCGCCCATCCGGGCGCGCGGTCCACCAGGATAACCATCGACAAGCCAGATTTTTTGACCGCCTCCATCATGGCGTCGGTTGACGACCAAGTATATTCGCCTTGTGCGGCCTCCACATTCGGCCAGCCAATCGTCAAGCGAACCTGCGTGAACCCGGCCTTTTTGATCTGTGACAACAATTGAGCGCGCTGGTAGGCATTGGCTTTGGTAAGCGCCCCACCTAGGGCGATGCCGTACGTAATGCTATCCGTTTCTGTTTTTTTACTGCTCGCCGACCGAGACACGTCACCCGAAGTAGACTCCAACCAGAAACGCTGATACGCAAACAGCCCCCCTGAAACCAGCACAAGCGCAATCAGCCACGTCCACCAGCTGCGCAGCACTTTGCCCCCGAATCGCTTGAATCGCGACGACGCGTGTACTCTTTTCACCATTCAATTATAGCCGAATTATACGGTATACTTGTAATATATTGGCTCTTGCCCAGCAAAAATCTAGCGTAAGCTAGATGAGAGCATGAAATTACAGATACCATACGGCAAATTGAGCGGTTATAGAGTCGGAAAAATCCTGAAACACTTTGTTGTCGATGTCGAGGCGAATAAAACAGCCGAACTGCTCGGATTGAACCGCAAGACGGTTGACGACTACTACAACCTGTTTCGCAGGCTTATCTATGTGGAGCAAAAGCAGGAGTTTGCTCGACTATCTGGCATCATAGAGCTCGACGAGAGTTACTTTGGGGCACGCAGAATCCGTGGCAAGCACATCAAGCTCAAACGTGGCCGGGGTACGCGCAAACAGCCGGTCTTTGGTATCTACCAGCGCAGTGGCAGGGTCTACACTGAGATCGTGCCAAACTGTTCAGGGGCAATCCTACAGGCCATAATCGAACGGATAGTGTCCGAGAATGCTGAGATCAATAGTGACGGCTGGAAAGGATACGACGGCCTGGTTGACGTTGGATATGACAAGCACTACCGTGTCAACCGCAGCAAAGATGAGTTCAGTGACTTCCAGGGGCATCACGTGAATGGCATAGAGAACTTCTGGAGTTTCACGAAACGCAGGATGCAGCGCAAAAACGGCATCCGCAAAACCTACTTCGAGCTGTTTCTCAAAGAATGCGAATGGCGCTACAATAGGGTCGATGATGAACTGGAAACCGAGCTTAAACAGCTCCTCAACCGGCATATTAAACGACAGGAAAAGGACTAGGTTTTAGGATTTTTGCTGGGCAAGAGCCATATATTTTATGATGAAGCACAAGAGCGATCTGCGCATCGACTATTTTAATGATTTTCCGCTCGACCTGACCGGGGCTGAATCGATTCACGTCTACGAAATCTGTCAAAACTTGCAAAAGGCCGGGTGCGACGTCAGACTATTCAGTCCGGCTACCGTGGCACCGCTGGCCAGCGATTTCAACTATCAATCCGTGAGTACCCCAAATATCGCCAAGCCCGTGTTGTTTCAGCTCATCGTCACCTCAACGCTCATCCGGCAATGGCGGCAGCACAAACCGGACGCCATCTACCTGCGCGTCAGCCCGACGCTTATATTGCCGGCAATCTTGGCACGACTGTTTCGCATTCCACTCTACCCCGAAGTGAACGGTACAATTGTGCCCGAGCTCAAAAAGGGCGGCGCAAAACTGGGAACCATCCCCGTTTTGCGCCGCATCCCAGCACTGGTCGAATCGCTTACCTACCGCACGGCGCAGCGCATCATCACCGTCACCGACAACCTGAAAACATACATCTGCGACGTCTACCACGTGCCGACAAGCAAAGTTTCCGTCATCATTAACGGCGTCGACACCGACACGCTCAAACCACTGCCGCACGCCTCCAAATCATCGGATATCATCGTGGGCTACATCGGTGGCCTGATGTGGTGGCAGGGTCTCGATTTTGTCATCCGCGCCCTGGCCCAAGCCAACACTGCTTCGACGCATATCCGCCTGCACATCTACGGCGATGGCAGTGAACGTGCCGCGCTCGAAGCACTGGCCAGTGACCTTGGTATCAGCGACCGAGTCGTATTCAAAGGGCGCATCAGCCATGACCACGTGTCGGCAGCCATGGCTGAATTTGATATCTGTATCGCCTACTATGTCAAGGCTCGCGCCGGCCTCAATTCACCGTTCAAAATTTTTGAATATTTATCATGTGGCAAGCCGGTCATCGCCAGCGATATTAACGGCCCAGATGATATATTTCGCGGCATCGTCAAGCTCGTCCCAGCAGAGGACCCTGCGGCGCTCGCTGCAGCCATCAGCACGCTCGCCAACGACAAAACCTTGCGCACCCAGATGGGCACAGAAGCTCGCGCTTTTGTGACCAACGGCCATTCATGGTACGACGTAGCCAGGCAGATCAAAGCCGAAATCCAGGCCAGCCAACTCCACACATCCAAGTAACCAATCAAGCTAATTGGCGGATTTTGTCACCACCACGTACAGATCGTAGGTGCGACCGGCAATTTTATCCCAGTCCAACGTTCGCGCGTAGGCCGCAACCGACTTTGACTGTGCGGCGAGCCGTGAACGCGAAGCACAGGCATGTTCGATAGCATGCGACAGCCCCTCGGTATCGTCAGGATCATAAAAATACCCGATGTCATCCGGCAAATCCAGCAGCGAACCGGTGCGCGGTGCAACCAGCGGCTTACCAAACGTCAGCGCCAGGAGCGCCGAACCGCTGGTTGTCACCGATTTGAATGGCAGACACACCACGTCGGCAGCCTTGAAATACATGGCCACGTCCTCGTCCGGCACAAATCCCAACGCCGCCGTAACATTATCGTGAGCGGCAGCGGCATCTTCGATCTGATGGCGCAGCGTATCATCCTGACAACCGCCGGCAATAATCAGGCGCACGTCAGGGCGCCCCAGCGCCGCGTGCGCCGCCAGCAAGTCATCGACGCCCTTGTACGGCCGAATCATCCCCAGAAATAGCAGCACGAACTCGTCCTTGGCGACGCCGAGCCGGGCGCGTGCCGCGCCCGGCGTAATCGTATCCGGATACACGCCGCGGTAATTGCCGTGTGGAATTACCTCTGTACGCGCCGTACTCATACCCAGCTCCTGCATTTCGTCGAGCGCATAGCGCGAATGTACGATTTTGGCAGCGGCCTGCCGGGCAATCTGACGCGCAATCGCTACGTCATCTGAGGTTTCCTGCTCGTGCGGCACGGCGTTGTGCACCGTCCAAACCAGCCGTAGTCCGCTCAGCCGAATCGCCAGCAAGCAATAGCGCGTGAGCAGATACGAAAGTGTTTTGGCTTTGGGTATGGCGTATGAAACGCGAAAGCTTGGCCAATGTAAATGCAGCACCCGATAGCCCTCCAGCCGCTTACGTAGCAGCACGAAAAGTAGTAACACCAGGTTCAGGCGCGTTCCGGTCAGGTACGTGACCGTCGCCCCCCGGTCGACGCGCATCGGCACGTACAGCAGCTCTTGATATGGATTTTTGTCAGACCGCGGATACACCAAAATCTTTAGGCCACTTTTTGCCATGCTATTCGCGCCCCTTCCCACACAAATTTGAACGGCTGCATGACGATACAGGCCAACAGACACCACGCCCCCGACATATATTCCCGGCGCCGCAGATATAATTTAGCTACCGAAAACGCGTACGACTGATACATCCAGTGCAAGCCGGTCGCTAGCCGCTTGCCGTCAATAACCACCGAGGCCGGGCCGTAATTCCGAGCCACTCGCAGTGTCCGCACAAAGCCACCAACGCCGAACGCCGGCAACTTGAGCAATTCATACTCCCGGCTGCGCACCAGTGCCGTGCCAGCCACCATTTGCGGCCGACGCGTCGCCGTGATGCTGGTATTGCTTTTGCGGTAATAGTACAGCACCTCCGGCAGGTTTTCGCCGCGGCCATACCTCATCAGGCGCGTCCAATATTCATAATCTTCGTAATACACCGCCGAATCGTCGTAATATAGATCATGCCCCCGTACCACCGACGCCCGAATCATCATAGCGCCGTGCCGAAACTGCCCACCTTTGAGCGCCATTTCAACCCGTAGCTCTTCGTCATGTAACAGAAATGTTTCAATGCCATATATACTGCCGTCGTCATCCATAAACACTGCCTGCGTACCAAGCACCACCGTATCGGAATGTGTTTCCATATACTCGTACTGTTCCTGAAGCCGCTCCGGAAACAAGATATCGTCGGCGTCCATCCGCGCGATATACTCGCCTTTCGCCGCCCGAAACCCATCATTGAGTGATGCGATCAGCCCCTGGTTTTTCTGGTGAATAATCAGTTTGATACGTTCATCTCTCGCAGCATACTGGCGCAGCATATCCAGCGTACTATCAGTCGAGCCATCTTCGATAATCAGGCACTCAAAATCGGTGAAAGTTTGCGCCAGGATACTGTCGATGGCTGCCGCCAAGTATTCGGCGGCATTGTAGGCTGCCATGACGATGCTCACTTTTTGCTTCTTATCTGTCATACCAGTATCTCGCTCATAAATACTCAGTCTATCAGCGATTTTCGAGTGAGTATAGAGGCAAGACACTCTATATCTATACTGTCGCTCCTAAAAGCCAAAGTCTTTTAGGAGACTCTTGTATTCGCCTTTAATCGTTCGTTCCCACCAAGCGGTTTCACTGGCCTTTTTATCGATATGGTCTTTGTTGTAAACGAGGAGTACTTTTACAATCTTCTCTGCGTCGTTGACATAGACAATTGCCCTGCGACCACCCTCTTTTTTGCTCTCTCTTCGACCAGCAATAACAAATTCGTGTTTTACAATCCATTGAATATTATCGTCAGTGCGATGTATGGGCGGCTTTGTCTTACCACTGTTAATCAGCATATCTATGTTGCGGAACTGGTCAATCAAAGCCTTTCTTGTAATCAACCAAGCTCCTTTGTATTCTTTTTCAAAATCTCTAATGTAGTGACGTTTTGTGTATGCTTCAAAGAATACACGGTAGCCATCGCTACTAATAGACATTATCAGGTTCTTCCTGAGTAATTAATTCATACGGTATGAATTCATTTGGCCGTGTCACCTGCCAAGGCATCTGGTTGTGAGTAAAATTAACAATGTCATCCACATTAGCGTTTTGCCATTTCTTGACAACCTTGTCGATAAGGTCTATTTCTTTTGTGGTTAGATACTGGTTCGGCTCAGCCCCAACAGTTTCACTCAACCGTAGTGATTGCATCTGGTTTTTGCGGCCAGGCACATCCTTCACCTCTAACTTCATATCGCCGGCCTCAACCATACTATCAACAATCCTGAAGAATTGATCTGGTACGGGGCCGTATGGATCACGACGATATTTCATGCCACTCATAGGTTTCAGTTGGTCGTAAAACCAAGCAAAGTCAGCAAAGTAGATGAGCTTTGCAAAAAGTGTCTTTGGGGCTCCGTGATTGGTCAGGGACGTATACCGCCGCAATGTTTCTACGAGCATCTCGCGATACTTGTCATAATCGGGAATTTCATATGTAACAAGGTCCGCTATCTCGATGCCAAGGTAATCAGCAAGCCTGCCAAGCTCTTCGCTCGTCAGATCACGGTCGCCACTCTCAATAGCTACGATAGTACTGCGGCTTCTCACGCCAATGGCTTCAGCAATATCGCTCTGCGACAAGCTATACATGTGGCGGATCTCTTTTAAATTCCACTGTGGTCTCATAATGGTCGCCTCCCACTTCTTAGGTGCATATGCTGCATTTTAGATGCGTTTGTATCTTTATTTTATTACGTTTCCATCTTAGTATAACGATTGAATACTTAAGTGTCAATATTTTATACAAAATGTCATATATGCGACTATTATATGGCTAGAATTATGTACAGAATTAAAATCCACTTTTCTTGAATTATGGAAGTGTAGTTTATACTGTAAGTAAAGATTAGCAAAAGGTGCCGCGGTGGGGCGGCGTCAGAATCTGGAGGATAACACGGTATGAGCCTGAGCGATGCATTTGTTCAATTTCGATTTTGGAGCGACGAGGCACAACTCGCAAAAACCAAAAAAGATATAGCCGCTGCCCGAGCAAGCAATAAACCAGTTGTGTTCATTCTCGGTACACCCACGCACCGTAACATCGGTGACCTCGCGATCGCCAAAGCTGAAACCGCTTTTCTCAAATCTGCAATTCCGGATTGCATGGTCGCGCGCATTCCCCTGCAAACAGTACTCGCAAACAAAGATGACATACTAAGCCAGCTTGTTCAGCCTGGTGATAGTATCTGCGGCATCGGTGGCGGCAACATGGGTGACATGTACCTCCGCGAAGAGGAATGCCGCCGCATCATCATGCAGAAGTTCCCAGACAACACCATCGTTATTTTTCCGCAGACCATTCACTTTTCCGATACCGGCCGGCAGGAATTTGTCAAAACCAAAGCAATCTATGCCGCTCACCGACACCTCACGCTGATTGCCCGGGAGCAAGTCTCGCTCGGCATCATGCAAGAGGCGTTCCCAAACAACACCGTCCTGTTCACCCCCGATATCGTCCTGTCGCTCAACGAATCTGCCGCCAAACGCCCACGGGATGGATTGCTCATCTGCCTGCGCAACGACGAAGAAGCCAAGATCGGCGACGCCGAAAAGGCGATGATCGCCGATTTTTCCAAACAGCATTTCACCGCCGTTCGTCACACCGATACTATTTCCGACGACCCCCACTTCAAATACCGCTCACGCGACGGCGTGGTCGACCGCAAACTCGATGAATTCCGAAGCGCCAAACTGGTCATCACCGACAGACTGCACGGCATGGTGTTTTCGGCCATCACCGGCACCCCCTGTATCGCTATGGCCAGTTTCAACCACAAAGTCACCAATACCTACAAATGGCTGGAGCACTTACCATACGTCAAATTCTGCGCCGATACAGCCGAACTCGAAGCGCTCGCCGCCCAGATCGACCTCGACCAGACCTACGACTACGATCCAGCATTTTTCAATGAGTACTGGGATAAAATTAAGCAAGCCATGAGCGCCAGTGTCTGACAAAAAGCAAACACTGGTCAAAAACACGTTCATCATCGCCTTCGGCAGTTTGTCGGTGCAGTTAGTTTCGTTTTTGCTGCTGCCGCTATACACCGCTTATTTGTCAGCCAAGGATTATGGTGTCATCGACATCGTTTCGACGTATTCCACGCTGCTCGGCCCGATCATTACGCTTCAGATCGGCATGGCATCATTTCGGTTTTTGGTGGACGCCCGAGGCAATCAGCGCGAAACCTCGCGCCTCGTCACCAATGTGCTGGCGTTTACTGCCCTGCTGCTAGTCGGATTCACGGTACTATACATCGCGTTTTTGCAGTTTGTGCCACTGACCTACGCCGTGCTGGTGGCGCTCACCATCGGCACCGGCGCCGTATCGGCGCTGTTTATGCAGTTCGCTCGCGGACTCGACAAGATCAAACATTTTGCCATCGCCGGGTTCGTCGCCGGCCTGTCGGCCATCGCTCTCAATGTCGCCGCCATCGTCATCTTCGATATGGGCGCCAGCGGCATTCTGCTCGCTGGCGCCATCGGCAACGTTATTTGTGCAGCTTACGTCTTTTTCGTTCTCAAAATCTACCGCTATATCCGCCCCAGTCTGGCCGACAAATCCCTGCTCAGCGAGCTGCTCAAATACTCTTTGCCGCTTATCCCCAATAGCGCCTCGTGGTGGGTTATCAACGCCGCCGACCGCACCATCATCGCGACCTTTCTCGGGCTGACCTCCAACGGTATCTACGCTATCGCGTACAAATTCCCGATTGTTTTTACGACCATCTTTTCGTTTTTTAATATGTCCTGGACCGAATCGGCCTCGGTTCACATCAACGCCAAAGACCGCGACAGTTTTTTCTCGGAAGTCGGCAATTCCAGCGTCCGATTTTTTGGATCACTGGCGGCCATCATGCTGGCCGGGGTATCGATCATTTTTCCGATATTCATCAACAGCAAATTTCATGATGCCTACGTCTACATCCCCATCCTGATGGCCGCCTCTTACTTTTCATCGATGGTCGCCGTCTATGGAGCCGTTTACATTGCCAAGAAAAAGACCAAACAAATCGCCAATACCTCGATCATCGCCGCCATCATCAACATCGTGCTCAGCCTGGCGCTCATCAAATTCATTGGCATGTACGCCACTGCCTTGGCCGCGGTCGTTGCCTACCTATCTATGACGATTTTCCGCCACTATGACTCCAAAAAATACGCCGTCATCACCTACCAACACCACATCTTGCTCAAAATGGTCTTGCTGTATGCCTTTACCTGTGCCTTGTATTACTACAATAATCTCGTGCTCAACTTCGTGAATGCTGCCGTCACCTGTGGGTTCGCCATTATCCTCAATCGGTCATTCATTCCAATCATCAAACAAAAAGTGTTCGGCAAGCTGCGGCGCCTCACTCCCGATCAAGAAGTGGCCGAGATGACCGAAATCCACGACTAATCCGACTTGGCAGGTTTCTTAAGCATCCATTTGTAGCTCAGCATCCAAAACACCGCCGCAAACAGTACGAAGAAAATCATCCCAGCGTACGTGTGGAACAGCGTAAACGCGATGTGCTCGTTGACATAATACCCCAGCATGATAAGCAAATAGACACGCAAAATATTACAGCCAAAGATCGCCGCCAGCGCCGGTACAAACACTGCGGCATATTTCCGAAAGTCCAACTTGTCATGGTCAACGATGCCAACGATAGCGTACAGCCCCGTAAACAGCGCGATACTTTCGATTCCCGAGCACCACTGCGATATCTCGATACTAAATTTATCCAGAATCAGGTAGCGCGGCGGCAATACGTTGACATCCAGCCCACTGATAGCCAGCAGCCAGCCGACAGCATGCATCACCGTCGAGGCCAGTACTTCCCACAATCCATACACAACCGTCAAAAACACATAAAACCCCACGCCAACCGCCAGCGAAACCAGTAGTTCACCACGATACGCGCGCCACAAGACTTGCATGCCTGGCCACGATATCATGGCCAGCGCCGCACAACAAATTACCGTCACAATACCCAGATGAGTCAGCAGCGGCCACACAAACCAGTTATCATACACCCACAGATGCTTGATAGCGATAGTGGCGACGGCATAGGCCACTGCGCCAGGCACGAGCCACGCCAAATTAGTCCAGCGCCATATCGGTAGCTCAAGTTTGCGCTTGGCACGCCAGGCCAGTAACCCAAATGTAATGGCCGCGAATATGAGCGCCTTGCCGGCGCCGCCGTATATCCCAAACCCGAACTCGCCCACCAGGCTGTGGTTGATAATCATCGGGCCAATTTTGCCCGAAATAACCACAAACAGTACAAAGAACGCAAAAACACGCCACCAAAGTGACGTGTTTTTGATCTTCATATCTGAATCCTAGCAGATATTAGAGGTTCGGTCCAGATTGCTGTTTGCGGCGGACGACCATAAAGGCGGCGCCAGCGCCGAGGGCGGCAATACCGCCAACGATCGTACCCATTTCAGGCAATGCAACGTCAACATCGACGACGGCAACATTTAGTTTCGTACCACCGATCTGGTTGGCAGTACCGCTGTTATTGCCGGTTGCGCCACCCTTGGTGGCGGATGCAGTAACCGTAGCGCCGGTCGGACAATCAGCGGCCGGGAACTGCACCACGTAACCGCCGGTGCCGTTCGTCATGTCGCTTTGGACATGGCCGTTGCATGATACATCGACATCAGCATTGCTCACAGGCGTACCACCTGCTCGAACCGTACCGGACACAACCGTAATCTCACCGTTTGCCGCGAACGCGCTTACAGGCACAGCTACAACAACGGCAAGTGTAGCAATAGCCGCAATTAACATCTTTTTCATACGCATACCCTCACTTACCTTAATAATTTGTGTGTATAACACTATGTAGCATCTTCATCATATATGCAATATAGTAATGTTTACCTTGTAAAATTTTACAGCAAGTTATCCACAATTACCGGAGTTAGGCTAGGCCACGTTAATAATCATTTCATCGTACCATGCCGTCGTCACCTGACTACCGACGACGGAGATATACACTCGGACCGAAGCCGTGCCCTGCGGCGCGACCGGACTCGTACCCGTTAATTGTCGCCGACAAGTCCAATCCGTCGTCTTGGTTGTATTCACATACCCGATTGTCGCGATTACATCACCCTTGGAACTCAAAAAATCCAACCCGATCGACGTGCTGCCCGTCCCACTGTCAATCTGCAGTTTGTTCCAACACTGTGCAAACACCCACTGCCCGGCTCGGCACGGCACCGACTGCCCGACGTATATCGAAGAACCATTAGTCGATAATTTCAACGAATTACCACCATATTTATACACTGAGCTATCAGCCGTAAACGTTGCCGTACCGCCGTAGATAGCATACGTTGACCACCCGACCGTACTGCCCTTCTCACCACTGCCGTTATATATCAGATTGGCACCCTTGCCGATCGCGTAGCCGTAGCCGTTCGTATTCGACGTAAATCCATCAATGTCCACCCGACCATCACCGGCCACCAGCACGCAGTTTTTGCCGTACACCTGTGGGTTGTAATTCGCACTCTGGATGGTATCGAGATTGCGTATGATAAGTCCCTGGCTTTTGTTGCCGTCAGTCACCTCAAATGCCGCGTTGGTAATTTTGACTGCCGGATCGATAACTAGGGCACTGTTGGCAAGAATCAGTGCCGCCTCCGCATGCTTGATACTGATACACGGATAGGTGTAATGTGGCTCGATGTGACACTGTTGCAACTTAGCAATACAATTACCCTCCAGCTTTATCTGCGTGTTATTGAATGAGCAGTTGATAAAGTTCCACTCTCCAGTACCTAGCCATACTTTTGGTGCGTAGCTCTCGATGATACAGTTTTCAAAAAACATATTTTCACCAAAATTCGCCAGCCCCGGTGCCGCCGAGATGGCCGTTCCACCCGTCACCCGGCTGTTAGTAATCTTGACTCGCCACACATTTTGTATAAACCGGAATCCCGTCTCGAAACCCATCACATACACCCCGTTAAGTGAAAAGAGGCAATTATCGGTGTACGTATCATGACCGATCTTGATAGCTGCTGCCGCGGTTGGCGTCGTCCCGAGTGCCGCACCAGATATAATCATCCCTGATAGCGCTACCCCCTGATTTCGCATATACGTATATTCAGCACTGCTATACATGCCCCAAAAGTACGAACCGGCAAACGTATCGACAACTTTGAGCAGGGTTTTGTTGCCTCTGACGACAAATTTTGACACATCGTGGTCGATCGACTGCGAAACGGCGTAGGGGCCTTTGCCCAAAAACTGTACCACCCCGTTTGCAAGCTTGGACGCGGTGATCGCCGCCGCGATCGCCGCGTCATTAGTGGCTGCATCGGCCGTCACCGAGCAGCCAAAATCTTCGGGGTGCACCGCCAGGGTAGCTGCAAACTTTTCGGCCGTTACGCTAGCCGGTTGCAACTGCGCCGCACCGACTACATTATGCTTGAGGGTGCCGTCGTCCTCATGTGACACGCGCAAATACTCATTTAGTACATCTCCCCAGTTTGTCTCCCCTGGATTTGGTAATCGCGCCACAGTTTTCACCCCCTTGTTTGTTTTTGCTACTATATCTACCTATGGTATCAGGCTTATTGTGTCTGATACGCTAAATATTTCACACCACTACCATCATTCCCACGCGGTCCATCTTCAGCCACTACTAATGGAGCACGAACGCCACGACCAGCCCAACGTAGGTTAATTTTGCGGCTACGTTTAGGGTAATCGTTAATATAATATTCTGTTGCTTGTAATATAAAAAACTCGTTGCCAGCCCAATGAGCACCCCGATCACTACACCGCTCGCCCCAAACCCATGTCCCAACGTCAGTAATGCCGACAACAGCGCCGACAACAGCGCTCCCATCAGAGGATGAAACAAGATCATCGCCCGTTGCTGTATAAGTCCCCGGAATATCACTTCCTCGCTGATAGCAATAATGACCATGCCCATCATAACGAGAGCCACCGGCACACCCTTAAATTCATATTGATGCCCGAGCAGCGCCAGCGCCACCAAGCCGATAATCTGGCCAATTACGAAAGCAAATGGAATCCCCAGCGCATATCCATATTTGGTCATATGCATGCGCGTACCCTCTCTCGGATAATCAATCGTAAACAGGAACTGATACACCAGTCCGATGAGCAACCCCACCACTGCTACCGTAACCGAACGCTCAAACACCGATTCTGCTGGCAGACTCATCCCAACCAACATCATGAGCGGAATTATCGAAGCAGCAATCGTCAGTTGCCGGGCGCGCTCATTGCGAATCGCCACCCATAGCATACTTAGCAGCGCCGCCGCGTTGACATACACGCCAAACGCCGGATTTACGAATAGTAAAATCTGAGCAGCGCCGATCGCCACCGCCAGCCACACCCACAGCCACAAATTGCGCCCAAACCGGCGCTTTGGAAAAATCGCCGACGGCGCAAATATGCTTCGTTTGCCAGCGGACGCACTACCGGCAGCGGCCGGCGCGACCGCTCCGGCCGCCTGACGCACCTTAGGCTCACTGCCTCGCCATCGCGGCTTCTGGGGTAATTTTTGGGTGGCCGCCGATACCGCAGCCGGAGGAGGCGTTGGTGGTACATAGTCCCGGCCAACCGCTTTTGCTACAAACGGTTCGGTCATCGGCTCTGACTGCGGAGGCACCGCCTCAACCGCCGAAGCAGCCGGAGTGTGGTGTTCAGAATCCGGCTCCGGCACAATAAGCACCGCGCTCCGCGGTGCTTTGGAAGTTTGCGCCGATAACGGCACTGCGCGGCGTGACGCATGCGTCACGCCGGCTCGCCGCCGATTGAGGATATCGGCCGGCAGGCGCAGCGCACCTTTGATAAAATTCGGGTTCGGCGCCGCACTCATGTTTTGCTGACCTGTTTATAAACCGCCAGCAGCAGAAGCCCGAGGAGTACCACGAACAACGGCAAAAAATACTTCAGCTGTTGCCGCCGATCGGTGGTCCCCTCCGAATACAGCAACTCGACCACCACGAGCGCCACGATAAGGATTACCGTGTTGACGATCAATGCCGTTTGCTGTAAAGATTCGCTGAATTCAAATGGTAGTCTCAGAAACACTGCGCTACGCCTTTCATCTACCTACCAGTATACCGAAGATACCGAGGATATGCCACGACATATTTTGACGCTTATGGCTACACTACCTGGGTGGAAGCATGATATCGATCAGCTGCTTGAGTTTCTGCGCCTCATCTTCGGTCATGTCAGCCGGAAGCTCGAGTGCGATGCGCAGATTCTGCCGCAGCGATATTTCGCTGCGGTTCATGACAATCGGCTGCTCAGCCGGCTCACCAGTCTCGTCGGACTGCGCGAGCGCCACCACACCGGCCACGCCCGATGACTGTA
>JBDHUK010000013.1:0-19177 GCA_039809165.1 Saccharimonadales bacterium (SeqCode) | reverse complement strand
ACGCTGCATGGTTTCGGAGAATGGCTCCTTGAAAACACGCCCCTCGGCAAGAATGACAAGCCAAAAGAAGAGCATGAGGCGCCAGAATGCGTGCGCTGGAACGGTGAGAGCAGCTGCGTTGAGTCAGCCTCTCCTGCCCCTTCGCCTTCCAAAAAAACCAAGACCCCAAAGCCCAAAGCCAGTGCCTCGCCAACCCCGACTCCTACGCCAACCCCTACCCCTACCAAGTCATCCATAGAACCGATGACCGACCCGGCACGCTGTATTGCCGAAATACCGCGTGAAGATCGCTTTGCATTCTTGTTGTCTCCGGCTGTTGATGCGGAAGACGACCGGGCGTTAAGTGCTCAACTGCACACATACGCCAATATATTCGATAAACACCATGTCGGGGGCATAGTGGTTCAAAAGGCTGTCGACGCAGGTGTCATCGCTGATTTTCAGGCAAGACAAGAAGTTCCCGTCACGATAACGACGAGTTTCACCAAAGATGATGATCCCTACGCCAGTAAGTTTGGCCACGTGCGAACACTGCCGATTCCCAGCTTGATGCGTGGGCTGGTTGCCGACCGAGCCAGAGAATATCAAGGGGTCGGCATAACACGGGTGTATGGTCCGGATGCTAGCATTGGTGGAATGAGCGATGATCCTGAAATGGTTAAACAATTGACTGCGGTCTATGCCAATACGCTCCGCAAGTACGGTATAACACCAGTTGTCGGTTACTGGCCGGATGGCCGTTCTGACCCGACCGACCCGAATGCTGAGCCCCAGAAGCTATCTCAGCTGGGTGATGCGATGGATGTGTACCGCGACTTGCCAGAAGGAGCCGGTATCCAGTTGTCGGATCTGGTGGTCAGGGGCCTGTCAGGAGGCGAACCGGTAACACTGAGCGGTAAGGCGGTGAATGGTATCTTGCGCGGTGAACAGGGCTTTAATGGCCTGATCGTGACACCTGATTTGACGAGCGATCATATCAGGGGTTCAATCCCTGATGCCGCCGTTCAAGCCATTGAGGCCGGCGCTGATACGATATACTGGACGCTTCGACCCGACCTGAACCCTGAGAAGCAGATCACGCGCGTTATAGATGGACTCGCCAACTCTGATATTAGTGATGAAGTTCTCAATGCGCACGTTGCTCGCACGCTTGCGAGCAAGCAGAACGCCTATCCCGACCAGGCCGACCCGTGCCGTGTGCTGGAGGCGGTAGGACAAGATAGATAGAGTCATGAAACATAAGCGTCTCATCGCTGCTGGCGTGGGGGTTGGCGTTACTTTGGCTGGTAGTGGTTTCTTGGACGCCGGCTATTCGCATAAGTGGTTTGAGCATGACAGTGCGCTGTATACGGCTGGAATGCATGCCCATATCGCGCGGACGGCTATTACCGATATGATAAGCGGCAATGACGCCTGGCCGGAATTGCCGCGTCTGCCGGCGTCCAAGGGTGATGACAACAGCACGGCTTCACCAAGTCCAGGACCGGATACGGAGCCGACGGCACCGACCCAAAAACCAATCCCGAAGGTGCTAACCTATGCCCACCTGTCTGATCCTGGTATTGCGCAGGTGGTTGATATGGGCACGGTGCTGGCAGCGGCTTCGCCGCTGCCAGCACCGGACGCGCCTTGCCGCAAGGCGATTGCCAGGGCTCGCAGCAGTCTTGGCGGTCTAGCGGCCGGCAGCTCTATTAATTGCTGGCCGGCCGAGCAGCTCGCCGGAGGCTGGAATCCGCAGGGCGTCGGCGGATTTTCGACGGCCGGATTTATGATTAACGGCCAACCGGCGAGCAGCCGCAACGTGGTGAGCTATAGCTGGTACACGACACAGAACCTGCAAAGCAGCCTGGTTAAAACCGGTGGCCACGACCGCTCGCGCCTGACACTGGTCGAGGATGGTGGCCGCTCTGTCAATATCGAGCTTGTTCAGCGCGATGGAAACGCCTTGCGTCCCCTTCCTACTCACGGTGGTGCTAATGCTTTTGCAGGCGATTGGCTGTACGTCGGCAGCAAGGATGCGATATTCGCATTTCCGGCCGATACGATCTACATGATTGGCGGCAAGTTTATGATGGTGTCGGATCGCAAAGTGTCAGTTGGATGCAAAAGCTCGGCTTTTTCGATTACGGACGGCGTTATGAGCGCGGCAGTCTACAAAACGGGTGGCAAAACGAATGTGTGCAGCCGGCGACTTGGCGATGACGGCTTGCCAACGGGTCCGGTGAGCCACGCGAGCCTCAAGGCCCGGAATACTCAAGGTGTGGCGCGAATCGGTAATACATGGCTTCTGAACAGCTCGGCCGATGACAAAATGCGTCGGTTTAATGGAACGAAACTACAGGAATCTTATCAGTTCCCCCATACGAACATTCAAGGCATCTCAGTGGATCTCGGCCGGCGTCTCGTACATACCTGTACCGAAGAAGAGGATCATTCGGTTCGTGGCAGGCAGATAAATCTGCTTATTACGGTAGGCTTGGACGGGGTGCTCCGCTAAGAACTTATCCCATACTCTCAGTTCCGTACCTATCCGCTGAACCCCCCATTGGCTTCTACGATATGTGCTTAATAAGTCGAATCAAGAGACGATATATTAGTTAGAGCTAGCCCATATTACAGCCAGCTTAATAAAACTTTGAATACGAAATACTGATATTGGACTAGGCCAAGTCTTAGAGTGCCCTTATACCCACACAGGATTGTATGAGTCCTATAGCTTTCGCCGCGCTACTTCAAAGTCTATTCTCTCGGTAACCCCTAAGGTTTCTTCGATATTATTTACGTCGACGCTGTCAATTTGCTCAAATAGGCCAGGAATTTCACTATTGATACATGTCTTTAAAGTGTTTCTTGTCGAAAGAGCACGTGCACCATATCTTCGCGAGTCTATTAAGGCGTCCCAGAGCCTCGGCATACACTCAACGAGTCGCTCGATGCCCCACGCGCAACCCACGTACTCATGATGTCCTGACAGTGGATTGCTGATTCGGGTTGGAATACATATTTTTCTACCCGAAGGCCTTTTATACACCTCATGTCGCTCCGAACGATGATTCGGCAAATCGGGAGTGTTACTCCTCCAGAAATACATGGCATGCACTAGCGAGGCAAGTCCTTCTTCAAGATAACAACGTTTCTTAAGAATTACACCTGGCCAGTCCTCGAGCGTAGTGCCTTGAACGACAACCTGTGTTACTTTGCTCGCTGTTGAGTCAACGAAGAAATTAACAACATCCTGAGCTCCAGCAAGATGCGTTAGCTCATGCACCGCAACGCCCTGGACACGCATTGCATTAAAAATTCCACCTAGGTATGCATTCTCGGGGCTGAGGGCCATGCTTTCCTCGCTGTAAGTGCTTGTATTTCTTTTATCAATCAAGGATGTAAACGATTGATAATCCGTTATACCCCTTACGTTCATATGAGGTATCCCTTCAACGTAGGCCAGCCGCCCTTTCGGCTCAATACCCAGATTGTGTAAGAAATCAAAAACACGTGATGCAGGATAGGAGGAGGCTTCTGGCAGAGGAAGGCTACCTTCAATGGGCTGTTCGCGTTGCCTCAAAACATAGTCGGTAACAATTCTTGACAGAAAAATTGCCATCTCGGTTGCGGTATTTTCTTCAAAATAGTCAAAAAAATTAACAGGCACCCATCCGCATCTTGTATCGTCAGTAATCGCACGACATTCCATAATACGACCTGGAGCGTATTCAATATTTGCACCATCAATTAGTTTAGCCGTATTCATAGATCATATCTCCCGACTAGTACTTTTCATCTGCCTCATGAACCCACTGTTGCAATCGATACCAATAAACCTTACGGACTTCATCATCGATCATGAATGCGCCAGGCACCTCCCATTCGCTAAACTGTCCACCGATATCCGACAGCAACGACACATTGTTGATATTTTTATGATTAAGCCATATATGAGCAATATACATAGCCATATCGCTTCGTGTCAGTGATGAAATCTTGCTCTGCTCAACATATTGAATCGCCATTTTGCACAAATCAATAAATTCTCGCTCCGTTACCACCTTCTGGCTGATAAGTCTCTTTGCAAGTATTAGGTAGTCGAGAGGGATATCTTTTTCTGGCCACATAGACTATTTGCTTCCATCTTCACGCGGTATCCAGTGATATACATTATTAGCATCAAGGATCACATCGGTTCCGCTCTCATGTACAACCTCCCCACTCCTCTTACGAGAATATATCGGGATATGTTTACCATCACCCCTTATGAAATCTACGATATGCGCATGCGGCCTGGAATCATTTCTTGGTTGCCCGTCATAGTAAGAATCGACGCGTCGACCATGGGCTATGGACGGTGGTGTGTAGCGTATTTTTGCACTTTTCAGACCGAATTTTGCAATAGCATTTTCAAGTATACCTCCTAGGGATAGCTTGTTCTCGTCCCTCTTCCGTAGTTCAGTCTGCGGTGTCGGTTCATGTGTCATAGGCGTACTTATAGCCTTTAGTAATCTCGGTGGAGGTGGGGGTAAGCTTGGCTTCGGCACGCCGTCACCCACGCCTTCAGAGCCTTCACCCATCCATTGCCCACACCTCGGACACCAGTATAAAATTCCGGCAACAGCAATAAGTGCTGTAAGACTCATAGCCTCTCGCCCCGGTCTTAGTATGTTGCCGATACCAATGCGTACATTCGTAAGATTAAAGGTCAAGACAGGGACACCTTCGTGTTCCGTCGCAGCGTTAACAACCTCATTCTTCTCCATAGTACTCTTCCTCTAAAGCGCGGAAATATTGTAATTATTACTCATGATCACCAAAGTTCCAGAAGCAGGGGGAATGATCTTAGACTACATCTCGCATCTTCTCGAAGCGAGCTATGCCTTTAGGAAATCTTGACCTGACTTTAGGGCAGCCAGAAAGCCTTTCGTACTTCTTTCATTTTTATTGAATCCGAAGAAATATTCAGATTCTATATGGCGGAGGGAGAGGGATTCGAACCCTCGATACCCGTGAGGGTAAACCGCCTTTCCAAGGCGGCGCCATAGGCCACTAGGCGACCCCTCCAGGTGAATCGCTTCATTATCATAACATGCATAGATCTTCGTCAACAGGTCTCCAGGGTTTTGACATTTTTACTACACTTTAAGGAATGCAATGGCTTGCCCGGGGCGAGCGAGCGGCGTTACACTGGTAATCAATGCCTATCATAGAGTTAGAAGACGTCAGTAAGCTGTACGGCTTCGGCGATGCTGCCACTGTAGCGCTCGACGAAGTCTCGCTTGAAATTGAAGAGGGCGAGTTCGTGGCGGTCATGGGGCCAAGTGGCTGCGGCAAGTCGACGCTTATGAATATGATTGGCCTGCTTGACCGCCCGACGCACGGCAAATACAACTTGAGCGGACGGAACGTCGCCAAACTTCGTCCCAATCGCGCCGCCAAGCAGCGGCGTGATGGCATCGGGTTTATCTTTCAGAATTTCAATCTCTTGCCGCGGCTGACAGCGCTTGAGAATGTCGCCTTACCCCTTGCCTACAAGGGTATTGGGGTGACGCGCCGGACGCGGATGGCGAGCGACATGTTGGCGCGTGTCGGTTTGCAGCACCGCGAATATTATTACCCTCGTCAATTGAGTGGCGGTCAGACACAGTGTGTGGCGATTGCCCGGGCGCTCGTGAATGATCCGCGTATCATTATTGCTGACGAGCCGACCGGTAATCTGGATAGCGCCGGCAGCCGGCTGGTGATGGAGCTGTTGAGTGAAATTCACAAAATGGGCAACACGATTTTGTTCGTGACTCACAATCCGGAACTCACGCGCTATGCCACGCGTGTGGTGTATATGCACGATGGCATGATCGTGCATGACGAACGTAAGGCGGTTGGTATGGTGGCGCCGACTGCCAAGCGCGTGATGTATAGCGTACCTCAAAAGACCGCCGAAGATGATTTGGCTGGCGTGACTGCGCTTATGAATCATTTGCCCGACTCCAAAGAGCCGGAGTCGCGTGCCTCGAAGTCCAAGGCACGCAAGCCTGTCAAACGCAAGAAAGGCCGTAAGTAAAATGCCCTCGATAACCAAAGGCAATCTCAAGGCGGCGCTGCGCGCCGTGACAAGCGCCAAGTGGCGCAGCTTGATGACCATGATGGGCATCATCATCGGCATCGTGTCAGTGGTAACCATCGTGAGTATTGGCGAAGGCGTCAAACAGCAGGTCGCCAACCAGACGAATACCGCTGGCAAAGACGTGATTATGATCCGTCCCGGCAAGCTTGTGAATCGCGACAAACACGGGCGGATCGACGGTGTGAATTTTTTGCCAGGCTATGGGGCGACAGGATCGCTGAGCTATGAAGACGTCTCACTTATCCAGTCGGTGCCGAATGTCAAGCGAGCCGTACCGCTCAGCGTTGTGGCTGGCGCGCCGAGTTCCGGACCCGAAAAATTTCCGGAAATAGCCGTCATTGGCACTACGCCTGGTTTACCGGGCGTTCTGGGCCAAAAAGTTGCCTATGGGGATTTTTTCTCTGCCGATGACAGCAATCAGAACGGGGCTATTATTGGGTCGGCGGTTGCCAGGCAGATATTCGGCCAGGATGTGCCGCTTGGCCAAAGCTTTGAATTGCTTGGCCAGACGTTTGTGGTGCGCGGCGTGTTTGACGAATTCAAGGTGTCACCCTTGTCGCTGGAAACCGATTTTAACAAAGCTGTCTTTATTCCATTTGAAATCAGCCAGGAGCTTACCAACCGCCGGACGGCAATCTACGAGATTCTCGTCAAAACCGGCACCGATGCACCGCCCGATAAGACGGCAGATCTCATAAGCGCTGCCCTTGCCAAGGCGCATGGCGACCAACAGGATTTCACGGTGCTCAAGACCGGTGAAACACTCAACATCACGAGCAACATCCTGGATCTGCTTACCCGGCTGATCGGTGGTATCGCGGCAATTTCACTGCTTGTAGGGGGCATAGGGATTATGAATGTCATGCTGGTGTCGGTAACGGAGCGTATGCAGGAGATCGGTATTCGCAAAGCGGTCGGCGCTACCTCACGACAGATTATGAATCAGTTTTTGGTGGAATCGACGGTGCTTAGCGTCATCGGCGGCGTCATCGGGGTGGTGATTTCCCTGCTTATTAATGTCGTTCTCCGGATTTTTACGAGCTTGCAGCCGGTGGTAAGCTGGCAAGTGATGTTGCTGGCAGTCGGCGTGTCGGTGGCGGTTGGTATTATCTTTGGGACCGTCCCGGCTGTCAAAGCGGCGCGCAAGGACCCCATCGAAGCATTGCGCAACGAGTAGAGTCTATATTTTGAAATGGGCTCTAGCTACAATAACGACCAGATAGCTGCCACACCACTCAGCGACATAAGGACGATCACGCCCCAGCCAATGGCCGTGCTGAGCGGCTTGTTGCGCCAGCGTCCCATGACGCGTTTATTGCTGCCCATTTTGACCACGAAATATAAGATGAACGGAGCGATCAGACCATTGGCGACGGCCGAGTAAAGGAGCGCCTGGATCGGATCGATGCCGATGAAGTTGATTGCCAGGCCGACGAGCATCGAGATTATTATCATGCCATAAAAGGCGTGGGCCTGGTTGAGCTTGCGGTGCAGGCCCTCCTTCCAGCGAAGGCTCTCGGCGACAGCATAGCTTGTGGAGCCAGCCAATACGGGAATGGCGAGTAGACCGGTCCCGATAATGCCGAGGGCGAACAATACGTACGCGCCGTCGCCGGCAAACGGGCGGAGCGCTTCGGCTGCCTGCGCGGCGCTGGTAATGGTGGTGATACCATTTTGATGCAATAACGCGCCGCAGGCCGCGATAATAAAGAACATCACGAGTATGGTGAGGAACATGCCGCTCCAGACGTCGATGCGCATGCTTTTGATGTCCTGAGAGCTGGTTGCCATTTGACGCTGGCGAAGCGTAACCTTGCCCTGTTCGATTTGCTCTTCGACTTCTTGGGAGGTTTGCCAAAAAAACAAATAGGGCGAGATGGTTGTGCCGAGAATGGCGCAGATTATGAAGAGCAGATCCTTGTCCCAGGTAAGCTGCGGCAATGCCGCGGTGCGCAGCACTTCACCCCAGTCAAGGTTTGCCATGAGCGTCGAAAGTACATAGCTCAGGAGGATGAGCGCGAGCCATTTGAGATACCGGGCGTATCGGGCATACGGTGTAAAAATCTGCAGTGCAAGACTGATTACCGCGAACATAACGACCATCAGCCCAAAATTGAAACTTGGATTGAAGAGCTGCATCGCCTTGGCCATAGCGCCAAGATCTGCTCCAATGTTGATAGTATTAGCAATGAATAATAGAGCTGTACACATGTACAGGAGTTTTTTGTTGAAGTGTACTCTGATGTTGCCGGCGAGGCCCCGGCCGGTGACCAATCCGATGCGTGCGCACATTTCTTGTACGACTGACATAAGTGGGAATGCGAGTACTGAGAACCACAACAGATTGAAGCCGTATCGCGCACCGGCTTGACTGTAGGTCAAGATACCAGATGGGTCGTCGTCGCTGGCGCCCGTGGTAAGGCCTGGCCCGAGCATGTGCCAGTAGCGCTTGCCCTTGGTAAACACGTTATCCTGGGGTAGTGCGTCTTTGATCTTGAGACCGGCGACCACAGTGCGGTCGAGCATCTGCGCAGGCAGCTCGGCGCCCTGAGTGAATAAATCTTTGCGTTTTTTGGCCATGTTATCTTTTTAAAGAGATATTTTGTTTCATTTTTCGTTAAGTAAGCTTAAGTATTATTATATCACCCCTGTCAATGTTATTGGGCGCAGTCGCCCGTTGAGACGGCACGGTTCTGGGCCTGGGCCTGATTGATGGCTGATTCGACTTGTGGCGTGCTGAGCGCATACCCAATATCGTCGTGAACGGTGGATTGAGCGAATACGATGCCGAATACTGTGCCGTCGGAACTGATGATCGGGCCGCCAGAGTTGCCTGGGATAATGTGAGCGGCGACGCTGTAGACTTTACGCTCGGTGATATTGTGGCCGTAGATATCGCGGCCGCGTGCCGTGAAGTCGTCGATCACCTGTGCGCCGCCGGCAGTGAGTGGGCCGCCGCCAGGATAGCCGAGTACGGCCCCGAGTGTCTTGGGGGGTACAATAGTATCCGACATGAGAAGCGGCGGCCCGGCAAGATTCTGCACCCGGAGAATGGCAAAATCGAGCGAAGAGTCAAACCATACCGGCGTGGCGCTATGCTGACCGTCAGAGTCTTTGACGTAGGGCTTTTCGACGCCGGCAATAACATGGGCGTTGGTGGCCACTAAGTCCGACGCGATCACAAAGCCGGAGCCGTCGACAATGCCTCCACATCCGAGGCCTTCAACTTTGACTACTGAGGTTTTGGTGCGGTCGATCGCGGACTGGAGCTCGGCGCTGATGCCGGGTACCGTAGTATTTTCCGGGAGTTCTGGTTCGAGGCCGGCAAAGACCTGTGGAAAGCCGTTTGGGTCGATAAGTCGGCCGAGACTGGCAATGACGTCTGGCGCCGGGGGCAATGTCCGGTTGAGTGCGCCTATAATAGCCGATTGGCGGATTTGGTTTTGGGCAGCCGGTGAGGGCAAGCTGACAATTACGGCAGCAGCCAGCCAGATAACACCAATGACCGTAAAGGCTGCCAGGTTTGATCCTAAGTAGCCATCGAAACGATTAAGGTTTAATCTGCGCTCGATATTTTGTTTGAGTTTGATGCCTGCGAATTCGCCTATGGATAAAAAGATAATCCCTGTGCCCAGTATGGTTATCGTCGTAACGATAAGTCTTGAGGCCGGAGTGCCGGCTAGCTGAATGGTGTATTGCTCAAGTAAAATGCCGAGCATTATGCCGGCGATAAAGCCGGCGGTGGAAAAAAACTGTCGCACCAGTCCAATCTCGAACCCACGCACCAGCGAGCCGATCGCCATAAGTATTATTAAAATGTCGAGCGCATTCATGTTGTCCCACCGCTACGGCAAGTCATCGACTTGTGAAGCTCCTTTTGGATAGTGTAACAGGCCGTCGTCGTTTTTGCTCCATGATTCGACGATTTGATCGACGATTTTCCAGGCGGCGATGATCTCCTCGCTGGTGGTGAATATCGCATGGTGTCCGGCGGCGGCCTCAACAAGTACGCGTTCGTAGGCGTCGGTGTATCGTTCGGGCTTGTGGGGAGCTTGCTTGTAGATCTGGATTGCCTCAGCGAGAGCCTTGGCTATGGGACTGTCCGGAGCGTCTTTGCCCGGCTGTAGTTCAAGGCCTTTGTCAGGTTGAATATGACAAAATAATCGTGAGCCGTCATGAAACGTAATGCAAATCTGAGTTAATTTCGACGAGAGCGCCTTGCCGGTTTTGAGAACGATGGAAGTGCGTTGCCATGTTGAGTTTGATGAAGTAAGCCGGATGGCGGCATAGGTTTCGGTGAGAGTATGAGGATTTTTAATTTCATCCGTATATCCATCATATTGGCCACGGATTGTCCTGGAGTGTATTTGATCCGCGGCGATCGGCCGTATATTAGTGAGGGCTGCAAGTCTGGCTGAGTGGAGTGTTGCGCTGTTTGATGATGCTGACGGATCCATGATGGTGACGGCTAAAACCTGTAGCAAGTGGCTTTGTATGATGTCCCTGAGGGCCCCAATCGCATCATAAAAGACCGTCCTGCCTTCAATGTCGATCGTCTCGTGAGCGGTTATGGTGATAGTGGCGATTGCTTGGTCATTCCAAATGTCGTACAAGCCGGGGCTGCGCTTCCGAAAATCCATAAATTCGACGATGGCGTTTTTGGCGACATAGTGGTCTATGCGGTATGTTTGGGCTTCAGTAAACCACGTGCCGGTTTCTTGGAGTAAATCGTGCGCGGAGGCAAGATCATAACCAAAGGGTTTTTCGATAAGCAAACGGGTCGCGGCCTTGCCGTGGGCGCACGAACCGTTAAGGCCCCACTCTCCAAGTCCACGAACAATTGGCTCAAACATTTGGGGAGGAATTGACAAATAGTAAAGCCGATCCATGCAGATGCCTTTTTCGGTCTCTATATCCTGCAGCAGGTCGCGAAGTTCATGGTATTCCGTACTGGCAACTAGACTCATTTGATGCATACGCAGGCTGGCCCTGGTCATGGCAAGCGCGGTCGGGTCGCAGATGTTGTCCGTCTCATTGACGCATAGTTCAACATTTTGCAGCAATGCCTCGGTAGTAACGGGTCGCCGGCTCACGCCGAGTATGACGCTGTCCGGATGCAAACGTTTAGATTTGAATAAATGATAGATAGCCGGCAGCAGTTTGCGCTGGGCCAGATCGCCGGTTATGCCGAAGATGACGATAATCGTGGGTTTTATTGCCGTAACTCCTTGCTTGAAGGTGATGTGCCGTCGCCGGGAGAGATGTTGAGTGCGTGGCCGCCGAACTTGCCGCGCATGGCGGCCAGCAGCCTGGTAGCGAAGTTGACTTCGCCCTGCTGGCTGCCAAGCCGTACATCAAATGCCGCCTGGATACTGGGCATTGGAATGTTCAGTTCGCGAGCGGTTTCGAGAGTCCAGCGCGCCTCGCCGGACTCGGCGACGGCGCCCTCGATGCCATTAAGCATCGGGTTTTCACGCAGAGCTTCAGTGGTGAGCCGATTGAGGCTGGAATTGATAATACTGCCCTGCTGCCAGAGTTCGCCGGCTGCGGCGAGGTTGATATTGGGATAGGCTCCTTCACGAAGCATTCGGTAGCCTTCAGCCAAACTCTCCATGATACCGTATTCGATGGCGTTATGAACCATTTTGACATAATGCCCACTGCCGGTCTCGCCAAAATAATGGTAGCCACCATGCGGTTGGGCTAAGGTTTGAAAAATCGGCTCAACGGTTTCAAAACTGGTACGATCACCGCCGATCATCATACAAAATCCCTCTTTGAGACCCATGATGCCGCCGCTGGTGCCACTGTCTATTAGATGATGGCCGCGTGCTGCGATGATCTCGGCGTTTCGACGTGTTTGACGGTAGTCGGAATTGCCTCCGTCGATGACGATGCTGCCAGCTGGTGCGACGTCGCACCAGCTGGCTAATTCGGCCGCCGTGACGGCGGCCGGGATCATCACCCAAATAATAACCGGCTCTCCGCTGCTAAAGTGTCCGATGGCCTCTTCTTTGGTGGCGGCCGGAGTAGCGCCGAAGTCAGCTGTCGCGCGTGCTTTGTCGAAGCTGCGGTTATGAGCGATGACGGTGTGGTTGTCCTCGGCAAGTTTACGGCAGATTTGCATGCCCATTCGACCAAGACCACTGACGATTAGTTTCATATGCCCTGTGTTCCCTTCTGCCGAATAGTCATTAACACGTGTTCACCCCCTCGAGAATTAGCCGACCTGATCATTATAGACATACGATTCTGGGATTTGCTTGAGAAGCTGAGCAGGCTGATCGTCGAGGCTGAGATCTTTGGATTTAAGGTTGTCAAGGGCTTCAAGTTTTTCGCGGCCGAATGCAAACAGGTAGAGCGTGTCAACGCGCTGGATAGCTGGTGGTGTCAAAGTAATACGGGTGAATCCCGGTGCTTCGTACCCGAATGTGAGCTGGGCGGCCTGTACGGCCGCGGAATGCGGCAGTATACCTGCAAGGTGCCCATCAGGACCCATGCCAAACTGTCCGATTATAAGATCGTTTGCTTGAGTGGCCAGCTCGAAGTCGCGAGCATATCTGGTGACGGTGTCCTGAAGAGACAATCCGGGTTGCAAAACGGCGTGCATCTGGGCCCGGCCCGGAGTGAAACCGGCGATATCTAGCTGAACGGTGTTGGAGTCTTTGTGACCGACTTCACCGTAGCGCTCGTCGGTCAGCATGATAGATAAATGAGTAGTTAGGTCGGCTGGCAAGCGACGGCTGACTTCGGCGCTCAGAATAATGTTGGAGCCGCCTGGCACGAGCCACAAGACTCGCTTGCCGGCCGACAATTCACGCGTTAAACGCTCTGCAAGCGGTTGCACGCCGTCCATCATTCCAGAAACCCTCACGAATTGCATAGGCTCATTATACACCCGGAGATGTCTTTAGTCGTAGGCCTGACTCCGGCCTTTGACGTGTACCCAGCGCGTAATCTTGCCATCAAAGAGTAGATGACTGAAATATCCGACGACGGCTGCGCCATAGGCAATGAGGGCGGTATCCAGATAGGCCGGGTTGTATAGATACGGCACAACGAGGATGGGGAGTGGAACGATCAGCATTGCCGGCTTGCTGTGGGTCCAGCCGCGGTGATGTCCAAGTATCGGCAGCATGGCGAGTAGTCCAAGAAAGGCGGCTGCAGCCAATCGGCCGTTATAGATGAGGATAACGTCCGCCACAAAGGCGATGCCATAGAAAATATCCTGCCCTTTGGAGTTGGTGTCGATATCCGGAAACAGTCCAAACAAGATCGCAAGTACGAACAACCCGACGATCAGCTGAAAATCGCTGACGAGGTGATGGTTGCCAGCCAAGACTTCACCCGGAACGCTTGATAACACGCCGGCGTACACGGTTGCGGCGGCGGTGGCTCCAACGATATGACCTTTGTAACCGGGCATAGTATTAACTTTAGCACTTTTGCGAGAAGAAGGCTCGATCCAGACGGCCTTAGACGCCAGTTAGACCAAGCCGCAGGAATAGCGCTCCTAGTACGGCCGCAAGGGCCATATAGCCAAGTAATTTCCGAAAGCGGCTTTGACCGGATCGCGCTTCGAGTATTCCCCAGACTATCAGGCTGAGGTAGGCCACTAATGTGCAGACAAACTGAAAAAATCCCTTGTAGCTCATAAGTGCCAAAATAATGCTGATAGTAAAAATGATCAGCCACCGGTTGGGGGCGGTGCCGATGACGTACGATCCTTTGCGGACGTGTAAATCTTTGAACCACCAGTCGAGATGTTGCTTAAGCGTGCCCATGCTTCGGTGTTTTACTCCCCTTCGCTACGTCCTGTCTTGAGGAGTCGCGCGAACCAGATGAGTTCTTTGAATAGCTTGTCCGTATTACGGTCGTAGCGTTCCTGATATTCGGATTTGATTGAGCCATCGTCATTGAACATCTTGTCGACATAGGGAAAAAATATATCCCATGACATTACGACCAGGCCGGTCTCGCGAATGGCTGGCACGAGCGCCTCGACGGCGCGCGTGCCGCCCCAATTGCCGTCGCTTGCCCCGACTAATGCCACTGGTTTGTGATTGTAAAGCTCAAGTTCGCTATCGAGCATTCGTTTGAGGCTGCCTGGAAAGCTGTGATTGTATTCTGGGGTGACAATAAAGAACGCATCTGCTTGACGGACGATTTCGGTATAACGCGGATCTTTGCCCTCCGGATCGTTGCCGTCGCCGGGAAAATTGAATTCTGCCGGGTCAACAAAAATAACAGTGACGTTTTCGATGGTACGGCCGCGATCGGCGATGTAGCGAGCGGCTTTGATTGACTGGCGCTGGGGGCGAGTGGTCCCGGCGAGGATGGCGATAGTCAGTTGTTCCATGATTTTATTGTACTCCCCCTGTCATGATGTCGCGTCTTGGAATAGGTTCTTAGAACCTACTCCAACCCCCCCCAATTCAGCCTGTTTTGTGTTTGACGTCGAGCGTGAAGTTTGAGCTATATCATCGCTTACGTTACAATACGACTGAGAACGTTACCACAGGGCGAACGTGAACAACCAACACTTATACCTAACAAACCATATGAAACAATTTGCCGAACCGATCGCCCAGATTAAGAATGTCTTTGAGAGTTTTGCACACTCATTTTTTAGCGTGCAGTCGATTGTGACATTACTAGTCGCACTAGTGGCGGCAATCGTGCTCGGTCGGATAATGGCCTACATCCTCAGACGCGTGGTAGCATATATCGGCAAACAGGCTGATAAATCCCAGAACCTACAGACGGTTAACCGCCTCAGGCGCTACGAGACGACGATTATTATCATGATTGCTATTGTACGAGTGACGTTGGTTCTGTTTGCGTTATATCTGTGGTGGATTTTTATCCATCCGGATGGCCAACCGACGGCGCTTATCGGTGCTTCGGCGCTACTGGCGATTATTCTTGGTGGTGCATTGAGGCCGATGCTCAGCGATATTGCAGCCGGCAGCGTGATGATGGCTGAGCAGTGGTATGCAGTGGGCGATCATGTCAGGGTTGAGCCGTTTGCTGAGATGCAAGGTGTTGTCGACCGCGTAACGTTGCGTTCGACGCGTATTCGCGGCTTGAACGGCGAAGTGATATGGGTCAATAACCAGTCCATACAGGCTATGCGTATCTTGCCGAAGGGTACGATTGCCATGGCGCTGGAAATTTTCGTCACTGACGAAAAGCAAGGCCTGGAACTTATTGAATCGGTGAACCGGCGGCTACCGACGGGTAATCTATTGGTCGTGAGCCTCCTTAAGCCTATGACGGTGACTAAGGTAGGCGACACGTTATGGCATGTGACTGCTGTCGCCGAAACGGCGCCGGGCCGCGAGTGGATGATCCAGAACTATGCGATTGATGTGATGAAAGAGATCGATGAGCAGCGCAAACTCAAACTGTTGGCGAGCGACCCGATTGCCCGTTTTGCCGACAGCGAAGCGGAGCGGCGCTTTGCGCGTGCCATCGGCAATGCACGCAAAGCGTCCATCAAGCGCAAGCCGCTTGCCCCACTTCGGTCGTCCGCGAAATCAACGAGCAAAGCCTCCAAGAAGTCGCCCAAGCGCACAGGCTCTTGATTAGCAGGCTATTGACATTCATGGTATAATATATACAAACAAAAACAAGTTCTACTATAATTTTTGCTCAAAATGTGCAAACGCGTAATACCTGAGAATCCTAGCTATCATGAAACGACGAACGACCGAACTCGGCGGTATGCAATTATTCAATATGCGCCATGTGACAACGACGGCCAATCTTAATGCGCCTGGTATGTTTGACGTGGGTGATCCAAAGCCGCTTGGTTGGGCGCTTCAAGAACAAGGAATTAGAGTTGGCCAGTGGGCTCGCGCTGAGCTTGGCCTGGGCTTGGTTGCGGTAGTGCACGGGACTTCTACTCGACATGTTCGGACTGCTCAGGCGTTTGTTGAAGGTTACGAAGGTTGCACTGCACCCCATTCGGTCCAGCTCATTGAGGATGCGCGCAACAATGAGCGTCAGTGGGCTCCGGAAGTCCAGGGACGGTCCAAAAAAGAGATTTTTGCCCTGCCGGAAGTGGAGGATGAAATTCTGCGCGTCGGCTATTATGATGCGACAATTTTTGGTGGCGAAACAGTTCGTCAGGTAGCTGACCGCACCGAACAGATGTACCAAGAATACACGCGCCGATATACCGGCGTCGGCCGTTTTGTGGTTTTTGTGCAATCTGGACAAACGACGATTGCATTGCCGGCAGTACGGCAAAACAAATCTCGTGCGGAATTTTTACGTGCCAAACCGGGAAATGGTTCTTTCGCTCCAGTAAACCAGTTTGATCCACATATCCGTACGCCGCTTATAACGCCACCTCAGTTGCAACCCTGTCCACCGCCATTTTTGTAGCCGGTGCGTGTGAGGCTGATGAATTTTACTGTTCGAGCTTGTGGATTTGGTCGTGGTTGAGGCCGTAATAATGTCCGATTTCATGCCACAGCGTATGTCGGATCTCTTCTCTAAGGCTGACAATGTCGTGTGCAAACATGCAGAGTGGGTTTTTGAAAAGCGTGATCTTGTCCGGAAGAATCCTCGTCTGTCCTTGGCGTTCGCTGAGTGGTACGCCTTCGTATAATCCGAACAGGGATTGGTCGTCGCGTAGTTTAAGCTCTTCCCTTTGCCGTGGAGTCGGGTCGTCCTGACGCAAGATGGCGATGTTTTCGATATTTTTAACATGTTCGCCGGGCAAACTGTCGAGAGCGTCATTAATGAGTTCGTCAAATTGCTCGTCACTGATTTCTATCACCTGTTCATTGTACCATCGTCCCGGTGTCCGGAATGCGGCCGAGGCCTAGGGTGTGATGTCTTTAAAACCAGCGCTTTTTACGGAAGAAGATGATAGCAACGGCCATCAGGGTGGCGATAATGAGGAGAATCTCAACAAATGCAAAGTCGTGATGCGCCCAAGGTACGGGTACATTCATGCCGAATAACCCCCCGACGATAGTGGGGATAGTGAGGAAAATAGCGATCGAGGTCAGGCGCTTGAAGGTGTTATTCAGGTTGTTGGTGGCGATGGCATCATAGGCCTGGCGGATATTGGTGAGTGTGCGTAGTCGTGATTTGGTAAGCTCGATGAGTTCATTGGTGCCGAGGCGGAGGTCTTCGAGGAGTTCCCGGTCGTCTTCGGTGAGACGCAAGTATCGGGTGCTGCCGAGGGTGGATAGCAGCAGGCCTTGTGGTTGAAGTGCGCCGAGGAATTCGTTGAGATCCTCTTCGAGCTCGATGATACCGACAAATGATTGGTTGCTGACTTGCGACTGGCGAAGTTGGGCGCGGTAGCGGAGGATTTGTTTGGAGGCTTTGATAATTTGCCGCTCGTAGGAGAGATTGACGGCTTCCATGATTTGGACGAGTAGATGAGTCTTTTGAGTAGTGACGATGCCGGAGCCGCTGCTGGCATGCGTGAAGGGCTTCAGGAGGTCGGTTTCGGCGCGCATGACGCTGATAAGGTTATCGGGCGTACTGATGAGCAGCAGCGGCTCCGTGGCGATTTCCTTGCCCTCCGGGTAGCAATATCGGGTATAGACGTAAATCTGTGAACCGTCTTTTTCGAGACGTGGTGCTTCATACACATCAACGGCGTCGGCCAGTAAGTCGCGGTCGAGCTTGTAGTTATCGGACAACTGGTCGAGCTCAAAATCATCTGGCCCCTGGACGGCGATCCAGGCCCCTGGCTTGGTTTCGACGAGGGGTTCGGGCACACCTCCGGCCTGGTCATTATAATAAAAGCTAATCATTACCTCTTATTGTACGCCCTCCTGGTACGGAGGCGCAATAAGCATAAGCGTTCGGGGTTGCAGCTGGCCAGGCCTTATTTATTGATGCGCTTACGTTTGTTGGGGTCGAGTTCACGTTTACGCAATCGGAGCGACTTGGGGGTTACCTCAAGGAGTTCGTCATTTTCAATGAAGTCGAGGCACTGCTCAAGGCTGAAAATAGTTGGCGGTGTGAGCTGGACGGTACCGTCGGATGATTTGGAACGCATGTTGGTGAGATGTTTGGCTTTGCAAACGTTGATTTCCATGTCCTCTTGGCGCGTATTGAGACCGACGATTTGGCCGGCGTAGACGTTTTCGGCTGGACCGATGAAGAGTGTGCCGCGTGATTCGGCGTTTTCGAGGGCGTATGGTGTGCTGACACCCTGCTCGAACGCGATCAGGACGCCATTGCGCAATTGCTGGAGGGCCGCGCTTACCGGCTCGTAGCCGGTCACGAGGCTGTTCATGACGATGGTACCCTTGGTATTGGTGAGCAGGATGTTGCGGATACCGAGTAGTGCGCGAGTCGGCAAGCTGTACACCAGTTTGGTGACGCCCTTGCTGCTACTGGCAAATTGTTCGATGAGGGTGGCGCGGCGCTGGCCTAGTTCCATCTGGACAGCGCCGACGTGCTCGGCCGGTACCTCGATGATGAGTTCTTCGATCGGTTCTTTGATGGTACCGCCTTCGGTGATGGTGACGACTTGGGGCCGGCCGACCTCAAATTCGTAGCCTTCCCGGCGCATGGTTTCGATGAGTACGCTGAGGTGTAGCTCGCCACGACCACTGACCTTGAATCCGATGCCATCATCTTCGACGCGCAGACCGACGTTGGTTTCGAGCTCTTTGTGCAAGCGGTCGCCGATTTGGCGGCCGGTGTTAAATTCGCCTTCCAGGCCCTTGAAGGGGCTGGTGTTGGGGCCGAGGAAGATCTGGAGTGTCGGCGCTTCGACTTCGAGGACGGGTAGGGCTTCGGGGGTGTCGGCGTCGGCGATGGTTTCGCCGATCTGGGCATCACTGATGCCGGTGAGCTGCACGATGTCGCCGGCAACGCCCTCGCCGACCTCAAACTTGCTGACGCCGTGACTCATGAATACTAATTCGACGCGAGATTTGGTCTGGCTACCATCCTTTTTGCAGAGGACAACCGGTGTACCGCCTCTGATGCGACCTCTCGTGATTCGACCGATGGCATATTTGCCTTTGTAGCTGTCCCAGGCTAGCGCAGTGACGAGCATCTGGAATGGCTTGTCGAGCTCAA
>JBDHUK010000012.1:0-20493 GCA_039809165.1 Saccharimonadales bacterium (SeqCode) | reverse complement strand
TACTATCGATGGCTTTCTTGTTCGTACCGTCGATGGCCGGTCGCTTCCCGAGCCGGTTGACACTGGCCCGGAACGGATGGTGCAGTTCGTGACAAGTGGTAATATCCTTGACCTCAAAGAAAAGATCGCCGTCAAACGCCAGAAGCAGCTGGAGTATGCCACTTTCAAAGTCCGGACTTTGGGTGCGAATAAGGCCGCAGTGCGCTGCGAACTCTACTTCCAGGCCCCGGGCGGCATGTGGAGTAAAAACGTCAAGTTGCTCACGACGTTTCCGGCGCATTTATTTGCTATTAATTTTGTAGGCAACACTCACTACCTCAAGAAATCGGTTCCCAAATATCTGAATATCGAAAAGTCGCTCCACATGCTGAGTGGCGACAATGTTGATCCGCTATTTGAGATCGATACTTTTCCATATTTTTCGCACGATTATTATCTCAACCTGACAAGTTACGACTTCGACAAACACTCCTTTATCATCGGTGCCAGCGGTAGCGGCAAGTCAAAACTCATCAGCCTGATGGTCGATCGGCTGAGCCGGACGGCACTTCGCATGAATTATCGGGTCGTCGTGATCGATCCCCATGCCTCGCTAGCCGATGATTTGACGCATATTCAGGGTAGTAAAGTGATCAGCTTCGGCAAGCAAGATAGTGCTGACTTATTTCCGGGTGCCGGTGCGGACCTGACTTCGGCGACAGAGCTGACCGCTACGCTTTTTAAGTCGGTGCTTGCCGAACAGTTTAATCCGCGGCTCGACCGACTGCTGCGCTTCAGCCTGTTTACGCTTATGACTGCTCAGGCTATGTCGCTCGAAAACCTCAAGCGCTTTCTGACTGATGTCGAGTTTCGTAACCAGATCCTACAGCATGTCACCGGTTATATCCCGGATAATGTCATGAAATTTTTTGGTGCGGACTACAATGAGCTGCGCACTCAGTATTACAATGAGACGATATTGCCGTTGGTGTCGATGGTAGATGAAATGCAGCTCCAGCCATCATTGGTGGGGGAAGGCGAAATCTCACTGGCTCACACTATTCAGGAAAACTTTTTGACCGTTTTTTCGCTCAACAAGGTGAGTATGGGCGACAAAGTTGTCAAAACTGTCGCCGGCCTCCTGATTCAGCAAATTTTTCTGCTGGCTCAGGCGCGTGCCTTCGGCCAGAAAGTGCTGCTTATTATTGATGAGGTCTCGGTGGTCCAGAATCCGGCGCTGGCCCAGATTCTGGCCGAGGCACGCAAATTCAACCTGACCGTCATCCTAACCCAGCAGTATTTTGGCCAGGTCGAAAAGGATCTGCGCGACGCCATTTTTGCCAATGTCTACAATTACTATACGTTCAAGGTTTCCGAGGAAGATGCTCGGGCGCTCGAAGGTAATCTGAATATTGAACTGCCCAAAGAGGTGGTAGAGGCCGCCCACGCCAAAGGAGTGAGCCAAACGGACATCAAGGTCAAGCTGATGACCGAGCTTCACCCTCGCGAATGCCTGGTGCGGCTGCTATCAAACGGCCAGGTCGCTCCGGCGCTCAAAGCCCGTACTGCCGATGCTCCGGTGTCACCTACCGATAGCCATCACGTGCGGCGTGGACATGAAATCCAGCCCCACAAGCTACCAGCCAAGTTCGTTGAAGTTCCAGTACAGTCAATAATACCACTCGGTACTCCGGAGAATGGCCATGGTGGCCGGCGGATCAATTTCTCCAAAGACCTGCTTACATTGCTCACTCGTAGTGACCTTACGGCGAGTACTGAGGGACAAGATGCGGCGGTGCAACCGGGGCGTTTTGGTGGCATTCGCGACCTGCTGGCCTCGCATTCCTCCAGTCGATACAAAGTAAACCATAAGAAATAATAGGGAACATTATATGACCGAACGGGAAGCCCAAGAACTGCTTGATAAAATCGTTGGCCAGGTACTTGGCTATCAAAATGTGCTGAGTCTCGAACAATTTATGCAGAAGTTTACATTTGATGTTCGCTTGCCGCAGCCTGTTGTCGACGCCACCGACGGGTCACGGACCTGGTCGCAATCGGTAAACCCTGTCCGTTTTGTCAGCATGATTCATGCCCGTGAACTCGAGATCGCTGGCGCTGGCCCGGATACCGATTTTCTGCGTCCGGCTCGCCGGCTGAGCTCGGTTGACGACATCATGGCTGCCTGGAACGAAGTTAATTTCACGACCTCCGAGCGCCTGATAGATTCGCTCAATGTTGCCCAATCAGATAATATCTATTTTTCCGAAAACGTATTTCGCTCGCAGGATGTCCGCAAAAGTAAAAATGTCCTGTTCACTGATGGTCTCGATAATTCAGAGTTTATCGTAGCCGGTCAGCGTTCTGCTAATTCCACATTTTGTATCCGGCTTGAAGATAGTACTGAATGCACCAATAGCTTTAATGTGGCATGGTCGGCCCGACTGACCAACTGTCTGTTTATGCAGGACTCTGCCGACATGCAGGACAGTATGTTCTGTTCAAACGTGAAGGGTAAGCGTTTTTGTGTGGCCAATATGCAATATGACGAGGCTGAATATCGCCGGCTGCGTGATATCGTAGTCCGGTGGATTTTAAGTTAGAACCCATTTTCATATGGCTTTACGCTTTGGAAAGCGGAGGAGATATGAAGCGAGTTCTTATTTTTGGGCCGGGGTGGCTTTGGCAGCGGCTTTTTCGGTTTTGGCGGCAGCGCGCTTGGCCTGTTTTTGGGCGGCAGCGGCGCGGCGCTCTTTGGCTGCGGCGCCAGCAGCGGCGCGAGCCTTGAATTTGTCGACGCGGCCTTCGATGTCGACGATGCGCTCTTCACCGGTAAAGAACGGATGTGAAGTGCGTGAAATGTGGATTTTCACGAGTGGGTATTCTGTGCCGTCAAGCTTGATGGTTTCTTCAGCGGCGACGGTCGAACGGGTGAGGAACGTGTCACCGTTGTTCAGGTCTTGGAATACAACGAGTCGATAGTTAGTGGGATGTAAGTCTTTTTTCATAGTCAGGTTAGATAGTATCACAGAAGCCGGTCTTTCGTCAACGGCTGGCCGGGGCGGCGCAATGGACCTGTTTCGCAGTAGTTTATTTCCAGGGGTAGTGGTGGCTCGGCGCATGGGGGTTGCGTGGGTCGATGGGCTGGGACTGTGGTTTCGGCTGGTTCTTGGCTTGTTGCTCGCGTTGTTTCGCTTCCTCGAAGATATCGAGCGGCTCGCCGCCTCCCGGATTGTCTTTCATGCTGTACATCACCATCTGTTTGAGAGATTGACCCATGTGCTCCGGTGGTTTCTCCTCGACGACTGTACTGTGTTTACCGCGACGTGCGCTCGCGAGTATATCCTTTTTGGACTGGGCCGGTTCTGGTTCGGTGGGTGCCGTTGATGATTCGAGGGGGTCGAGAGCAGGGAAGATCGGTGGCGCTTCTGCTGGAGCGAGAGGCACAGCCGGGTCGGGTGTTTCGGTGGGGCTATCAGAGGTGTTGAATTGGTAGGTATTTTCTACGATATCTTCATATGGACTTTTGGCGCGTCTGTGACGAATGATGAGAAAAGCGATAATACCACCAACTGTGATGAGGATGATTACGATCCAAATCCACAGTTTACCCCCTGTTGGTTTAGGAGCGGTGGTGATACTGGCTTTTTCGACATTGATGAAATATTCCAATGTGGCGACTGACGTCTTGGCTGCATCATCATCGCTTATACTGGATGCGTCGACGCTAATCGGCAGGACGTGCGTCTGATTCCTGTACTTATAATCTATGGAGTAATCACCGGGTGCGATATCTTTGAAGTTGACCAGCCCGTCTTTATCACTGGTACCGGAAGTATCACTATCCTTGATGGCGGCGGCAACGCCACCGACCGGCTTGGAATTATTGTTGACGAAATGGAGTGCTACCGTAAACCGACTGGTCGTGAATTGAGCGATCGGCGAAGTAACCGACTGGCCGGCGCTATTCGTCCGGATGATCTGATAGCTGTACGTTGTTCCTGGTTGCAGGCCGGTGAGTCTGAACGCAGCATTGTCACCGCTGATGGCAGTGTCCTCGGTGGCCTTATCGAGATGCGCCGGATCAGTGCCATAGATCAAGTGGATCGTAGCGCCGCCGCCGGCCGGGACGGTTATGGTTGCGGCGAGCGTGCCGACCACACTGCCGCCATTAGCTTCGGCCGACGGTGCCGGAACCGATATCGGTAGTGCCGGTGTCGGCGTGGGGCTTGGTGTTGGATTTGGTCTGGTACTGGGGCTTGGTGACGGCGAGGGCGTCGGCCGAGGGCTTGGCGTGGGCGTCGGCGTGGGCGTCGGGGTTGGGGGAGTTGGCGTCGGCGTTGGATTCGGTGTGGGGGGCGGTGGGGCCGGTGCTGGCGTCGTAATACACCAGCTGGTAGCGCTGTAAGAGTATGTGGCGCCTTGCCAGGCCATGCTGCCTGCCAATGTTGTACAGCCGGTTTTGGACACGGCGACGGTTACCGGGCCGGCATAATACTTGTACGATCCCGAATCACTGGCTTTTGTGCCGGCCGCATTCGTGAGCGACACAGAGGTTGTCGTGGCAACTCCCTGGGCCGCGCCGGTATGATTGAGCACGGCACAGTACTTCGTGGCTGTGGCGGCATTCTTGTATAGTACGACCTGTCCGGGGCCGGTTGCGCCCGAGCTGCTTTTGATCGGCACAGTGGTTACCTTGGTGTATCCGGAGCAGTCGCCGTCCAGGGCCGCGCTTAATCCGGCAAGGCGGATTCCGGCCAGCGCAAATATGGCGAGTGCGGCAAAACCGATGCCAAATCGGGCGAACTTGGACAATCTGGCCACGCGTTTACGAAATGCCGCCATTAGTCGGATATGTATTGGTTTGTGTACTACTGTTCGCATGCTTAACCGCTTTTGCTTATAAGTATACTGGAATCTGTCTCAAAATAAATCAAATCCCGACTCACCCAGTCCTTTAGGTGTTTTTGACTTGTCGGATACACTCGTATCTGTTATCATATAATCAGATTACAACGTAAGCAGGTTGGGAACGCCAAGTCCTCCCTGGGGCAATCCGTGCAGGATTCCCAGGGTACCCATCCGAAGATCAAGGAAGGAATCATATGCCTACTGTAGACGTAGACATTAAAAAACTGCTCGAAGCCGGAGCTCACTTCGGCCACCAAACGAGCCGCTGGCACCCCAAGATGGCGCCATATATTCACAGTAAGCGTGGCACAATCCACATTATTGACCTTGCAAAGACGGTTACCGCGCTCGAAAAAGCGCTGGACGAAATCAGCCGCATCGTTGCCGAGGGCAAGCCGGTGCTTTTTGTTGCCACCAAGCGCCAGAGCAAAGACATTGTTCTCAAAATGGCAGCCGATACCAAGCAGCCGTACGTCGTCAACCGCTGGCTCGGCGGTATGTTAACCAACTGGCCAACTATCTCGGCTCAGATCAAGCGGCTCAAAGACCTCGAATCCAAGATGGAATCGGGCGAGCTGCAGGCTAAGTACAACAAACTCGAAGTCCAGCGCTTCCAAGAAGAAATCGACGAGAAGAACCACATCTACGGTGGTATCAAAAACATGAATGGCCGTCCAGGCGCGGTGTTCGTGTTCGATATCGTCGAAGACGCCAATGCGGTTCGCGAAGCCCACAAGCTCGGCGTGCCCGTTATCGGGCTTGTCGACACCAACGCCGACCCATCCCTGGCTAACTACCCGGTGCCAATCAACGACGACGCTATCAAAACTATCGAATTGATTGCTGAGTATATCGAACAGGCCGTGGCCGCCGGTCAGGCGCGCAAAGATAAAATGGGCGCCAAGGCTGCGGAACCAGCCGCTAAGACCGCCTAATCTTAGTGAGTGCAAGTGCGGCCATGGGTGAACAAAATCCAGTAACTGGCACCCCTGACATTTCAGAAACGTTACCGGCCCAGGGAGCGATAGAGAAACTAGGTGGCCTTGTGTGCAGTGTATGTCGTCAAGATAGTAGGACATCGCGATTCCTTGTCGGCGGTGAAACGATGCCGACCCTTGCATACTGTAGGCATATGAGGCCGAAGCTAACATTGGTGCCTGCGCATTTGAGTATGTATGGTCAAGTTTAGATATATAAAGGAGTAAAATATGGCAATTGATATCGCAGAAGTAAAAAGACTCAAAGATCTAACAGGTGTCGGTTTGACCGATGCCAAGGCGGCCCTCGAAGAGGCTGGCGGTGATTTCGACAAAGCCCTCGAAGCAATGCGCAAGAAGGGCATGACTAAAGCCGAAAAGCGTGGTGAGCGCGAAGCACGGCAGGGCGTTATCGGCAGCTATCTGCACGACAATCGTATCGGTGTGCTCGTCGAAGTTAACTGCGAGACTGATTTTGTGGCGCGCAACGAAATCTTCACCACGCTCGTCAAAGACGTGGCAATGCACATCGCTGCCAGCGCCCCGGAATTCGTTAGTGCTGACGACATTCCAGCCGATGTTCGCGAAGTCAAGAAGCAGGAATTGTTGGCTGGCGACGCCCTCAAGGGTAAACCGGCAGAAATGGCCGACAAGATCGTCGAAGGTCAGCTCGCCAAGTACTTTGCCGAGCGTTGCCTCCTCGATCAGCCATTTATCAAGAATCCTGATCAGACCGTCGGCGATCTTGTCAAAGAACACAATGCTCGCCTCGGCGAAAACATCGTCGTCCGCCGCTTCTCGCGGTTGGCGATGGGCGAAGTCGCCTAATAATCTGTTTAAGGCACTTGCCGTACGCTATGCGGCGATGACTGCTGGCCGCTGTCGCCGCCAGAGATTTACAAGCGCTCGCGCGTAGCGCGGTGCTTCGCTCGGATGGCTTAGTGCCCCATGACAGGCGCAGCCTTCGTGCATGACGATAAAATTATCGCCGAACATATCCGATGGCATGATCGACGGTGGAAAGAGAATATCATTGACACAATCCATACCGGCAATTTCGGCCTCAGGATTGACGGTATGCAGGGTATTGATATGATCGCGAAGCGGCTCGGTAAGGGCAAACCCGGCCTCACAGCTGACTTGAATGATGTTTTGGTATTTTAGGTTATTTACGAGCCCTAAAATGTTAGTGAGAAGTTTTTTGTCCTTGCCGCAGAATGCTCGTGGAGCCCTGACAAGCGTGCGAGGAACTTGCCCCTGTGGTACGCGCCCAGCGCTGGCGACTCCGGTAGCACGAATAAATCGGAAGCCATCGTTCGCCTCGGACGCGGCTTGCATACTGGTGAGCGCGCCTAGACTATGGCCGATCACCTCGGCTTCGCTCAGGCCGAGCAGCTTGCAGGCTTGCTCGCCAACCGATAGCACCGTATCGGTTCGCTGACGTCCGATGCCGTTATGCTGCAGGGTGTCTAGATTGTGCAATATATCTTTGACGGTATGAATTTTGAGATGAGGGTAGTCATGGATGATGACGGCGGTGTCGGTAAGCTGGCGTGCCAGTTCGGACCCCATCCAGGCGAGCGAATCAACTCCGGCGGTCCAACCCTGCTCACACATGATTCCACGTGTGATATCTCGCGTCTGAGTATGTTCGCTGACTATAACCCAGGCTGGAACGTCATGTATCCCGACCTGTACGCTAAACGCAGGGTCATAATCGTAGAGGGAACCGTTGAATGTTTCTGCTGATACAGTATTCATGATGCAATGCTATGTGTTTGATGCCGTGAGTTGATTAGGAGACTATACTGCTGAATTATATGTTTGTCAAGTAGTGAATATTCTGTAAATAGTAACTATACTGTACATTATTAAAAGAGAGAACGCATGAATCCATCCCAAGTTATCGATCAATCAAAGTCCAAATTCCAGGCTGCCGTACAGCATTTTCAGGATAATCTGAAGAGTCTGCGTACGGGTCGCGCCAGTGCCGGTATGCTCGATGGGGTGATGGTCGAAGCCTATGGCTCGATGATGCCGCTCAACCAAGTGGCCACTATCACCGCACCCGAAGCTCAGCTGATCCAAATTACGCCGTTCGACCCTGGCAACTTGCAGGCGATTGCGGCGGCGATCCGAAATAATCAACAACTTGGTATGAACCCCTCGGACGATGGCCGCGTAGTACGCGTGCCGGTGCCGGCGCTCACCGAAGAGCGTCGCCGTGATATCGTCAAACAAGTCGGCGCCAAACAGGAAGAATGTCTCATTCAGCTCCGAGCTATTCGCCGTGATGCCATGGATACTATCGACAAAGCCAAGAAAGACAAAGAAATCGGTGAAGATGATGCCAAGCGTCTCAGCGCGCAGATTGACGATGCTATGAAATCCGCCCAATCTGACGCCGAGGCGGCCAGCAAAGCCAAAGAATCTGAAATCATGACTGTTTAATCTCATTTACAGCCAAAACTTGTTATACTAATTACATATGAGTCGAACGTTGAGTGCGGCACTGCCGCAAGCTGGAGGTGTGCCATCTAGTGTCGATGACGCAGCTGTCCTTGTCGTGCCTCGGCACCTGGGGCTAATCCTTGACGGCAACCGCCGCTGGGCAACTGATCGCGGTTTGCCAATCACTGATGGTCACAAGCAGGGCTACGAGACGCTCCAGACAATCAGCGAAGCCGCTTTTAAGCAAGGTGTTGAATATGTTTCGGCTTACGTTTTTTCAACTGAAAACTGGAAACGCAGTCGTACCGAAGTTAAGTATCTAATGGATCTGATATCATGGGTTGTCCAGCACGAACTCGACAATTTCCGCAAGCACGGTATCAGGCTGCAGACGCTCGGGTCAAAATTGCGGCTGGGTAAGGCGCTCGTTCGGGCAATCCATAATGCCGAAGAGGCGACTAAAAACGGTACCAAAGGCACACTCCTGCTTTGTCTTGATTATGGCGGCCAACAAGAGATCGTAGATGCCATGAAGCGCATTATCGAGGCTGGCACCCCGGCCGACCAGATTACGCCTGAGCTTATTAGCAAAAACCTGTATGCACCAGATATTCCGCCGGTTGATTTGATCATTCGTACTTCTGGTGAGCAACGTCTCAGTAACTTTATGCTTTGGGAGGGGGCGTACAGCGAATTGATGTTTACTGATACCAAGTGGCCGGATTTTACGCCGACTGAGCTTACTGAGATGTTTGTTCGATATGCAAATAGACAAAGGAGATTTGGGAAGTAATGAGCTGGTGGTTGTTAGTATTAGGATTGATTATGTTCGTCGGCTTGGTAGTAGTGCACGAATGGGGGCACTTTATCATGGCTCGCCGTAATGGCGTGGATGTTGAAGAGTTTGGAATCGGGTTTCCGCCTCGTCTTTGGAAAAAACGTATCAAAAGCCCAAAAGGCGATTTTAATTTTACGATAAACCTGCTGCCACTCGGTGGTTTCGTCAAACTCAAGGGTGAACATGACAGCGATACCGAAAAGGGGACATTTGGTGCTGCCAGCGTCGCCGCCAAGACCAAGATTATGGCCGCTGGCGTGGTCATGAATCTTATTACGGCCTTCGTGCTCCTGACCTTGCTGGCCCTTATCGGTATGCCCAGGCTCATTGATAATCAGTTTACGGTCAAAAGTGATACTCATGTGGTACGCAGCGAACTCATTATGAGTTATGTCGAGTCGGACTCGCCGGCCGCCAAGGCCGGCATCCAGCCGATGGATCGGCTGATATCCATCCATCCGGCTGATAGCAGCGAAAAAGATTCTGCACGTACAGGCTCATCTGCCGGGCTCAAAGACCCGGATTATCTCAGGAAGGTTACCAAGCAATTTGCCGGCGAGCAAGTGAAGGTGACCTATGAGCGTGATGGCGTACGGAAAACCGCGACCACGACAATCCGTACGACGGCCGAGGTCGAAGCCAGCAAGAAAACCGATAACCCTAAGGGTTATTTCGGAGTGATTCCAACTGATTTTACGATTCAGCGCAGTACGTGGTCGGCACCGGTGGTTGGCGTGGGGCTGATCGGCCAATTTACCAAGCTGACGTTCGAGGGGCTTGGCCGTGCCCTGGCTGGTGTCGGTAAGATCATTGCCGGTACGGTGACCGGCAACACTACGGCGCGTGAACACGGCCAAGCCCAGGCCAGCGAACAAGTGAGTGGGCCGGTTGGTATTTTTGTTATTTTGCGCGACGGCAGTGCGCTCGGTATTTTATTTATCCTGTTGGTCATCGCGATAATTTCATTGACGCTTGCTATCATGAATATCTTGCCGATTCCGGCACTCGACGGTGGGCGTTTATGGATGACGCTTATTACCCGGGCGGTTAACAAGCCGCTCAGTCAGGAAAAAGAAGAGCTTATCAACGCTGGTGGTTTTATTTTCCTGATGCTGCTTATTGTCTTGATTACTGTAGTGGACGTCCGGCGGTTCTTCTAGGACGCGATAGTTCCGGCCATGAAACACATCGCATCAAATGCCGAGCCAACCGATAGCGGCGATGACGGTACGGTCCCGTCCAAACGGTTTTTGATTTCGCCGCTCGAAGCCGTGTTGATTGTGGTGGGCGTGTATTTTGTGGCAACATTTGTCGGGCAGTTTATGGTAAGTGTGGTGCCGTTGTTTGCCGGCTGGTCGCCGCAACAAGTAAGCACCTGGCTATCATCGTCGCCCTATGCTCAGTTCGTATATATTTTACTGGTTGACGCGGTTACTGTCGGCCTGCTCATATTTTTTATTCGGGCGCGCAGGGTATCACTGACGGCATTCGGGCTGATCAGGCCGCGAATACGTGATTTCGGAGTGACAATACTGGCGTATCCGCCGTATTTCGTTATGAATGCCGCCGCCACGCTTGCCGCCACCTGGGTATTTCATCTGGATATCAACCAGCGCCAGCAGACTGGTTTTGAAAACGCGACATCCGGCATGGCATTGGCGGTGACTTTTGTGAGCCTGGTGATTCTGCCGCCGCTAATCGAGGAGTTTGTGATGCGCGGCTTCCTGTTTACGAGCCTCAAAAAGGGTATGGATGTCAAAATTGCGGCCGTTATCACGAGTGTGCTATTCGCCGTTGCCCATCTGCAGCTGGGCAACGGCGTGCCAGCCTTGTGGCTGGCGGCACTCGATACATTTATTTTGTCACTGGTATTATGTTACCTTCGTCACAAAACTGGCAGCTTGTGGGCTGGTATCGGTCTCCATATGCTCAAAAACGGCATCGCTTTTGCCGTGCTGTTCGTAATTCACTAAAATCGGGGGATATGAAATGGGTTCTTGGCGAGATGCGCGGTTTGAGGTATACTCTAGCAAGTATGAGCGCACTATGTATGCAATCACCACTTCTCGTAGTACCGATGCCGCCCGTCGGGGCATAATATCTCAACTTAGTACGCACGAATAACGTACGCCACTCATCAAAGGACAACCCCTAATTAACAGATCGATAACCGAGGACAAGACTATGCGTGTATCGCAGCTTTTCACCAAGACCAGTAAAACCATCCCATCCGACGAAGTCTCCAAAAATGCGCAGCTGCTTATCAGGGCAGGCTACATTTACAAGGAAATGGCAGGTGTCTACACTTACTTGCCGCTCGGCCTGAGAGTCCTCAACAACATCACCGATATCATCAGGGAAGAAATGGATGCGATCGGCGGTCAGGAGCTTCTTATGCCAGCGCTTCAGATCCCCGAGCGATACGAGCTCACCAATCGCTGGGACGACAAGGTGGTCGACAACTGGTTCAAAACCAAACTGGCAAACGGCACCGAACTTGGACTCGGCTTCTCCCACGAGGAAAATATTAGCCCCATCGTCAAAGATTTCCTTGCCAGCTACAAAGACCTTCCCATCGCACCTTATCAAATCCAAACCAAGTTCAGGAACGAACTCCGCAGCAAGTCGGGTATCATGCGCGGACGCGAATTCCTCATGAAAGACATGTACTCATTTGCGCTCACCCAAGCACAACATGATGAGTTCTATGAAAAATGCAAGCAAGCGTACCTTAAAATTTTCGAACGGGCCGGCATCGGCGATCAAACCGTCGTCGTACTCGCTAGCGGCGGTAGTTTTAGCAAATATAGTCATGAATTCCAGACATTCAGCGAAGCCGGCGAAGACCTAATATTTAAGACAAGCGACGGTGTGTATCATAATCGTGAGATTGCGCCTTCGAGGGTTGGTAAGCCAAACGACAAGGAAGAACCGGCCGAGTACAAAGAAGTAGAAGGCAAGGGTGTGATTGGCGTCGAGGCCCTCACGAAACAATTTAATATTCCAATCGAAAAAAGTACTAAGACGCTCATTTACAGCACGGATACCGGCGAACATATCATTGCAGCTGTCCGATCCGATTACGGGGTTAACGAAATTAAGCTATCTGAGGCGGCCGGTTGTCAAAGCGTAAGATTTGCCAGCGAGGATGAAGTCAAGAAGTTGACCGGTGCAGAAATCGGCTATGCCGGACTCGTCAACCTTCCTAAAGATATTCGAGTATTCCTGGACGATTCGCTCGAAGGGCTCTGTAACTTTGAAACGGGTGTCAATAAGTCTCATTACCATTCGATAAACGTCAACTTTGGACGAGACGTAGCTATACCTGAAAAATTCTACGACATCAAGGAAGCTAATGCAGGCGATCGCGACCCCACAACGGGCGAGGTAATGGAGGTCAAAAAGGCTATCGAGACCGGTAACATCTTCAGTCTTGGCACCAAGTTTTCCGCACCTTTTGATCTAACCGTTGATGATCCTATGACGGGCGAGCGCGTGACAGTCATTATGGGGTGTTATGGTATCGGACTGGGACGTCTCATGGGCACCATTGTCGAACTTCTGAGTGATGAAAAGGGTATCATCTGGCCTGAATCAATCGCACCTTACCAAATCTACCTCGCACCTATCACCAAAGCCGGCGAAGAGGGCAAGGTTTCCGCTATAGCAAATAACATTTATGAGCAGTTGACAAGGGCTGGGATCGGTGTATTATACGATGACCGAGAGGTGAGAGCCGGCGAAAAGTTCGCCGACGCCGACCTCCTCGGCATTCCGTACCGCGTCGTCATCAGCGATAAAACCGTGGCCAGTGACCGAATCGAAGTCAAGGCACGTACGGCGCAGGATCCGGAGTACCTTACAAGACAGGAGCTCATGCAAAAGTTTGGCATCCGAGAGGAGTCTCTCGCAGACGCTTAAGGATAGCCTCAGCTGTTGCTGGTAGGCTAGAACAAAACGTAAGTAGTAATTACCACAGACGGGTCACGTCCGTTTGTATATGTTGAAGAGTGAAAGGATTTAAGAACATGAAAAAGTTATTCCACCTGACCGAAGAAGGCGTTGCTGAACTGAAAGCTGAGCTGACTGAATTGATTGCTGAGCGCATCAATGTTGCTGAGCGCATCAAGACTGCTCGCGAGTTTGGCGATCTGGCCGAAAATGCCGAATATCAGGTTGCTCGCCAGGAACAGGAGAAAAATGAAGCGCGAATTGCCGAGCTTGAACACATCATCGGCAATGTTGAAATTATCAAATCAGGTGGCGGCAGTAAAGTCCGCTTGGGCTCTAAAGTGAAGCTTGAGGGCGGCACTGGCAAAGCCAAAGAATTCCAGGTTGTGGGTACCGTTGAAGCCGACCCACTTGAGGGCAAGATCTCTGACGAATCGCCGATCGGCAAGGCACTGCTGGGCCGCAAACTCGGTGATGAGATCGAGATCAAGACTCCTGCCGAAACCGCTACCTACAAGATCGTCGCCATCGCTTAGATCGTGCGAGGTGACCTACGGCGTTACACTCTGCAGCGGCGCGTTGCTGCTACCTAATCTGACTTTCTGGCTTCTCGGAGCGGCGGTTGGCGCGTGCCTGTGCTTGACGCTTCTTCATATCACGTAATATCTGCCTCATACCGATAACGGCCTGCTGTCTTCTGAGTTCTTTCTCGCTGCGCGTGAGACGCAAGTGCTCAGGCAAGATGATACTCGTTTCTCCTTCTCGTAATAACTCCCTGATTCCGATTAGCGCAAAAGCTGACGCCGACATGTGCGAATGCCGGGCTGCTTTTTGAAGCGCCTGTTTGGTCTCGGCATCGATCCGTATCTGAAGTAGTTCGGTTTTCTTGGGTACTATTTGCATGCATATATCTAATACTCTATCTCGCATCACTGTGCAAGCCATTCAGCTTTTTGTAATGACATTGTGCATACAAAAAGCTGAATGCCCGGATAGGTGCATGGAGATACAGGAGAAAACCGGGAAGTACCTCTGTACGAAGTGATTTTTTTTTCGTATTATTAGTTACAATATGGCAACACTCAAAGAACTCCGTGACGAACGGCTACGCAAATTAGAAGAACTACGGAAGCTTGGCATCAATCCTTATCCGGCCGAGGCGAAGCGGATAGATACTATTCTGCTGATTAATACCGAATTTGAAGAGCGCGAAGGTAAGCAGACTGCCGTAGTAGGCCGCATTACCGGTATTCGTAAATTCGGTAAAATTGCATTTATCGTATTGCGTGATGCGACTGATAGCGTACAGTTGTTTTTGAGTGCTCAAAAAGTACATCCATTAGACGCAGAGCAGGGATATTTAGGGATGGAGCAGCTGCCGCTACTCGATAGCGGTGATTTTATTGAAGTGACTGGTGCGGTTATCAAAACCAAAACCGGCGAGATTTCTATCGAAGTGCAAACCCTTAAACTACTGACCAAGGCGCTCAGGCCTATGCCGAGCAAGCAGGATGGCTTCACGAACAAAGAAGAGCGCATGCGCCGCCGTTATATCGATATGAATGTTAATGAAGATGTGCGCCAGCGATTTATTCGCAGAAGCAAATTCTGGCAGGCCACTCGCGACTTTCTGAATCAGCATGGTTTTACAGAAGTCAATATTCCGGTGCTAGAGCATACCACCGGCGGCGCCGATGCAAACCCGTTCGTGACGCATATGGACGCGCTCGATCAGGACTTTTATCTGCGCATCAGCCACGAATTACCACTGAAGCGGTTGCTCGGCGGCGGCTTTGAGCGCGTGTACGATATCGGACCGCGCTTCCGCAATGAAAACTACTCCGATGAGCATTTACCCGAACATATCGCCGGTGAGTGGTATGCTGCCTACTGGAATTGGCGCGACGGTATGAAATTTATGACAGAAATGTTGCGCTATGTATTGCAAACTACCTTTGGGACGCAGCAGTTCCATATTGAACGTGACGGTAAGATATTCGACGTGGATTTGTCGAAGGAATGGGAGGAATGGGACTATGTTCAAGTTATTAAAGATCATTACAATATTGATCCCCTTGATTGTACAATTGATCAAGTTAAAAAAGCGCTGGCAGACAATAAACTCGAAGTAGCCAAGACCGATAATATCGCTCGCGGTATCGATAAACTCTGGAAAAACATCCGTAAGGACGTGGCTGGGCCGGTTTGGTTGGTTAATACGCCACTCTTCATCAGCCCACTGGCCAAGAAGAATCCGGATCGCCCGGAAACCACGCAGCGGTTCCAGGCCGTTATCGCTGGCTCTGAGCTCACGAACGACTTTAGTGAGCTCAATGACCCACTTGATCAGCTGGAACGCTTTGTAGAGCAGCAGGGAATGCGTGAAGCCGGTGACGATGAAGCGATGATGCTGGATATCGACTACGTCGAAATGCTCGAGTATGGCATGCCGCCAGCTTGCGGCATGGCCTATAGCGAGCGCGTCTTCTGGATTTTCGAGGGCGTCACTGCCCGTGAAGGCGTACCGTTTCCGCAGCTCAAGAGCGAAGTTGATGGCGTGACGCGTTCGATTTATCCAGATATCAAATTATAGACAGGTGCCTATTAGAGAGCTGGCTGTAATGCTGCGGCTGGAGCGGTCAATTGGAAGGTAGGGTAGCTTGCGGCCGGCTGCAAGGGGCTTGCCGGGGCGGCAGGCTGCAGAGCAGCGGTCGGTGTTGCCGGTTGCAGATCCTGGCCGGCGGACAATGTAGTAGCCGTTACTTGTGAGCCGGTATGCGTGCCAACTGATAGATCGGCGGCGTAGACTGCGCTGGCGCTGGCGACGAGCATTACACTAAGACCAGTTACTGCCAAAACTTTGATACTGTTCATAATTCTCTCCTTTGCAACAGAAAACCGGCGCATGACGCGCCGGTACTGTTGACCCACTCAGTAGTGTATGAATGTATTTTACTACATTATACCACCTATGTCAATAGCTGACTAGAAAGTAGAGATACTCTGACTAGAGAATTCTAGCGCTTGATGTTGCGCTTCTTGAGGCGCAAGGTGTTTACGGCGAAGCCGCCCACAGCCGTAGCTGCGGCCGTAATCGGAGCGATGATGCCGACACCGACGCTGGGCAGCTCTTCGACGGGCTGTTCCTCGTTGCCGCTATCGGCTGGGGTTTCCGGCTCAGGCTCTGGAGTTGGTTCGGGGGTTGGCTCAGGCGCAGGGTTACTGATCTTGATATTTGCCACATCACAGCCTGACTGTGGAGCATCTTTTACGGCGCTGTCGCCAGCGTAGCAGGCCTTGTTTTCGATGATTTTACCATCGGTCGTTTCGGTAACTTTGACCTTGTAAGTCTTGGTTGCTGAGGCGCCGGGCTTGATAGTTCCAAGCTGAGCGGTGATCACACGCACGCCGGGCGTGTCCACGAGCTCGACACCGGCAGGTAAGCTGTCGACCATAACGGTAGAAACCATGTCATTGGTGTTATTCTTGTTGGCCTCTCCTACGTTTGAAACCAGAACAGTGTATTGCAGGATGTCGCCTGGCTTAGCCGAAACGGCTGCGGCGGCGGTGTTGGCATCGGAAGCGCTGCCGCCAGTGGTGACATTTTCCACTTTTTTAACGATCTGGCCTTTGGGGTGCCACGCAAATGCGGTACTGGTGACAGATCCGGCTACAAGTACGCTCAGAACAGCGGCGCTGGTAGCAGTAACTACTTTGTTCATACAATCTCCTATTTCCTCTTATGCCTGTAATACAGCGTGTCTCCCACCAGATCACAGGGTTGTCATAACATTAGCACAATAATGAAGAAAAGTCAATAGTATGTCAAAATAGTAAACAAAATAAGCCTTCGGACAATGCAGGGTATGATCGGAAGGAGGGTGACCTGGAATCAAGAAGGGTATAGAATGGTTGTAGTATGTCGGAAGTAGCGGAGACTGTATTTTCGTTGGACGAGTACGATAGCCGTCAAGTTGCCATGTTGGCGACCCAGGATGTGCTTCAACGGGCTGCCCGGGCACATTACAACGAGCAATCCTATGATGTCGCCGCCGATAAAATTGAGCCACTTTTGATGCCCTGCGAAGATGATAGGCGTGTCATCGAAGCCTCGCTTGGACGTCTCATACTTCAAGGCGTTGATGAGGACTTGCTACTGATTCGGAGACGGGCGAGCGCGTACGGGCTGATGAGCCGCGAGCACGGCACTGTTATCTTACGGGATGAAACGCCTGAAATGATAATTGATAGAACGCAGTGCGTCGCATACGATGATATAGTGCGGTTAAAATCCGGTGTGGCCACGAAAGACGGCTTAGACGACAGTCTCCACCGAGTATATAGAACCTACCGGCATGCCGCATTTGGCTATTTTTTGTGGGGTAGACACACTAGTGGTGATAATGTCGACAAGGCGCTCACTGATCCGTTGTACGTATTGCTACAGACAACCGCGAATGGGAAGCCGAGGTGTACGTTTATCGAGTCCGCTGCTTTGGCGGCGTGTTACCGATATGGCCTCGACAAAGCACCCCGGATGCTCTCGGCGGCTCATAGGTTTGCCTATTCCGCAATCGCGGCCCTCTGGGAATAGGGGTAGGCGGCGAAATTTTTACATCCATCCAGCGTGGTCTTAGCTATAATAAAACCTATGGAACAAATTATGTTTGCAGCTGGTTGTTTTTGGGGCGTGCAGTATTACATTGACCAGGTGCCGGGTGTGATACGAACGACGACCGGCTATAGCGGCGGCACCACCGAAGACCCCACGTACGAGGAAATCTGCCGCAAAAATACCGGCCATGCCGAGGTAGTGCTGGTTGAGTACGATGCCGGTAAGGTGTCACTCGAGACGTTATGCCGGCAGTTTTTCCGAATGCACGATCCGACGCAGTACAACCGTCAGGGCCCGGATGTAGGTGATCAATATCGTTCGGCCATTTTCTACTTCACTGATGAACAAAAGGAAGTCACTACACGAGTGATGCAAGAACTGCAGGCTCAGTTTGATGTGCCGATCGTGACGCAAATCGAACAGGCCGGGTCGTTTTATGAGGCTGAAGACTACCACCAGAAATTCACTGAGCGAACGGGCCGAGGCGCATGTCATGTTCAGTACCAGCCCATTGCGTAATATATAACTTGCGTTGTATTATAGCTGGCATTATGGCGCTCCAATTCGACAAGAGAGGTCCTCAGTTGCCTGCGGCCGAGCCTAATACTTCGGAATTCATTGCGTGTCAGCTTGTTCTTGAAGGGATGCGCAGGTTACACAATCCGGAAGTGACTGGCGGAATTCCTGATGAGGAATTACAGCAACAGTGGCAAAGGGTGGTTGACAAATTTCGACGGTAAAACGATCCTAGCCCCACATGCTTACATGTATACTTGTAAGAGTATATGGCAGTAATCATTTTTGACTTCGACGGTACGATCGCCGACAGTTTCGAGTATGTGGCGACATTTTTGGAGGCGCACGTCCGACGATCACATACGTTGACGGATGAGGAAAAACACACCTTACGTGGTATGACCATGCAACAAATGGCTGAGCACTTTGGCAGTCCGAAATGGTACTTGCCCGTATTGTTTGTGATTGGCCGGCGCAAGATGAGCAAGGCGATCTACAACGTGCCCTTATTCGAGGGTATGGGAGCCGTGATTGATAAACTGCATGCCGAGGGCCATCAGTTGATGATCGTCAGTAGTAATAACCGCCGGAATATTCGTAAGTTTCTCAAACAGCACCATTTGCATAAGTATTTTACCGATCTGTATGGCGACGCCGGGTTCTTCGGGAAACGCCGAGCGATTCGCCGAGTGCTGAAGCGTAATCAGACGGATGCCGCGCAAGCCTGGTATGTCGGTGACGAAGCGCGTGATGTGGTGGCGGCTCACGCGGCAGAGGTTCGAGTGATTGCGGCCGGATGGGGTTTTGATCATCCGGAGATACTGCGTCAACATGAGCCGACCGCTCTGGCCGCGCATCCGCGCGAGATTATCAGCATCCTCGAAGAGAATTAGCCGGGATGCCCGGCATTGCAATTATTGGCCGACGAACATATAATCACTCCATCTACTAAATGGGAGAGACGGGTATGACAGAGCGGCTACAGGGTCAAAGAGGTAACCGGGGGCGGATAGTAGAGCGTGGTTTGTTGGTGGGCAGTTTACTGGTTGGATTAGGCTTTAGTTTGAGTGCTTGTGGTGCGGTGGCCCATTCTGGTGACGACGTGCTCCGTGCTGGCGGCAACATGCTCAGCGGCGCCAAGACGTACGGTGATGAGCTGGCCCGGAACGGCGCCGGCGCCGGCCGGACGATCAAATTGGGTGGTGTCATCGCACAGCGGATCGACGCCTCAAGCTTCGCCGTGCAAACGACTGGTACGCTAGATGACGGGGTTGCTTTGTCCCGGATCGCCGTATCAGCGGATCCGAATAGCCAAGCGGTCTATACTAAATATGTTACTCACAAAACATTACCTAACGAAACGACTGAAATTACCGAAGAAGACATTGAGGCCGTCCAGTGCGTTGTTGATGTTACCGGAGTCACGCTCGATACGCATAAGTCCATACAGGCAAAAGGGGTGACCGTATGGCAGCAGCTCAATGGGGAATGGATTGAGCAAACGACCTTTAACGGTATGGAAAACTTCCTCGAGAATGGTGGTAAGATCGATTACTGTGACCTAGTACAGAGTGCTATTAAAAACGCTGGATAGCCTATCGCGAGCGGAGTGGGGTATACTAGAAACATATGCCAAATGATTACTTCAGAGAGCGCAGCAAGCCGTACAAGCCCGGCCAAAAGACTCCGTTCAAAGTGTCGCGAAGTAAGATTGAGTTGTTTATGCAGTGTCCACGTTGCTTTTGGCTGGATGTTCGACTCAAAATTACCCGGCCGTCCAGCCCACCGTTCAATATCAATAAAGCCATCGATGAGTTATTCAAAAAAGAGTTCGATAGTTATAGGAGTCAGGGTAAACCGCATCCGTTGATGCTTGAGTTTAATGTGGGTGCGATTCCATTCGCGCATGACAAGCTTGGCGATTGGCGCGAAAATTTCGTAGGTGTGCAGGCCCCACACGCACCGACTAATCTCATTGTGTTCGGGGCGGTTGATGATCTGTGGATCGACCAGGAAACAGGTGAGGTGATCGTAGCTGATTACAAGGCTACCAGTAAAGCCAAGGAAGTAGGTATCGATAGCGATTGGCAGATCAGCTACAAGCGTCAGATGGAGGTGTATCAGTGGCTACTTCGCCAAAATAATCTCAAAGTCAGTAATACGGGATATTTCGTGTATACCAATGGGCGGCTCGACAGTGAAGGATTTGGTGATAGGCTGGAATTCAGAACCAAGCTGATTCCGTACGAGGGCGA
>JBDHUK010000011.1:0-20735 GCA_039809165.1 Saccharimonadales bacterium (SeqCode) | reverse complement strand
TAAAACTTACTTTTGGCCGTTGAGCGAGCGGACGATTGCGCCGGCATGCTTGACGAGGTCGTATTCGGAGCGGCCCACGGTTACGGCGTTAAAGAGGGCTTCGTTGCCATCGGTGGCGCGGCGGATGCGTTGGGTTACGCGGCGGATGATTGAATTGGGATCACGTTCACGAATATTCAGGTTTGTGGCCTCGGCCAGCTCGGCAAGTTCTCGCGCGTCGGCCGGATTTGTACGGGCGTCGAATGGGGGCAGGGCACTCGGATCGAGGTCGCGGAGGCGAGCGCGGAACCGACCATTGCTATCGGCAAATTGGGTGATACGTTCCGGGCCGACGGCGCTAAATGCCAGGCGCTGCAGGTCGTTGTCACGGAAGTTGAGCCTGTCGGCGAGGTGTGCCGGACTAAAGATGACGCCGTCACCCTGACTATATCCTTGGATGATCCGGCTCAAGCGTTCGCGTTCCGTGTTGTCGGTGGCCGTGTCGATGCGGTAGAGCGCCTCGATTTCTGATTTTTCGAGCTTTTGGCGCATCTGGTAAGCGGTCGACATCATAACCGAAGGGATGGAGCCTGTATCGGACAGATCCTCGACTTCCGATGCTGCCTTGAGGTATTCGGTGAGAGCGAATTCGCGGACACGCTCTTTGTCGGCTGGCCGAAGCCGTGAGTTGACAGTTGTGCTTTGGGCTAGGCGCTGGTAATAATGGGTCAATCCGATGAAGGCTTCAGATTTGTTCTCGCTCTGCTCAAACAGGCTGCTTATCATCAGAGCCGCTCGCTCGTTGGTATAGTCCATTGCTTGGATGGCGGATTCGGCATCGGTGCCAAGAGCCCAAGTCGAGTCAACCAAAGTCACAACAGCCGAACCACTGGAATCGACGGTGTAGAAGGGGGTCCAGGCGTGCCCGGGCTCCGGTTTGATGGAAATGTGGTGTGGGTTTTGACGGGCGTCCATGTAGCCTTCGCCGTCAGAGCCACGACTCATGATGGCATAGGTGTTGCGTAACATGCTGAGCTCGCTTTGGGTGGCTTTGAGTGATTCAAAAACGGCAGCGACGTTGGCGCTGAAGTTACGGCAGACACCATTGCCTTGCCAATCGGGTTTATTAACGTTCGCGATGCCTTCCCTTAAGAGATCCATGGTCGTGGAGTTATCGGCGCGCGTCGGGCCGGCTGGCCGGTCTTTGGCGATGTCGGCATAAGAGTATTTTGAAACACTTTGAATAACAGCGGTACTTAATTTAACGGCTTGCTCGGGGGTGAGATGGCTGAGCGATTGGAGTTTGAGGCTTTCGGCGAGTTTCCGGCCGGCCGGGGTGTTAGTGATGTAGCCCTCGACAATACCGCGTAACTCGGATTGCCAACCTTCGTGGCGAGTAGTGTTTTGATATGTTTGGTATCCACCCTCGACTTCATTACTGTGCAGGGCTTTCAGGCTGTCCGGAACGGGATAGGCTTCGGTGCTAGGCGCGATGCGTGGGCTGTAGTGCTCAAGTGCCGTAAAGCTGACCGAGCTGGTGGGGGTAATTTTGATGGTGGCCAGGGACTTGGTGCGGATAGTCTCGAGTGAGCGCATACCGTTCAGGGTGTCGGCGACGGCTGCCTCGACATCGACGCCCGAGCCAACGGTTTCGCGGTCAATAATAACGCGGTGTTCGCCGTTGAGAGTACGGCCAATAAAGGGAGCGCTGCCGCCACGGAAGCTGGCGGCAGCCCCGAATACGGTATCGATGGTGAAGCGGCTGGCGACCGGCAGTGCCCGGTGGGAAGAGACGGGTTGTTCGGGAGTAGGAGTGATTTCGATTACTTGTTCGGACATATTTTTGTGTTCGGGTATTATTAAGTACTAGTGGAGTGGGCCGTAGAGTACTGTATCGGCGGCCTGTTCGATGTCGGCCTGGACGGCCTCGATGACTTCCTGTCCTACGAGCATATAGTCTGTGACCGTCCTCTGTTGTTCATGGTTGATGGTGGCGATGCGGAAGCTCGGATCTGAACCACCGGTGGGTGCGGTGAAGAAGCCGGCCGCCCCGTTGTCTATGCCGTTATGGAGAATAACACCGGTAAGACTTGCTCTGTCGCCCCGGCCGGAAGTAACGGCGGTGATGTCGACATTGGTATGGATATTGTGGCGAGCTGTGGTATACGTGTCTTTGCGGCTCGGGGGAGACAGGCTGGGTACGGGCGAAGTGGGGCTGGCGGCACCAGTGACGTAAGCATCGAAGCCTACGTTCATCAAAGTATTAAATATAAGGGAACGGCTAAGTACGCGTGTAGTGAATAGCCGGCCGACGAGCGGATCCATTGATGACAGTAATTGTTCTTCGGTTGCTTTGACGCCGGATTGTCCAAATAAATTAAAAACCATGCGTATTAGTATACAACATCTTGCTTAATTATGCAAGTGTAAAGTTGTGTGAAATCTGGGCGAGCGCGTTAGCTGACTTTGTTCTTCTCGAGGTAATTCGAGTACCAGCTGTATTCGCGGCCGAAGAATCGGGCGATAAGTTCGATGCCAAGTTCGGCTGTCTTATTTTGCTCGTCTTGAAGGGGATTATATTCCACGACATCGACGCCGATCACGTTGCAGTGGCTGCCGATGTAGTCAGCGATGGCGGCGATTTCACGATATGACAGGCCTTTGGCATTCGGCATGCCAGCGCCAGGGGCATATATTTTATCAATTGAGTCGAGATCGAGGCTTATCCAAATATTGCCGACACGCGAACGAAGATCGTCGATCATGGGCAGCAGGGCGCCGAGACCGCGCGTGAGCAGGTCGAACAGGGTAAAACTGGCGATGTTTTCGCGAGCGATGAGGTCGAGTTCGGCCTGGTCCCAGTCGCAGCCGCCGATGTGAAGGAGATTATGAGTGTCGAGCTTGGTTTGTTCACCATAAGTCCGTACGAGCTCACGCGCGCCAAATCCGAGGAGTGCTGCCAGGTCCATACCATGGATATTGCCACTGGGAGTTGTTTCGTCGGTATTCATGTCGCCGTGGGCGTCCAGGTAAATGAGCCCGATGTCGCCGCGAACCGCGGCGGAGGCGCCGGCCACGGCGCCGAGGGCGATCGAATGATCGCCCCCTAGTACAATGGCTTTGTTGCCGTCTTTGACGGCTTGATCGGTGCGTGCGGCTATCTGTTCGTTGACCCGGCAGATTTCGTCGAGATATTTGAGCCGGGGGTTACCAGGGTCGAGCTGTGAGCGTTCTTTGACGGCTACGTCGCCGGTGTCGGCGGCATCAATACCGGCAGCCTTGAGTTTGTGAGTGATCTGCTGAAAACGAAAGGCGCTTGGTCCCATGCCAACGCCGAGATTCTCTGCACCCAGGTCGGTCGGTGCGCCAATGATTGCTGCGGTAAGTGAATGTTGAATATCGGTCATGCTTCGATTGTAGCACGCGAGTAAGCAACGTTCTGTGGTTGAATACATCGTATAATGTGCTAATGCTATTGAATTTTTCTACAAAACGTGATATAAATAAAACACTGTGACAAAAGAAACAATACACATCCACACCCCGGATCTCCTAAGTCGGATTTTCGAGTTAACTCAAAGCGTAACAAATGCGCCGGTTCAAGAAAATTTTCGTCTCGTCCAAGGTGGCTCGTCGCATCCCGAAATGTATGAGTTTATTTCTAGTAAGCTCGGAGGCCGTTTTGTTGCCATGGCCTCGACTGGTCGTGTAGCCAAACAGCATGCTGAGTTGGAAGGGGTGGGTGTTCCTGTCCTGACGTCTATCAAAAAAGCTAGTCAACTTTTGCTTCTTGGAGTTCCGGAGGGTGCTCGTCCAATCGCCAGCTACGTCCACGGTATGCGAACTGATCCGGAATCGTATGTGCATGTGTTCGAGGGCATAGGAAGAATTATGGGACAGTTGGAGCGTTTGGGTATGGGATTGCCTGAGCCAACGGAAGATTACCCATTGTTAAAACAATTTGCCGTTATTCCTGATGAGCATGATGCTACCGGTGGTTCCGTGTCGATGCTACCGCCTTACAGCTTGTCTAGGCAATCAAGGCAAGATATCGAGGCTCAGTTCAAATCTGAATTAGAGGCCACGAACACCTTACTTACCGATCAAACGGCATATCTAGTGGAAAAGCTTGAAGATGCGTGGGGTTAAGCTGCAGGGCGAGGAGAGTCTCGCTACGATCATGTCCAGGTTCTCGGATGACTTAGCACTCCAGCATGGTCACTCCGTATACACGTTGCCCCCGTTTGCCGATACGCTCAACCATGAGGGTAAGATTCCGGCCTATGTTCCGAACTACGCGCGAATGAATGGTCTATATATCACCCCAGATTTGAGCCATCAGATACACCCACGGTCAATTATACGAGGTATTAATTTCGCGACTCGCCCTTCACGGAGACACGGAAACGAAATGTCGCGTCGAAAAGCGTTCTTCGGCGATTTACTCATCGACACGGATAATTCGAGAACGGTTCTGCCGGTAGCGGTCAAAGCATTTGGTTCTGATGCGTTCAACCATGCAACGCAAGAACTGAGCATGTTTGAGTATTTGCGGCGCCAACGAATCCCTACATATGGTGTAGTAGGTATGTTGGCCGTCGCAAATGGTGAGGCTCCTCGTAGCTACTCAATCACGCATTATCAGCCGGGATTTCAGACGCTTGAGCAGCTGCCATGGAACCGAATGAGCGACTCGCAAAAATGGCATGCGATTGGCGGCGCGACGAAGACGCTTGTTGATCTGCATAGCCATGCCGTAATGCATGGCGATTATGAGTTCAAAAATGTTAATCTGGCCGAAAACCCGGGAATGGCGCCGCCAATTCCGGATCTTGAATACGCAGTGAGCTTGCGTAATCTTCTGACTCCATATGATGCGAAAACAGACGAGGCAATGAGATTGGCCAGATCTTTGAGCGCCGATTTCGGGAGCCTTTGCAAGTCGGTGGATGACCGAGTGATTGGAAGACGTGTTCCCGATAGAGACCGGTTTGAGGATCATCTCGACTATGTATATGGAAGTTATTACGGCGCACTGAAGCAAAAAGACTCACCGTATAAACTCGTGCTTGAAGAGGCGTTCACAAAAGTCTTAGAGGATAAACGCCGACAAGCTTACGGTGAATGGTAACTTGACGCCTTCTCATCCCTCCGCTACTATTAGTTCTGCGAGTTGGCACTCAATGGGTCAAAGTGCTAACATTTGAGCTTATAATCAAACTCACCAGAACTAACAGGGAGGTAATCTATGGCTGTACCAATTCAACCGCTTGGCGATTATGTAGTCGCCCAGACCGAGGAAGCTGCCGCCAAAACTGCTGCCGGGCTGTATTTGCCGGAAGCTGCCAAGGAAAAACCAAAAACATCAAAGGTCGTAGCCGTCGGTCCGGCCGTCCGGGGCGTCAAGGTCGGTGATCGGATTATTTATGGTGGATATACCAATGAAGCCGTCAAGCTGGCTGGTACCGAGTATCAATTGATCAAAGAAGAGAATATCTACGCAACGGTCAAATAGATGCTTACGACGATGCTTGGATTCATTGATATGATCTAAGGAATTTATTAGACGAAAGAGAGGAAAGTAATGGCTAAGAAAGTGTTTTATGATGATGACGCTCGTCGCCGAGTGCTGGCTGGAGCGCAGATTTTGTATGATGCCGTCAAGACGACGATGGGTCCCAAGGGCCGCAATGTGGTTATCAGTAAAAATTACGGCGCGCCGACCGTCACGCATGATGGCGTGACGGTTGCCAAGGGTGTCGACATTGCTGACGTCGACGACGAGACGCTTGGCTACAAGGTCGGGGCAGAGCTCATCAAACAGGCCGCCAACAAGATGAACGATGTGGCCGGTGACGGTACGACGACCGTGACGGTACTGACATACCATATCTTGAACGAAGCCAACAAGCTGATTGCCGCCGGCCACAATCCGATGCTGTTGCGCAAAGGCTTGGAAGCTGCGGCCGCCGATGTTATCGCCAAGCTTGAGGCATCTGCCGAAGATATCAAGGGCAAGAAGTCGCGTATCGCTGAAGTAGCAACTATTTCGGCTGGTGATGCTGAAATCGGTGAACTCATTGCCGACGTCATGGAAGCTGTCGGCCGCGAAGGCGTGGTGACGGTCGAAGAAGGCCAGAGCCTGGCGCTCGAAAAAGAAGTTGTTGAGGGTTTCACCTTTGATCGCGGATTCGTCAGCCCTTATATGGTGACCGATACTGCCCGAATGGAAGCGGTATTCAATAAACCGGCCATCGTTATTACCGATAAGAAAATCAGCTCCATCCAGGAATTCCTGCCGCTGCTCGAAAAATTGGCGCAGGCCGGCAAGAAAGACCTGGTGTTGGTGTGTGAAGATGTCGAGGGTGAAGCGCTCGGCACATTGATTTTGAATCGTCTCAAAGGCGTGTTCAATACAGTGGCCGTCAAGGCCCCATCGTTCGGTGATCGCCGCAAGGATATTCTGAACGACCTTGCCATCCTGACTGGCGCTACAGTAATTAGTGATGATCAGGGTCAGACCTTCGAGACGGCTGATCTTAGTATGGTGGGCACGGCTCGTAAGGTGATCGTCACTAAGGACGAAACCACGGTTATCGAGGGCGCAGGCTCGGCGACTGAGGTCGAAGCTCGCGTGGCGCAGATCACCGCACAGCTGAATGCTTCCACGAGCCAGTACGACAAGGAGAATCTGGTCAAGCGCCGGGCGACCCTGAGCGGTAAGGTGGCGGTCATCAAAGTTGGTGGTGCGACCGAGACCGAGATCGAAGAAAAGAAGTATCGTGTTGATGATGCGGTAGCCGCCGTCAAAGCGGCACTGAGCGACGGTATCGTACCGGGCGGTGGTGTGACGCTTATTAATCTGGCATCTGGTGTACAGACGACGACTAATGACGATACAGTGACAGCCGGTGCTGGATTGTTGGTAAAGGCGCTTGAGCAGCCATTCCGCATCCTAATGACCAACTCCGGCTTGAACGCCGACGAGTGGCTACCACAGGTCCGCAAGGCCAAGGCCGGGCAGGGCGTTGATGTCAATAAGCCGACCGAGCTCGTTGATCTTAAGAAAGCTGGAGTTGTTGATCCGGCACGCGTTACGCGCGAGGCCATACAAAATGCTGTCTCGATTGCCGGTACGAGCATGACTATGGGTGCGCTGGTGGTTGAGGTTCCTGAGAAGGCTGCCGCCGCTGATGCTGCTGGTGCGATGGGTGGTATGGGCGGCATGATGTAGCCCATCATGCCATAAGCATATTAGAGCGGCCGATACACTCGGCCGCTCTCATTATATGTATGGTTGGGGCCTCGCTAGAGCCGTGATACTAAAGGGCTTTAGTTACCGTAGGCCCGGGAACCATAGCCATTAGCGGCAGCTTTAGTGTGTCCTGATCCGAGGTTTTGTGCGAAGTTCGGTTTTACGAGCTGTAGAATTGACCCCATGCCAAGTAGGGTCGCGGCACCAAATCCAAGTGTCAGCATAAATTCTTTCCGGGTCATTTCGCGTTTCATGAGCGTGGCAAGCTGTTTTTGCATTTTTGTACCTATTTTATCTTTTAGCGTTTATGCTTCCTACTATAGAGCGGAGCATAAGCATTGTCAATGAGGACTTGGACGAGTTTTTCCGGAAAGGTGATGGGATATACGATTGCGGCCAACCCCGTCGACGTAGCGCCGTTCCTGTGTGCGACCGGCTGGCGTGGTGGGTCGTATCTGCGTGATGACGGGCACGGGCACGGGCGCCGGTGGTGTAAGCGAGGAGGGTTCGGGCGTGAGGATTGCAGAGATGATGGCCGGTGGGGCGTGATCCGCGATAGCCACCATTGAGGCAACGGGGTGTTCGGCGATAGCCGAGGCTTCCTGCCAGGCTTGTTTGGCATCATTGAGTTTTGCAAGGCGTTCGGCTTGGGCGGCGGCATCTTGTGCGTGAAGTGCTTCAAGGCGAGCGATCTTTCTGCGGCCACGAATGACCGGATGGCTATGTTTGTAGGGAGTATGTGCCATCGGTTTGACCGGAGTCTTGCCGGGAGAGGGTGCCGCCGTGGCTGTCGTCCGGGGTGTGCGATCGAATTTATTTACGAGCCACACCAGGCCGATCCCCACCTGGTACATGGCAACCATCGGGCCGGCTAGCATAAATTGGTCGATAAGGTTAGGGGAGGGGTTCATAAGAATGGCCAAAATGAACGAGCCGAGAATGAACCAGCGCTCGCCCTTGAGCAATGTGCGCACGCTGAGCCGTTTGATGCGATTAATAAAGATAAGCACCAGGGGTACTTGGAAGAGCAGGGCGGCGCCAAACATATAGAGTGTTACGAAACTCATATAAGATTGCACGGCGATTAAGGGTTGGATTTCGGATGTTGGTGAAAATTGATGGAATAAGAAGTGCAGAGTAGTCGGGAGTCCGACGAAGTAACCAAACGCCATTCCTCCGACTGCCAAGAGCGCTGAGATGATACTCCCAAACAATGCGAAGCGCATCGACTTGTTGCCTATGAGCGGCTCGAAATATTTGAGAATCTGATAAATAATAATCGGCAAGCTGAAGACGATTCCGGTGTACAAACACACCTGAATCAGGAAATTCATCCCACCCCCGGGAGTCGTATAGATCAGATCCTGGCCTTCGGCCGGCTTGAGGAGTAGTTCGACGATGTGGTGTTGTATGAAATACGCGCCGACCGAGAACACTCCAACTGAAACGGCGACAATAGTTAGCCGCCGTTTCAGTTCTTTAAAATGCTCGAGAAAGGGAAGTTTTTGGTCGCTATGAAGCGGCTTCGCTTCGGCTCTCGCTTTTTTCGTCTTTTTTGTCATTGCTTTCGCTGCTTAGACCCTTGCGTAGTTCGCGTGCTGATTCACCAAGACTTCGTGACAACTCCGGAAGCTTCTTGCTTCCAAAAAGTATAAGCACGATTGCCAGGATGATCAGGAGCTGCGGTGCGCCCAAATCCAAAAAGGCAAATTGTGAAACCATACTGTTTCCTTATCCCTCATAAATTATTTGCTATAAGCATAATTATGATATCATAAGAATTATAAGAGATAAATCAAAATCATGAAAAACTATCATTTTACAGCATCCTATACATACTTTGCCGCTCCGTATGGCACGGGCGCGTATAGTACTGATGTGTACAACGGCAGCACGACAACTTCAACGGGCGACAGCGGTAATGGTGGCACGAATGGCGGCGTGTTGACTAATACCGGCTTTGAGGTGTTGGTGGCAATCACGTTGGCTTGCTTGATTATTTTCGTGGCATTGCTGATTCGACTCGGACGTCGCAAGCCTGCTCAGGCTGCGGTCGCAGTCCAAGCTGCCGCGAATTCGCGGCGTCATTCAACCGAGTAGATTAGAGGCGCTTTGGCCGTACGATGACGTGACGAGCCACACCAGAACCAGACTCAGCACAAAAAGCGCGAGTAGTATATAAAATCGTTGTCGTTCGCTCATGGTTTGTCTCCTGATTGTTTGACTGGCTCGGCGATGACTACCAGGCGGTCTTTGGGCCAGGCAAGCGGCGTGCAGGTGAATAGGGTGAGGCGAGGCGTGTCGGTGTTGGCCAGGATATCGGTGGCGTTTGGCTCGACGACTTTGGTTTCGGTAACGGTATAGTGATACATCACGCCTCGCCAGGCGACGCCTACGGCGTCGCCCACCTTGAGCTTGTCAAGGTAATAAAATGAACCCTTCGGCTGAGTGTAGGTGAAACGATGGGCGAGCAACACGGTATTACCACCTTTGTCAGGGGTGCTGCTGGCCGGCCATCTTAAGATGCCCTGATCGAGAATGGCGTAGGTGTTATTTCCTTCGAGAATGGGTTGTTCCAACAACATGGCCGGGGCAATGAGGGTGTTTGTTTTTGGGGTCGATGTGATCTGGTCATCGTTTTGCTGGGAAGATATTTTTTGAGTCAAATGCTGTTTGACGGAATTGTTTGACGGCAGGTAAAAGCTCACGAAAGGCACGACCGGCATGACAATCACAAAACTGTTCAAGAGAATAATGCCAGTAAGCAGTATGTTGTTGGCGCGAGCGAAGGTCATTAGTTTATTATAAAGCTTGTGGTTTAATATGTAATATTGCCTAATATATTTTTGTGATATATAATGTAGTGATATGGCTATATTTAATCGACGAGACGAATCAAATAGCGCGATACCTGACGATCTAAAACCGTATTACCAAGGCGGCGGATCCGCATGGCAGCGCTGGGTTGGCCCAGTGCTACGAGGACTCCTGCTGCTGGCCGTGCTTGGGCTTGTGGTGTGGGGTGGTATCTGGGGTGTCAGCAAGCTAGTGAATCGTGGCGGCGACGCCGGCAAATCCGGCGGCACTGCTTCTACAAGTCAAAATAAGAATGACAAATCGTCCGATACTAAGTCTTCCGATGATACTTCGGCGGATGGTCAGGGCACCTCATCTAACTCGACCACTAATGATTCGGGCAATAGCGGTACAAGCAACGGCTCCTCGACGCCGGCTCCACAGCCTGTTCCGGCTCCTGCCCCCAGCCCTTCGACAAGTGATACCTCGAATACGGCCGCAAATGGGGACCAATTGGCCAATTCCGGCCCTCGCGAAGTTTTGATTGCATTCTTTGGCGCCGTCGTACTGGGTACATTCGGATTTTATTTCGCTGCCGCATATCGAGCGAATGCTGGCCGCAGTTAGCCCTGTTGGGTAAAGTAGTTGATCTCGTTGACGATATCAAGGAGAGCTTGAGCTCGCTCTTTTTCGTCGCTTATTTTTTGAGCAGCTTCGTATGCGGTTTGGAGAAGCGTGTGGTTGTCGGAAGCCTGAATCATCATCATGGTGGTGCGGAACTGTTCTTCGGGTGATTGGTTGAGTTGGCCGACCAGAGGGGTGAGAGCCTGGAGGGCCTGTTGCTTGATAGTAAGCAAACCGTTCGTGTCGGGATTGTCGTTTGAGACTGGCCGTCCGGAATCGTTGGTGCCGGCTGGTGTTGGCGTACCGCTAAAGGACGGCCCATTGCCGTCAGCCTGAGATTTGCTGGATGGAGTCGAACTGTCGGTTGATGAGGGGCTGATCGTTGCTTGCGCTTGCGGTGCGGTGTTCGTGAAGCCGCCCGTCACGCTTCCTCCTGCTTGCCGATCATTGGCAATCGCGTCAGCCGCAGCCGCGATATCGTCATGAGCCTGCATGTCATCCTGGCCTTGATTTGTGTCATTACGCCCAAACATCCCACCCCCTCGGAGTTCGTGCAACCGGCTGTCGCCAATGCACTCACGTGTTAAATCATATACAATATCCAATATAGCAAAAAATGCCGTTAAGCAATAGGACTTTGCGCGGTGCCGAGAGGGGGATACGATGCTCGATGATCTCAAAATGATTCATGACCGGGACAAAGAAGACGCACTGGGGGTGGCTGAAAAACAGTGGCAACAGCTGGGCTACCGGTTCGACGTCCAACTTCCGCAGTTTGACGGAGTCCTTAATGTGGTACTGGCAGGAATGGGCGGCTCGGCGTTTCCGGGGGAGTTTGTCAAAGCCTGGCCCGGGACATTCGTGCCTTTTGAAGTCGTACGCGGTTATGAGCTCCCAGCGTATGTCGGCAGCAAGACGCTGTTTATTTCATCGAGCTACTCTGGCAACACCGAGGAAACACTGGCCGCCCTGGCCGCGGCCGAGGAGCGCGGCGCACAGATTGTCGTGATCGCGGCTGGCGGCAAGCTGGCCGACCAGGCCCGTGACAAGGGTTATCCACTGTATGTGATTCCTGGCGGCATTCAGCCGCGGATGTGTGCCTTTTATTTCTGGTCGGCCATAGTCCAGCTGCTGGAGCCGCTCGGCCTGATTATGGATGGCGCGACAGAGGCTATGAGAATAGCCGGTGAGTGGCTCAAAGATCAGGTGAGTGTGTGGCGGCCCGATGTGCCCACGGCGCAAAATCCGGCCAAGCAGCTCGCTCAGGAGCTGATGGGCCAGTCGCTGGTGGTATATAGCGGCCCCAAGCTATTTCCGGCGGCCAACAAGTGGAAGATTTGCACCAATGAAAACGCCAAAAACGTTGCCTGGGTCAATCAGTTTCCTGAGTACAACCACAACGAGTTCATTGGCTGGTCAAGTCACCCGGTGGATAAGCCGTATGCCGTGGTCGAGATTCGCAGCAACCTGGAGCACGAGCGCGTGCAAAAGCGGTTTGAAATCAGCGAGCGTCTGCTGAGCGGCCTACGCCCGACGCCGCACATCGTCCGGCCCGAAGGCGATACGGTGCTCAAGCAAATCATCTGGACGTCCAATTTTGCTGATTTCGTGAGTCTGTATCTGGCGCTGTTGAATGGGCTTGATCCGTCTCCGGTCGGGCTGGTAGAGAAGCTCAAGGTCGAGCTGGGCGCAGTCTAAGCTATACGTCGATACGCTGGGCTAAGCATCGATAACTGGCTTCCCATCGGAATTAACGGCCAGTGTGTCGTTGTTAAGACTTAGTACGTAATTTCCATTTCGGGTTGTGGTGATGCCGTTTTGCGGCTTTTCAACGCCGGCGGCACGCATGGTGGCACGAACTGCCATGCCCTGTTTGTACTGCTGGACCTCATTATCAGGCCCCACTTCGCTCGCAGGGCGGCGAGAAATCGTAAAACCGGTCATTTCTGTTTCGCCGCCACGCTCGTCCAGCTTATAGCTGGTTGCGACTTCAACTACGCACACTCCACCCGAGTTGTTCTTGTAGAAGATTTTGCCGTAGCTGGCAGATGTGCCGCCTTGGCCGTCGCGCGTGCTGATACGAACGCTGGGCGAACGAAGGACGGTACTCTCTGAGTTGTGGACACTCTCAACCACGAAGCCCTTGATGGCTGCAGCCCGGCTTTCTTCCATGGTGCCGTGGAGGTAGGGGATACTCTCGCGAGGGCCGGAGGAGAACGTAAACTCATTGCGGCCGCCAGCTAGGTTGCTAAAACGAACGCTGGCATCGGTGTGTGAGGCATTGTCGTCGGCTTCGGTGCCGGTGGCCATAGCACCGATGCCACCCATGTTACGTTCTTGTGGAAAATGGCCGAAGTGTAGACCACTGTTGTTGTCGACCAGGGCCAGGCGTTCGGCCGATGTCTCGGTGATACCCGGGAATGTGTTATGAACTTGTTCCAGAGTCTGCGGCCGGAGGTTGTTTCCGCTGATCGGGCCGGTGGTTGGGGGCGTTGGTTCCTGATTGGTCATATGTTTGTTTTTCTTGGTGGATTTGTTTATTTTTGAAACACTGAGTGTATATTACTACACTTATGCTTATTTGTCAATATTATAATCTACTGATACTCTCATGACCTGACATTGACATTTGATACAACTTATGCTATTCTCAGTATTATGACCGAATCATATCATCCATCCGGTTCATCCGAATCGGGCGTCCAACCGGTTCCATTACAGTTCGAGCGCTTAACAAGCGCCCCGACGCTGGGCGAGGCCCTTGATGAGTATAATTCTCTGGCACGCCGTGCCACACTTGCTCATGGGTCGCAGTTCCCGGATATTGTACATCGGCACGAAGATGCGTTTGGTTGCCAGCTACAAATAACGCCCAGTCCAGAAGATATTGACGATGCTTTATCAGCTACGGTTACGGACGTTGATGCGGCGATGACCCGTACGCAAAATGAGGTCGCGACACTGTTTGCGACAGCTAGCCAGGTTATTCCCAATTTGCTTGAGGCCGGAGATGTTCGCGTGTTGAACGATGCTCTCAGTCGCGTGGGAAATGGGGAGCGTATCGGCTCGTGGGGCCGTTACAGTCCAGCACTACGCGGAGCGAGCAATCCACAAGCCCTGCAAGGCATCAAGGCATCTTTGGATGCACTGGTGTTGGCCGAAGCTCGCCATGAAACCTATGAGCATGGGGCGGCCTCCCCGTTCATAGAGAAAACTATAAAAGCTGCTTCTTTACCGCATGTCGCGAAAGCGATAAAGATGGTCACGGGCATTGACGCTTATTATGCACTCCTGGAAAAAGCGGCTGACCGTGGGGTTGATGAGGCTGTTGATAGCATTTCTGTAGGGCCGGACCTGAATCGGCTCTCTGATGACGTACGCGTTCGCTCGGGACTGAAGGCTTCCCTGGATCAACTGGTGTGGGCTCAAGCCCGACTTGCCGCTGATCGTACCGGGAATGTTAATTCTCCCAAGGTTGGAAGATTGCTCAAGGTTGCCTCCAGTATACAGGTTTACGGTGTGTTTGCTCGCCAGCTTGGTGCCGCGCCGGACTACGTGGGATATAGGCCCCCGAGGCCTTCGAGGCCTTCTGCGCTTCCCACCTGGACTACTGAAGAGCAGTTCGTGAGAGGTCTGACCGTCTACAATCGACAGCGCTATCGGCGGCCTTAGGGATCTGACTCTCGCCGTTAAAGGCTCTCATTTTGCCGTAATGGGACTGGGGTCACTGTGGGCTTGGTATAATAAGCGGTATGGTAGAAATCAAGCGGCAGTGGCCGCATCTGAGCGGCACGCTCTTTTTGTCTTCGCTGGTCAGTGTGGGGTTTTTTGGCGTCTGGACGCGGCTCAATGACAGTTATGCGTATTGGTATCTGATATGGAATCTGTTTTTGGCGTGGCTGCCGCTGTTGTTTATGTTGTGGCTGCAACGGATGCTGCGACATAAACGCTGGTCCAGCTGGCAGGGGATCGTGCTCAGCGTGTTGTGGCTGGGGTTTTTGCCGAATTCGTTTTATATCGTGACTGATCTGATCCATCTGGCGGATACCGGCACACGGGATATCGTGTTTGACGCGGTGATGCTGACCTCGTTCGTGGTGACCGGACTGCTGCTCGGATTTACCAGTTTGTATCTGTTCCATATGGAGCTGCGGCGGCGGATTCCCACCCGGACGGCCAGCCGGCTGGTGGCGCTGATCCTGTTCCTGTGTAGTTTTGCGATATATCTGGGACGTGACCTGCGCTGGAACACCTGGGATCTGTTTCTCAACCCGGCAGGTATATTGTTTGATGTATCGGACCGGCTGATCGATCCGCTGGGGCATCCGCAGATGTATCTGACGACGGCATCGTTCTTTGTACTGCTCGGAATGTTCTATGTCATCACCTGGAATGTGGTGCGAGCGGTGAAGGTGACGACCATTCATAAAATTGAGGACAGGTAGGTTCCTAGGGGTTGAGTTGGCCTTCGATATGACGGATGAAGCTGCCCTGTAGAATTTTGTCTATGGACAGTACGGATAAAAGAGCCGCCTGTAGCGGTCCCATAGTTTGGGTGCGATTCCTGGAATGTGGCGTATATCCCCGTGATCGGGGCCAAGTGCCTGTGACCTCGGGCGCTACCGAGGCAAGTACCATGCAGCCAAAGACCGAAGAACTCGTTTCCTTCCAGTCCTGCCCTCCGAAACTTCTTATGTGGGTTGTTGGCAGGCTGTGCTCGTAGACAAGATCGCTGTTAGCGGTTCTGGTCCAGGATATGCTCGGACTCACACCGGTGAGCGGCACATGATACGATCCGGGGATAGGTATGCTTTTGCCGGTTCTGCTGCGTACTACTTTGACAACGCCATCAGGGGTGTTCCCAAAATCAAGCGCCTCCAATAGTCCGTCGGTGACGCATAAACTAGCGGTTTTAACATATGTGGGGGTATTCCGAGCATCAGCTGTCTGTACGATGGGTTGTGACGGCGCAATGACCGTACCGTCAGGTTCGACGGTGAGTGTGGTTATGACTTCGCTGTGACGATTGGTGTGCAACAGATTGAATAGTCTGGCGCGCTGCTGATGGTTGGTAATTGAACCGACCGTCTTTTTGAGCGAAGGATTGCCATACTCCAGATGATGGCTCCTCATGTTATTACTCCGGTAGGGGAGGCCATCGTATAGTGCCTGAGCATGTTCCCTGAATCTCATCCAGTCGTCTCCGAACGCGGCATGGTGCGCATTGCCATAGATTCTGAATATATCACCGTCGGTGGACCCTTTGGGCGAGGATCGGTCAGGTGGTATTGCGGCCAAAAAATCCCCCTTTACGTCCGGTATGTTGTTGCTTGGAACGGGCGCGATCGCGTTCATGAGATTAAAGACTTCACTTGGGAGGTATGGAATGCGATCAAAAGTGAGCGAACGGATGCGCGCGCCGTCGGGGGCCGTTTCAGTTGAGGCGCAGTAGGACAGGGTACCAGTAGCGGTTCTAATGCTGCCTTCGTATGATGGGCAGGATGACATGCTAGTACAGTAATACGGATATGGCCGGTATGCAATAAGTTATGCAACAATCTATAATTTTTGCGCTCTTGGCCGCTCGGTAAGCTATAATGTCAACAGATGAAACAGGAACTTGAACAGGCAATCACCCGGGCGGTGCAGGATTTGTATGCGGTTGACACGGCCGATGTAGCCGTGGAGCTGACGCGTCCCGATGAGAAGTTTGGCGACTACGCCACCAATGTCGCGCTGCAGCTGGCGGCTCGAGTGGGCAAACCACCGCGCGAGATTGCCGAAGCGCTGGCTTCTTCGTTGTTAGAATCACAACATGGGACGGTGGCGCGAGTGGACGTGGCCGGCCCAGGATTCCTCAATCTGGCGCTGACCGACAGTGCGCTGGCCGCCCTGGCGGCCAGCGTGCCAGCGCGGAGCCTGGAAGGCCAGACGGTCATAGCTGAGTACTCTGACCCCAATCCGTTCAAGCCGCTGCACGCCGGCCATCTGTATACCACGCTCGTCGGGGATACGATCTCGCGCCTGCTTGAGCAGGCCGGCGCACATGTCGTGCGCATTAATTACAGTGGTGATGTCGGCCGGCATGTCGGCATGAGTATGTGGGCGATTATCCGCTATCTGGGTGGGGAGCTGCCTGATAAGCTATCGGAGATTCCGGCCGCGGAGCGGCCGGCCTGGCTTGGCGCTCGCTACGTCGAGGGCAATGCTGCCTACGAAGCTGCCGAGGCCGCCGAAAAGGCCAATCCGAACGATACTGCTGCGGCGAGCGCCAAGCAGGAAATCATAGAAACAAACCGCCGCGTGTACCAGTTGCACGAATCAGGCGACCATGACAGCCCGTTCGCGCAGATTTACTGGACGTGTCGTCAGTGGAGTTATGATTACTTCGGTACGCTATATCCGCAGTTACAGGTCAAGCCGTTTGACCGCTATATTCCCGAGAGTGAAGTAACGCCGCTCGGACTGCAAACCGTCAAAGAGCAGCTTGCCAAAGGTGTTTTCAAAGAAAGCGAAGGCGCCGTAATCTTTGATGGTGAAGCTGAAGGCTTGCACACCCGAGTATTCATTAATTCGGCAGGACTGCCTACCTATGAGACTAAGGATGTCGGCCTGATTCTGACCAAATGGCGTGATTATCATTTTGACCGGTCGATTATTATCACCGCCAATGAGCAGTCGCAGTATTTCCAGGTGATGTATGCCAGTGTTGCCCGGTTTGCTCCCGAGCCTGCAGAGCGGTCATCGCATCTCAGCCATGGCACGGTCAAGCTGCAGGGTGGGGTCAAGATGAGCTCGCGGAAGGGGAATGTGGTGACGGCGCTCGAAATCCTGGACGCCGCCCGGGCCGCCGCTGCGGAGTCCGCCCACGAAACGGACCGAGGGCCGGTTACGGCCGAATCGTCGGAAGACACCGTGTTGGCCGCTGTCAAATACGCTTTTGCTAAAAACCGTATCGGTGGCGACATCGCGTATGACCCCAAGGAATCGATCGCCCTCGAAGGCAACAGCGGCCCATATTTGCAGTATGCTCATGCCCGGGCTCGCAGTATTCTGGCCAAGGCTTCCGGATCGCCGCACATTTCGGTCGAGCCTAGTGGATTATTGGCGGACGAGCGGACGCTCGTCCGCAAGCTCGGCGAGTACGCCGAGACAGTCGAGCGCGCTACCGCTGAGCTCATGCCACATCATGTATGTGGGTATCTGTATGAGCTCGCGCAAACCTTCAATCGTTTCTATGAAAAGAACCGGGTGATCGGTGATGACCGCCAGACGGTGCGGCTGACACTGGTCGAGCGATATGCTGATACGCTCAAAGCCGGCCTGGAATTGCTCGGCATCACTGCTCCGGATAGGATGTGATTATGAAAAGACTTTGCGGCTTACCGCTAGGCTTATCACTACACTTGAAGCTACATTCAAGAGTATAAACAGGAAATAAATCAAGATATATAAAAATACACTTGCAATTTTATACAGCTTATGCTAGTATAGTGTATAGGTATCCAAAACCAAAAGTAAAAAAGCAAAACAAAAAGCTATCACCAAAAGTCGAACGATACCACAAAAACAAAAACACCAAAAACTACCCACAACAAACCCACAAAACAATAGGAGCGCAGCAGCTATGGCTCAAGCTTCAGCTACAAACGGCAAGCCCTCAGCACAACCTGCTGCGCTCAAACACACTATCATGACCTCTGATGGTCAGATGGTGCAAATTACTACCAAACCGGCGCCCACTCCCAAGGGGCTGCCAAACCTGAATGTTACTGCCAAGACTCGCAAACGACATAAGCTTGCAGTCGAAGCATTATCAACCCCGGATGTAATTGTTCGGGAGCAGGTGAGCGGATTCGTGACATTCGTGCGCGAACACGCCATCGTCGGGCTGGCGGTCGCCTTCATTATCGGCGCCCAAGCCCAAACGGTAGTCAAACAACTGGTCGAAAGTTTTATCGATCCAGTCATCCAATTGTTCGGCGGCGCCAAGCTCAGTGAGCTCAAGGTGCCGGCCGAACTTTTTGGTAATTCGGCGAACTTTGCGGTTGGACAGATGATCTACGCGCTTATCAACTTGTTTGCCGTTCTGTTAACGATTTACGTCTTGATAAAAGTGCTGAAACTCGACAGGCTTGACAAGCCTCAAATTGACAAACCCGAGAGAAGTCAGACGGAGATCGCGTTGGGTATCAAGCCTTTGAAGTCCTCCAAGCGGTAGTAACTGTTGAGCTCGGCTGACGCCGCGGTTCGTCGTGTGATTCCGGCTGACTCAGCTTTTTGTAATGACAATGTCATTACAAAAAGCTGAGTGGGATAATATATGGTCAGGCATCGAGCGGTGGCGTTATTATGAGAGGTATGAAGAAGATTGACTATCAAACGGCTCAAAAAATGACCGAGGATGAGTGGAGGCGGCGACTGACGCCGGAGCAGTATCGCATGCTACGGGAAGGCGCTACGGAGATGCCGGGGTCGGGAGTGTTACTTGATAATGAAAAACCCGGCGAATACACCTGTGCAGCCTGCGGCGCGTTGTTATTTATGAGTGACGAGAAGTATGAATCGACAGTGCCGGGGCTGATTGGGTGGCCCAGTTTTGGAGATGTAGCACAAACGACACATGGCGAAGAGGCGGTTATTTTGCGAGATGATGATAGTTTGGGGGTGACTCGGGTGGAGGTGCTGTGCCGGAATTGCGGCTCGCACTTAGGACATCTGTTCCCGGATGCCACGAGTCATACCGGCCAGCATTATTGCATAAATTCGTGCGCGCTCGGGTTTACACCGAATTAGTGGGCCTGGTAATATTTGGCGCCCCAGACGGCCATTTGCCGGAGGATGGGTAGAAGATCAGTGCCTTTGGGAGTAAGGGAGTATTCGCAGCGTGGTGGAACTTCGTTGTAACTGTGACGCTGGATAATGCCGTGGGCCGCGAGGTCGTCGAGGCGCTGGCTGAGGGTGCGTGGGCTGATGCTGGTGCCGCCGCTGTTGGTTTTGAGGGATTTTTCGAGTTCGCCGAAGCGTTTGGAGCCGCTGGCCAGGTCGCGAAGGATGAGAGCGGTCCACTTGTTGCCGATAATCTCCATGGCGCTGGCGATGCAGCCAATACGTGGTTCAAGCTCGGATTGGGGGAGCACGGCACAATCTCCTGGTTGCCCGGCGAGACTGGCGTGAGTAGTGGAAAGCGTTGAAGTGATCTGATTCATACTAATATGAGCTCCAAGACTTTACAATGTATAGTAATGGGTGCTATGCTTAAAACTATACAAAGTATAGCATAGCTGATACGAAAAAGCCAGCGCCGATGAAGGATGTATGGCTTGTTCGAGCGCGTGCCTCAAATGAAAGGAAATACCATGAAACTCGGAATTATTATTGGAACCAACCGTGCTGGCCGCGAAACACCTAAACAGGCAAAGTGGGTGTTTGATGCCGCAAGTAAGCGTGAGGGCGTGGAGGCTGAGTTGATTGACCTGGCTGATTACCCGATGCCGATTTTTAATGAGCCGGTGAGTCCAAGGTACAATCCTAACCGCGAGATTGATCCGATTGCCCGGAAATACATGGACAAATTAGCTGAACAGGATGCCTATATTTTCGTGACACCGGAGTACAACCACTCAATCCCGGGTGTGCTCAAGAACTCGTTTGATTATCTGGATTGGCAGTTGGTGCGCAAGCCGGCGGCGATTGTGAGTCATGGCGCTGTCGGTGGTGCTCGCGCCGCGATGCATCTCAAGGAGATTCTGAGCGAGGGTAAGGCGCTGCCGATTCCGAACTTCGTGGCATTGCCCCACATGAGTACTGTCATCTCTGACGACGGCGTACTTGATGCCGAGGTTGCTGCTCAAGCATATGGTCCACAGGCTACGCTTGAGACTTTGCTCGATGAACTGATCTGGACGAGCGATGCGCTCGCTGCCGCTCGCGCCCAAAGCTCGTAGGTAATCAGGGAAAGTCAGCTATAATAGGTAGCAATGCCTGAGATAGATAAGCACGCCGTGCCGACAAAATTATTGTGGGTGGATCTCGAAATGACCGGATTGGATCCGCGCGAACACGTGATTATTGAGATTGC
>JBDHUK010000010.1:0-21301 GCA_039809165.1 Saccharimonadales bacterium (SeqCode) | reverse complement strand
ACGGCCCACCCGATCCGCTTTGGCAACCACAACTCGCTCCCGAAACGGGCGTGGCGGCAGGAGAGGGCGCCGCAGCCCCAAGCCCACGCCCAGCGATGTTCAAGACCGCACGCCAACACGCCTTGATTGTGCAGGCGCAGCAGTCGCGGTCCCGGCAAACACCGGCGCGTCCAGAGGCTATCGCCTATCAAGCCGGCCCGGCTCCTATGCCGGGCCAGGTGATGCCTCTTCCGGCATTACCAGCCGGGCTATCGCCCACTGCCAGGTCATCATCAGGGCATTACGGCTGGCCGGACAATTTGATACCGCTTGAGCCGCCGATAGAACCCCAATCCGGGCCAGCCGTGACGCGAACCGTGACGCTCACTCCACTCCAAGATCCATACACACCACAACAACCCACGCCCGAACCCCGGCGACGCAGCCGACGTGTCCTGGCCGTCCTTGGCGCCTGCATCGTATGCTACGCAGTTGGTACTTGGAGCAACCAGGCGCTTATCCAGCCAGATCTCGAAGCCGCCAACCGCCCTGTCGGCACCTGGTCAGCACCGAGCCTGCTGCAAGCCGTCAAGCCAGCACCACCTAGCAAGAGTTACAAAACAGGCCCACCGACCAGCCCTTACGATTTTAAAATCGCCTCCTACAACATACTTACCAAGAACGCCGCTTCTGAGTTCAAACGCGTACCTAAATCTTCGGCGCGAGCCAAAAAGGTCGCCGATTTTATCATATCTAATCAGCTTGATGCCATAATGTTGCAGGAAGTCTCAAACGATCAATTTGCCGAACTGAAGAAAGATATACCAGGTTACAAAATGTTCCCTGAAGCGCACCGCGATGAACAAGCAGCCGGTTCTCGCGCCATCATCTACAATAGCAGGAAATTCAAGATCATTAATGGCGGCAGCATCCAAATACCCAAGCTATGCGAAAAATCATCAATGGCCTGGGCCCAAATTCAGAACATACAGGACCCCAGTATCAGAATGTACTTGTTCAGTGTTCATTTATCACCAAACGGCCCGGTCACGAAAGGCAAAGCCTGCACCAAAAACGTCCGGCCCGGCGGTTCCGGACCGGACAACGAAGACGGCCCCAGTGCTCGCACTAAGGCAACGACCATCCTTCTGGCCGAAATACCCAAAAACGTCAATGATAACTCCGTAGTATTCGTTGGCGGTGACATGAACTCAACGCTCGATATTCGAAAAAGCAAGGATGGCAAGCTTAAAAAATCCGAACTGCCGCCACGTCGCTTCATGCAAGCCGGCTATATCGAGTCCGGACAGGCCGCCGAGACTAAAGTGAACGCAAAGTACAGCACTTCTCACCATAGCGTACATGCCCGTATTACCGGAGATGATCCAATCGACCACATCCTCGCAAAAGGCAACAACATCACAATCCTCAAATGGACTAACGTTGTAGATTCAACTACAGAAGGCACATCCGACCACACGCCCATCATTGTCGAGGGTCACGTCGGAGCACAGTAAACCTCCAGGAGAGGACCCTTAGAAATGGTCGCGGATATGACCGAAGCTATAATCCCAATCAGCATCAGCCTTTTTCTTGGGATTAAAGATATTGTCAGGATCCATAATCTTTTTGGCAGTCCGAAACAGATCCACGATTTCTTTGCCGTACATTTGTTCAAGCCAGGGACCGCGCACCAGGCCGTCGTTATGCTCGCCCGATAGCGAGCCCTTGTACTTGAGCACCAACTCATTGACTTCTTTCATGGCCGGCAGCAGTTTCTCACGCTCTTTGGGGTCTTGCAGACGCATCAAAGGAATGACATGGAAATTGCCATCACCGATGTGTCCTTGAATCGTAGAAAGCAGTTTGTACTTTTTGATGATAGTGCGCAGTTGCGGCAGGAATTCCGGCAGGTGGGGCGGATTGACAACGAAGTCGTCGATAAATGGTGCGGTATGTTTGTCTTTGACGTTTTTGCGCAACAGATTAAACGCATGGCGGCGCATGGTCCAGAATTTCTCACTCTTACCAGCCGTCGGAGTCTCTTCAAAACCGTTAATCTCATATCGGGCGTGAACATTGGCAAGTTCGCGGTGCAACGCCTTGATTTTTTCACGGACCTCATCCTCGGTGTCGCCGTTGAATTCGATCATCAGCACCATTTTTGGTACGCCACGGAGCAATTGCAGACCATCAGGAATCAACCCGACCAGTAGTTGAACGAATTTCTTAGGTCCCAGCATCTGATAAAAATAAGGCATGAACTTAATAGTCAGGAGTAGCGTCGCATCATCAAAACCTTCGAATGTCGCAGGTTTGTGTTGCAGTACTTTATTAACCAGCTCACCCAGCTCATTTATGTCGTGCATGAATAGTACAAGGAGACCGGAATGAGCTCGGTTCGGCACCAGTTTGAAATTAATGTCGGTCACTAAGCCAAGGGTGCCTTGAGCACCGCAAATCAGCTGCGTCAGATCGAATACGCCAGTTTCGCGGTCCCAGACATCCCACAAATTATAACCGGTCGAATTTTTGCTGACGTGGGGCTTGGCCGCCTTGATCTTGTCATAATTGCCGTCAATGAGCTCGAACAGTTCCTTGTAGACCTTGCCCTCAAAATCAGTTTGCGCCATCTTGGCGTCGAGCTCACTTTTAGTCAACGGCTTGACTTCGCGCTCCACGCCGTCAGCAAATACGAACTTGACTGCGTTGAGATAGTTTTGAGTTTTGCCAAATTCCAGGGACTTTTCACCACCGGAGTTGTTGTTTACCATACCGCCGACGCTACATAACTCGCGCGAAGCCGGGTAGGTAGGCATCAGGGCATTATGTTCGAGTGTCTTGGGCTCAAAATCACGATACAACACCCCGGGCTGTACCTGTGCGCTTATGTCCGTCACCGTACCCACGTTGGTAAAATACTTGCGGAAATCCACGATTATCGACTCATTGATGGCTCCACCCGACATATCCGTGCCGGCGCTTCGCGCTGTGAGCGACAGCTCAGGCTTCGCCTTCTTCGTATCCTTTACATATCCGACCAGTCGCTCGATATCTTTTGCATCCCTCGGCGCTACGATCAACTGCGGTTCAAGCTCAAACATCGAAGCATCGTGGCTGTACAGCTCTTTTGATTCTTTGCTGTCATCCATATCGCCATCAAAACCAAGCGCCTTGAGTTGGTTTTTTATATCATCCATACCAGCCATGCCCATCCTACTTATTCTAGTGTTTGATAGATTTTCTCCTTCAAGCATAACCGTTTCATTTATTTTTCGCAATCCTGAGCCGGCCAGCACTCCGTGGGCCACCTCTGCACTTCCAACATGCCCCCACCGGCCATTCCACGTTTGGGAAACATTTTTCCCAAACACCACCGACGCAAAGGGAAATTTGTTTCTCATCGGCATATGCAACCTAATCCAACCATCCTAATATGTTTCTATTATGCGGTCTACTTGTTAACATATGCGGTTTGGATTTGACGAGCTCGACTCACATGATTGAACTCACGTTATTTGTCATCCGCTTATTCTGTTCGTACTATTCAGGTGGGAAACACTTTTCCCAAAGTCGAAAAGTAAAAAGGGAAAAATGTTTCCCAAACACGGAATAGTCGGGAAGTCTAAATAAATCTCCCCGAGCTGACACTCGGGAAACTGGGTCGGATTAGGCCCCAGGTTATGGTTCGCTATCACCGGGGAGGCTTGCGCGATTGAGTGCGAGGATTAAACAGTACGTGCGCATGAAGTTTGAATAATGATTCAACCGGTTGGCCAAGCACATGGGCGATTTTGAGCACTAGTACGATGCTGGGGACATTTTTACAAAGCTCGATATTATGGATGGTCCGGCGACTCACACCGACAAGCCGGGCCAAATCTTCCTGTTTCATTCGCATCCGATGCCGCCACCAGTAAACGTTAGAATAAAGTATTTTAGCGTTCTCGGGTGGGCGGCGTTTCGTGTTCGGAAGAGGATGAGGCAAGGGTTGGAATCCGTTTGGTAAAGGAGGTGGGGTGTAGGGAAGTTGTTTCATAGTCGAAAATCCTACATAATCCACGACCACTATGTCAAGCATAAGCGTATCAAGTACGTTGCTGTTAAAACGCTTATGGTCTACAATGGCGCATATGGGTAAACAAAAAATCGTAATTGTCGGTGGCGGTTTTGGCGGCATCAAGGCTGCGCTCGAACTCAGCGGCAGTGCTCAGGCAAACACGTTCGACATCACGCTTATTTCCAAGCAGCCGAATTTTCAGTATTATCCGGCGTTATACCGGACGGCAACCGGTGGATCGGTGGCTGGCTCCAGTATTCCACTCCAGGATATTTTGAGCGAAACCGGTGTCAAGGTCATCATCGATGAGGCGACCGCCCTCGACCGCAAAGCCAAGTCATTAACCCTGGCTAGTGGCAAGACGGTGAATTACGGCACCCTCGTTATGGGCCTCGGGGTGGTAACCAATTATTTTGGCATTCCTGGCATGGAGGAATTTTCATTTAGCATCAAGTCGCCTGAAGCAATTCAACGTTTCAAACAACATCTTCATGAACAAATCGACGACGAGCGGCGACCGGATCTTAATTTTGTGATTGTTGGCGCCGGCCCCACCGGTATTGAGCTGGCCGGCGCGTTGCCGAGCTATCTCCGAGAGGTGATGGATAATCATGGCATCAAGCGTAAAGCCGTCCATATTGATCTTATCGAAGCCGCACCAACTCTATTGCCGCGTTTGCCCAAAGGAATGGGCAAACGCGTCGCGCGTCGACTTCGCAGCAAAGGCGTCAAAATCTACACTAAGAGCGCAGTGCAGGGCGTAACCGCCGACGAACTGACGGTCAACAGCAAACCGATCAAAAGCCATACCGTCATCTGGACAGCCGGGGTCACCAACAATCCGTTTTTCAAAGATAATAGCTTCCTATTGACCCCACGCGGCAAGGTTGCCACCAACATGTATCTCGAAGCGGAGGACAACATTTTCGTCATTGGCGACAACGCCAACACGCCGTACAGCGGCATGGCTCAAACCGCCATGCATGACGGCGAATATGCGGCCAGCGTCATCATCCGGCGCGCAGAAGGCAAAGACCCGAAGAGTTATGTGATCCAAAAGCCGATTACCGTCATTCCGGTCGGTGAGCGCTGGGCGACCGTGTTATGGGACAAGATAAAACTCTATGGTTTGATCGGGTCTTGGCTGCGCGAGCTGGCCGACCTCGTCGCCTTCGCCGATTATCAGCCCTGGTGGAAGGCCGGCCGCACTTGGCTCACCGGCATGCTCGAAGAGGAAGAGGAGTGCAAAACCTGCCAAAAAGCCATGCATCACAAGATGCTCGACAAATAACGGCTCGGCAATTGCCGGCCAACCGTTATACTATACGTAGATGAGTGCTTTTGATAATGCATACGTACGGTTAAATGATGCCCAGAAACAAGCCGTCGACACTATCGACGGACCGGTGCTCGTCATTGCCGGACCAGGCACCGGCAAAACCCAGCTACTTGGCGCACGCGTCGCTAACATCCTAAGACGCACTGATACGCCGGCACAAAATATTCTCTGTTTGACCTTTACCGAAAGTGGTGCCGCCAACATGCGTGAACGATTGACGCGTTTCATCGGCCAGGCGGCATACGAGGTCAACATCGGCACCTATCACGCCTTCGGCAGTGATCTTATCTCACAATATCCGCAGTACTTTTGGGACACCAGGCTCGAAAACCCGATCGACGACCTAGCCAAACGCGAGCTCTTACTCAGCATTACCGAATCTCTGTCCTTCAAAAATCCGTTGCGCCAGACTCGGCACCATATCGGCGATCTGATGAGCACGATCAGCGAGGTCAAACGCGCACTATTGACAAGCGATGATCTGCGCCGGATTGCCCGTGAAAACCAACATTTCACGGCGGCAGCCAACCGCGTGTTGGCCGAGATACTCGCCGATTTCAAGAGGATGCCCTCCAGGCTGGATAAGGCAGCACCTTATTTTGAAGCCCTACTTACTCAGCTTGCGGCCATTGCGTCGCCGTCCGGTAGCACCAGAGTGCCGTACGCCACTCTAGAACCGCTTGGCGCCCTTTGCGTCCGTGAGCTTTTGGCCGCCTATGAGCAGGCCGCGACCGAGAGTTCAACCAAGCCACTGACCGCCTGGAAGAATGCATGGTTGGCAAAAGATACCGGCAACAATTTTGTCATTGCCGGTGAACTAGAAACTCGGCGCATCGATGCGCTCGCTGATGTCCTGGAAAATTACCAGGCGGCAATGGCCGCACAAGGTCTCTACGATTTCGACGACATGATCCTGCGCAGCATCGCCGCCCTTGAGCAGCACACCGATCTGCGGTACAGCCTCCAAGAACGCTATCTATATATTTTGCTGGATGAATTTCAGGATACCAACGCCGCTCAGCTACAGCTCATCCAACTTCTCACGGATAACCCCACTAACGAGGGCCGGCCAAACATCTTGGCCGTTGGAGACGATGATCAGGCCATATACGCCTTTCAAGGCGCTCAGTATTCCAACATGCTGGAGTTCTATGATAGTTACAAAGACACCGTGGTCATTAACTTATCTGAGAATTACCGCTCGCATCAGGCTATTTTACACACAGCGAGCAATATCGTGAGCCAAATCAACGAGCGTCTCATCAGCAACTTCGACGCCATGACAAAAACACTGAACGCCGGCAATACGGCTATCATGAGTTCTCAGATTGAACGCCGCGATTTTGTGAGTGACATCAGCGAAAGAGCCTGGGTAGCCGCCCAGATCAAGCGCCTGATCGACAATGGTACGCCGCCACACGAAATCGCCATCCTTGCACCCAAGCACAAACATCTCGAACCATTCGTGTCATATCTGAACGCCCTCAATATCCCGGTTCGTTACGAAAAACGCGAAAACATTCTTGATGCGCCCGTCATCAAAGAACTCATTGCTATGTGTCGGCTTGTCCGGGCAATTGCCAACGGAGATCATGACCAAGCCGCCAGCCTGTGGCCAATGGTACTTAGTTTTGACTTTTGGCATATACCTACGGCGGATATCTGGCACGCCTCATGGCAGGTCAATGATAGCCGCCTCGGTGCCCAGCCGACGACCTGGGATCACGTGCTCCTCGATACCGCTCATCCTGCCATGAGGTGTGCCGCCGACGTCTTGTTCGCTACTGCCACCAAAGTTGACACAGTAGTTCTCGAGAACATCCTGGACTATCTTATTGGCTCCACTGAGCTTGGAACCCACCTCAGCTCCCCCCTGCGCGATTATTACACGTCGAAGCCTATGCAAGAGCAATCACCGGAACTATTTTATGAGACGTTATCACATCTCAAAGTACTACGTTCCCGGCTGCGCGACTATCAAAGTCAGAGTGATAAGGCGCTCAAGCTTGATGATTTTCTCAGATTCGTCGATCTTTACCAGGAGGCTGGACAGCCTGTCATCAATACCAGTCCCTACGCACAGAGCGCCGACGCCGTACAACTCATGACCGTCTTCAAAGCCAAGGGACTCGAATACACCCATGTGTTCCTGCCGAGCTGTCACGACCAAGCATGGGGGAGTGGTTCGCGCGGCAACACCAACAAGTTGACGCTTCCACCCAATCTGTATCCCATCCGGCACGCCGGTGCTACTGACGATGAACGGTTACGTCTGTTTTTTGTTGCCATCACGCGCGCTAAGCAAGGACTATACCTCACCAGTGCCCGGAATGACTACGTCGGCAAGTCTATTCCGCGACTAAAATATTTGAATGAACAAGAGCAGCCCGACGGCTCTTACTACGCGCTCGCGCTACCTTCAGCCACACAGATTATTACTCAGGACACCAGCACGGCTCCAACTTCGGAATTATTGACACTCGACTGGCGTACCAAGCATATTGATGGACTTGCATCTGTCAGTCTCACCACGTTGCTCACTGATAGGCTGGCCGGTTATCAAATTACCGCTTCCGACATCTTGTCTTATATCGATATAGAATACGCCGGACCCAAGCGGTTCTTTTTCGACCGCCTACTGGGATTCCCGTCAGCACCGACAGTCGATAGCCAATTTGGCACCGCCATCCATGAGACACTAGAATGGTATCAGCACCAAACAGATGCCGCCGGCGTACCGCCGGGCATCCCAGCCGCACTGGCGCGCTTCGATGAACGACTTGCAGCTAAACGACTTATTTCCTCTGCAATGGATCATGAGATTGAACGCGGCCACGCTGCACTGAGCGCCTACTTTTCCGAACGAGGAAGTATTTTTACGCCCGGAGCTGCCATTGTGGAACGCAGCTTTCGCCGGGAAGGCGTGCTCGTGGGCGACGCCCACCTGGCCGGACGTATCGACCGGATGGAGATTGATACCACTACCAAAACTATCACGGTCGTTGACTACAAAACAGGCAAGAGCTTTACCTCGTGGCGCGCGGACAGCAAACTTCACAAAAACGAAATCCAACTCTACATTTACAAAATCTTAGTCGAGAATTCCAAAACATACCGTGGTTATCGGGTTGCCAACGGGCGCCTGGAATACATCGAGCCGGACCATAGCAATAAAATCCATTACCTGACACTCGATTTCAATGCCAAAACAGAAGCACGAATCAAGTCTCTTATCGAAGTGGTATGGAAGAAAATACAAACGCTCGATTTCCCTGATACCTCAGCACACCAACCCACCCTGACAGGCATACGTTCATTCGAGGATTCCTTGCTCGGTGATGGATAGTCGTCTCCGGCTCAGAGGAACCACACCCCACACAAAAAGCAAGATAGCGCCCGGGGGCGCTATCTTGTAATTGAGGCGTCAAACAAACTTACGCACGCTTTTTCTTAGGGGCAGCTTTTTTGGCAGCTACTTTCTTAGCGGTCGACTTCTTTGACTTTGAAACGGTAACCGAACTGCTACGGCTAGCTACCGGTTTGCTTTTGGCGGCCGGCTTGGCCACGACTACTGGTTCGTCCTCGTCTTCATCCTCATCAATTTCATCAGCAGCAACGGAAGCCGATTTTGAGGATACGGCAGTCGCAGCAGCAGTGCGGCGCTTGAAGAAACTGAACGGAGCGTCCGGGCTCGCAAACAATAAGCCGTAGAGATTAACGCCGATCACAGCGCCGAGTACCGGTCCCCATACGAAGTTACGCCAGCCGCCTGGGCCGAATACGTCCCATGCGCGAACACCCAGTGCAACGGCAGGGTTTACGATAGCAACCGATGCCGCCGAAGCCACCAAGATGGCAAGTGTCAGGCCGAGGCCGCTAACGACAGCGGCACGCGAATTGTCGAACTGGTGATAAGCGGCAGCAGCGCAAGCCAACGCCAAGATCATCGTACCGATCGCCTCGGCGACCATAACTCGGCCATTAAAGTCTTGTGGGATAGCTTGAACGTTCGTATTGACGAAGTAGTGATAGAGCGCATAAGCGGCCCAAGCACCAAGGATCTGGAACAGAATAAAGAACAACGCCTTGACTGTTTTTATGCGTCGAGCCGTCCAGAAGGCTATCGTGATAGCCGGGTTAAAATGCGCCACCGAAGCACGACCAAAAATAAAGGTCAGCGCCACAATGGCCATACCAGCGGCCAACGCTACAAAAAACGCCAGTCCGAGCTGCGAGCGTTGGACGCTCAAAATAACGAGCGTCAGCACGCCCGTACCGAGAAACTCGGCGACCAACGCAGCCAAGTTTTTTCTCTTTAACATGAGTGGATTCCTCCTTAGTTTGTATACTTATCAGCATATCGGCTTAGGAGGGTTTTTGCAATAGAGGTTAAAGGTGTTAAGATTCCCGGCCGGCCATCTTGAGGGTCCTAAGAGGATTTATATGCTTTTTCGTGATAACCGGATGCATACGGCCCGAAGAAGACCTTTGTATATAAACGCATGATACTCACACCTGCAAGCACATAGGCAACGCAAAAGAGCACTAACTGGGCAACGTGGCCTTCAGGAATCAAGCTCAAAAGAGCATCTCGCGCCAAGAAAGAAGGGCCTACGGGGAATACCATAAATAACAGGCATACGATAAAAAAGACATGGCCTAACACTTTGAAAGCGAATATTGATCCATTGTATTCACGCAGCATAATCGACTCTCCTCTCGCCCGTAGATAACGCAAGCATAAGTACCCTGCCACAAACGCGATTACAACACCAGCACCGTACATGACCAGATATCTCCAATTTCCACTGGACGCAAGGTATAAGAAAAGTGCCCCATATAGATGCCCTAGCATAATAAGGTTCCAGGCAATTATGGCGGAATTTTTGGTGGCATATGCTCGTACATACAGGATGACACTTACGGCTGCGGCTATGATCGAAACAACAGCCAGGGAGCCGTCCGGAAACGCCTTGGCAGTTATAGTCCCCACGACTGCCAAGAACAACATGAGAGCAACCGCTTGGGCAAGCAGTGTATCCAGGAAGGCAAAAATTCGCCCCACAGATTTTAGTGGATTCCATATATAATGGCTTGCCGCCGTATTCATATTCCATTCCTTGATACCCACGACGTAAAGCGTGGCACGGAGCCTGCCAAGAGGAGTGTTTTTAATGCGCTGGGCAGGCGGCACGAAATAAAAGAACTGATCGTGTACCAGATAGCTGACGGCCGAGGGCGAGATAAGCAGCTGGTACATACGCAGGCAAGCATTGCATACAAAATGAATCAGCGCCAACCAGTACAGTCCGGCAGCCACTTCAATGAACATAATGCCGATTTGCGTAACGGACGCGTAGGCAATTTGAGTTTTAATGGAGGACTGTACTCGGGCGATCGACGAAGCCACGAGCGCCGTCATGATACCAAAGACTGCGATCAAAATCCGCAGCTCTATACTGCCGTCCCAGAGCGGATGCGTCCTGAGCATCAAAAACAAACCCATGTGCACGGACAGCGCACCATAAAAAATAGCACTTGATGTGGTGGGGCCCTCCATGGCACGCGGCAGCCAGTACGAAAATGGAAATTGCGCGGATTTGATAAGAGCAGCCGCAAATAAGAGTAGGCCGAGTACTACCATTTGATCACCGTATTGCATGGTAACCTGTGAAAGGTCGGCAAAACGTATGCTCTTCTCAAAAATATGATGTGCATACCAGATAGCCATGAGCAGAAAAGCATCAGCAATGCGATATACCGAGAATATCTTGAGCGCGTTTCTGGCCGGCAGGAACCGGTCGCGGTAAAATGCGATCAACAGCACAGAACTGATGCCAATGAACTCCCAGCCCAGCAGCAGAACCTCAAAGTTACCTGCCAGAACGATAAGTGATAATCCTATAAGGAACAGCATGACCGTATAATAGAATCGTTTAAAGCCCGGCTCGCGGTGCATATAGTACTTACTAAAGGCGAAGACGAGCGTCGTCATTAATATGGCCATCCCCATGAATGTCGCGGACAGCCGCTCAAAATAAAATTCAAGCGAAAACTTGTAATGATGACTCAGGTAGAGATCCCCTAGATTTGTTGATACCGGCACACCACCGGAACCAAGCAGGTTAAAACTCAACATCAAGAACAGCGCCAATTCGAGCGACATTGCTGCCATAACAGTATAAAAAATTGCACTCTCTCGCTTCTTTGGCAGGATAATACAGCCGGCAAAACCGAGGATCGGGACAATTATGAGACCGGCGAGTAGTTGTGCTGACATACGATTACCTAATGATATGTACCGGCAGATTTTCTATAGTCGCGTCCAATATGTGATTGGTCTTCATCTTGGGTGCTGCCTCAAACATATTCGACAAATTCTCGACTATTGGCAGTTTTTTGGTAAGCGTCAGATACGGCACAAATGACTCATCCTTAAAAATATACAGCTTCTTTTGCTTGGGATGTAGCACCACCAAATGAATCCACTCGTTGGCAAACCATTCATAGAGGGGTGGGCTTGACCGTATGACTTTAGCAACCACATCAGGGTAGTGTTCGACTATCATCAAAAGACGGACGGGGTCATGAACCTCGATCATCTGCAAGGGCAGTCCGGAGCGGAGGTCACCGTCACTACTATTCGCGACTCCGACTAATCCCATCACATTGTGGGGAAGCTTGGTGCCTGCCCCCAACTTGTAATTATCCATCCGTGAAAAGAAATATTCCAGATTGATACCACCACACACAACGCCAAGTGGCGTAAGTACGTTCAGTAGCAGTTTGCCTTCCGGATCACTGGTGTAGTCATAGGAGTTCAAGAATGCCCTCCGGTCCAAGAATAGCCGTTTAGTCAGATCTCTCCTGCCCACAACACAGAGCGCGTTAGTGCCATGCCCAAGCTCGGGACGCGGTTCGTAATATGATACGGAACGTTTTTTGATGTCGCGGCGTATTTTTGTTATGCGTTGGGCGGTATCTATCGACTTAAATCTACGCGAACGTTCCTTGGCGTCAAGATTGAGTGCTTCTTCAAACAATTGCTTGTTGTTGGCATGTAAACGCCGGTTTTTGTCCGTCAGTTGCTTCTCGTCATAAAACATAACCTCATCGGACGCAGTGTCGTGCATGCCGCCAAGAAACTGTGTAGAATCAGGGATACGTAATCCGCGTGTCTGTAGCAGATCCCGTACTGGCTGATAATTGGCAAAAAAGGCGGCAACCCGGGCGTTAACCAGTCCGGGCCGTCCACTGCAGGCGCCGCAATCGTGCGCACCGTGGTGCGGATTGTTGGCACTGCTTGACCCATGACCTATAACGTACACGAGTGAGGAGAAATCGTGCGTAAGACCGATATTCCGCAGAAGCTTCTCAATACGATCCGCCATCTCTTCGATTGTAAAGCCTATCTGTAGCCCCTTTTCGTAGTCATACTCGCCGTCGTGCACGATAGTGAGCTCGGCGTCCGGATTCATATGCGCAAATGCATTCGCGATTGCCGGCCCCATGGCCGGCCTTGCAAGATTGATGATTAATTTGCCCAGTGCCGGGATTCCCAACAAGTACGAAAAGAAGAAGCCTCTGACCAGTCTATGAGAATGCTTGGCGAACATGATTTCTTTGGCATGTTCACGGGCATCAACTTCTGCGGCCTCTTCGATGAGATGCTTTGGTGTCACCGGTGCTGGACAGAGCTTGTCATAAAATTTGGCATGCGCCGGGTGGAAGTAGAATTCAACCCCAAAAAATCCAGGCGCCCCGAGTGTTTCACAGCCACTATCCAAGTTTTCCAGATGCGTCCGCAGAGAATACTCCCGTTCATCAATACAAAAGATAGCCTGAAAACTCTTCGAGACCGTGGCCGTCTTTGAAGCTCGCTTGGTAGCCGCAGAAGGGAGTGTCAGCAGCAGGCCGCCAAGAACCGTGTCGTAGTAACTCCACTCAAATGCATCCTGCCATATTCGGACAACTTCCTGCAGCTCGGTTAGCGGTTCGTCTGCGAATATGTCCATCGGCGGCCGCGACATGCTGTTTCCGAGCGGCTCCCATGCAGTACCCAGGGTAGCCGTCAAGGCATCAATTTCCAACAGTAGCTCGAGAATAATAAGATCTTCTAAGGCGATAGACTTTGGGTAGAGCAACGTCTCCGGCCTACTTTCCAGGGTAGACACCATGCCCGACCAGCCCCGGTGTCCGAACTGCTGGTCGTAGATATATTGCTCAAAATAATCCTGCTTGCCAACCAATATCTTGAGCAGCTCGGTTATCGTGCAGGACTCATCTCGCAGCAAATTACGTGCCCGGTCTGTTTTGAAGATGCTAACCACACTGAGACCTTCCAGCCGTCGCACGGCATTCAGCAAGCCCTTATCTTCAAAGGGGAATGGTGATATGGCAATACCTTGGTCGATATAGCTACAGATAATCCGAAATAACAGTGGCTGCACTGCATTGTCCAAGTCAATCGGATAACGTCGCTTCCACTCATTTCGCAACTCTCCGATACGCGGCGTGGTAATAATGTCGTATTCTTTGTAGAGGACTCTCTTGCGCCACGCATTAAAATCCTTATCGCCTTTTGTTTCGACAATGATCCTATTCAGGATATCCGGCGTGATACGTTTGATAGCGTAGAGATCTCGATATTCTTTGAGTGAAAATGTGGTCTGAAAACCAAAAATCGCCGACGCCTTGAAGGTCGCATCATAGAATTTCATATCCTGAAACGCATGTAGAGTGTTGTGATGAACAAAATCCTTGAGTGGGCCCTGAGTGGGCAAATAGTGCCTCAGCTCGCGCAGAAGGTGTTGTTCCTCAAAACGATGTTTGTATTTTTGACGCATTGTCTACAATTTATCGTTGACGGCGGCGTTTCAGATTTGCCACTTGCAAGCGCACCGCATGCCGGTCGACGAGCTGCTGAGCCTTCTCAAGGCTGACTTCGTCCTCCGCTTCGGCCTTGAGCGCCAGCGCGCGCTCGTGGGCCGCTTCTGCTTCGGCTTCATTAATATCATCGGCGTGATCAGCCTCGTCAACAAGCACATGAAGTTCGCCATTAACAACTTCGATAACGCCACCATTGGTAGCAAAGAACTCACGGTCGTTGTCAACAGTCTTGGGGTCGCGGCGAACAGCGATGACACCATAGCTCGCCACACTCACCAGTGGCATGTGGCCGGTTAGCACGCTAATCTGGCCATCAAGGGTCGGCAAGGTGACTTCGTAAGCTTCGCCTTCAAACTGGACGCCGCTCAGGCTAACTAATTTAAACTTGAACATTAACCGCGTGGCATTCCTCTCTGGGCGCAATGTTCGGTATGCGCCGCATTAGTGGCAATTGTAACGAATAACCTGCCGAGCTCTTTCTCAAGTTCAGGGTCAACCTGAGTGGCACGTACAATCACATTGTGATGGGAGTCAATTACGCCAAGAAACGCCGTCTCAACTGCCGGATCGATGTCAAATCTGAAAGCAGCACTGGCCTCGGTGGCACCAGGAATTTTAGAAGCGGTTTTTATTCTACCTGGCCAAACCATAGCTACTTGACTCCCACCTTTGCGGTTTCTTTCTTGGTTGCTTTATCAGCTTTTTTGTCGTCGTCATCATCGGAGTCTTTCGGCTGTACTGAAGAGACAACGGCATTGATATCGCCCTTAAGATAAAACGCAGTTTCCGGCAGGCTATCGTGCTTGCCTTCGAGAATTTCTTTGCAACCCTGAATAGTATCAGCCAGCTTGACATATTGACCGGGGTTGTTCGTGAACTGCTCGGCCACGAAGAACGGCTGGCTCATAAAACGCTGCAAACGCCGTGCCCGAGCCACAGTCGTCTTGTCCTCGTCGGACAACTCCTCCATGCCCAAGATAGCAATGATATCTTGCAGATCTTTATAACGCTGTAGGATGCGCTGAACCTCACGAGCCACATTGTAGTGATCTTCGCCGACAATTTCCGGATCGAGAATGGTCGAGTTAGAATCAAGCGGATCGACCGCCGGATAGATACCGATCTCCGTCAGAGCACGGTTCAGCACGATGGTAGAGTCGAGGTGAGCAAAGGTCGTCGCCGGCGCCGGGTCGGTCATATCGTCAGCCGGCACATACACAGCCTGTACGGATGTAATCGAGCCTTCTTTGGTTGATGTAATACGCTCCTGGAGAGCGCCCATTTCCTGAGCCAGGTTTGGCTGGTAACCCACCGCACTAGGCAAACGGCCAAGCAGGGCGGACACCTCAGCACCAGCCTGGGTGTAGCGGAAGATATTGTCAATGAAGAGCAGCACGTCACTGCCCTTATCACGGAAGCCCTCAGCAATCGTCAGGCCTGACAGGGCCACGCGAAGGCGAGCACCCGGTGGTTCATTCATCTGTCCGAATACCAGGGCGGTGTTCTTGATAACACCCGATTCTTCCATTTCGTGGTACAGATCGTTACCTTCACGAGTACGCTCGCCGACACCGGCGAACACTGAATAACCCGAGTGGAATTTAGCGATATTATTGATAAGCTCCTGGATCAGGACGGTCTTACCGACGCCGGCGCCACCGAACAGGCCGACCTTACCACCTTTGACAATCGGAGCGATCAGGTCGATGACTTTAATACCCGTTTCCAGGATTTCCACTCGGCCAGATTGATCGGCCAAGGGTGGTGGAGCACGGTGGATCGAGGCTTTCTCTTTGAAACTACCGGCTTTTCCGTCAATCGGTTCGCCGGTCACGTTGAACATACGTCCGAGCGTCGCATCACCAACCGGTACGCTGATAGGCGCGCCAGTATCAGTTACTTCAGCGCCTCGTTCCAGGCCATCAGTACTACCCAGTGAAATAGCTCGAACACTTGACTCGCTAAGGTGCTGCGCCACTTCAAGCGTCAGCTCGGTGCCATCGTGCTCCAGTTTGAGGGCATTATAAATTGCCGGTAGATTCCCGGTACCGAATTCAATGTCGATAACGACACCGACGATGGCGGTGATAGCACCGACGCCTTTTTGTGTCCTAGATTTTGCTGCTGTGTCTGCCATTATATACCTGCTTCCATCCTTCTTAATGCAACTCTTTCTGCTGAATTTGGATCACTCCACCGCCTTCTGTCATTAAGGTCATTGCCATACTTTATGCCAGTCTCGAATGCCTGTCTGTCTGCGAAGGCGATGATTGCAGTGATCTCGTCTACCCGTCCGGGGTCTGCTGCTTGAATTTCAGGAATCAATCCTGCAATCCGTGACCTGAATAATCCATATGTATCTTGGATATCCGCCCTGCGTAAGTCATCTTTCTCACGGGGGTCGAACAAATCATCTGCTGGGCCACCTTGAGGAAATACCTTTTTTAGCTTGCTCTCATATAGATCGTCCGGCATAACATCGGTACGTTTCGCAAAACCAAACTGATGCCGTTGTTCATATTTGAATGTCATCATCAATCCTTTCTTCCGTTAGTCATTGAGTGCCTCCGCGCCGCCGGTGATTTCAGCCAATTCCTGAGTGATATTTGCCTGCCGGGCAGTGTTGTATTCCAGGGTATAATCGGCGATAAGTTCATTGGCATTATCGGTGGCGTTTTTCATGGCCAGCATTCGCATACTATGTTCGCTCGCCAGGCTTTCGAGTAACGCCTGCCACAATTGGGCTTCTACCAGCCGGACCGTAATCTGTTCGATAACCGTTTCGACGTTCGGCTCGAAAGTGCTGAATTGTTTGTTATCAGGAGTAATATCGTCGGCCGTTTCGAGTATCGCTGGCAACAATTGAGCATTCGTGGCAATTTGTTGAATATTTGACTTAAAAAGGGTATAGATGAGCCTAACCTCATCAACCGATGCATCCGAATAATGACTCATGATGGAATTTAAAATCGGCCGCACATCATTCGCCGTTGGTTGATCTCCAAAATCGTTATAGACTCCGATAAGCTCGATATCCTTCAGCCGACGAACAAATTGGGCCCCACGTTTACCGACAACGATTACTTTGCTAGTCACACCCGACTTTTGGTCGTCGTGCAAACTTCGGGCCAGCATTTTAAGCACGTTGGCGTTGTAGGCACCAGCCAGGCCGCTGTTACTTGTTATGACTACGTAGAGCCGCGAATGAACGGACCGCACCTTGTATAGGGGGTGATTTTCGACCTCGCGCGTATCGTTAAGACGGCCCAGCAGCTCGGTCGCCATATCACGGTAGGCTCGCGAGCGAAATGCATATTCCTGAGCACGACGCATTTTACTGGCGCTCACCAGCTGCATCGCCTTGGTGATCTGACGCGTGCCCTTGATGGATGTAATCCTGCGGCGGAGAGTGATCGTACTTGCCATATAATATCCTCTGTCTCTTAGAAGAGGCTCACTTCACATCCTTAGATTCATAAGTCTCAAATACTGCGCGTGCTACCTTGAGCAATGCAGCGTTATTTGCGTCCGAGACTTTGTCTCCCGTGTTCAGAGCGTCGACCAATTTGGCATGTTTGCTCTTAAGTTCACGGTGCAGCGCATCTTCGGCTTGCTTGACTTTATCGAGCGGCACCCCGTCAAAGCAGCCTTCGTTGGCCGCATACAGCGTACTGTACATTTCCCAGATAGCATACGGGCTAAACTGTGGCTGTTTGAGTAGTTCAGTCAGGCGTTGGCCGCGCTCAATCGCGTGCCGGGTTTCAGCATCAAGATCAGTTGAGAACTGGCTGAAAGCCGCCAACTCACGGAATTGGGCCAGCGCCAGCTTGAGGCCACCACCGGCTGCTTTGATGGCCTTGGTCTGGGCATCGCCACCGACGCGTGACACTGATAAACCAACCGAGATGGCCGGACGGATACCCTGATAGAACAGGTTGGTTTCCAGGAAAATCTGGCCATCGGTGATGGAGATGACGTTGGTTGGGATGTAGGCCGAGATGTCACCAGCCTGGGTTTCGATGATCGGCAGGGCCGTCAGCGAACCGGCACCGAGGTCATCCGACAGCTTGGCAGCGCGCTCCAGCAAACGGGAGTGCAGATAGAAAACATCACCCGGATAGGCTTCGCGGCCCGGTGGACGCCTCAACAAAAGTGACATCTGGCGATATGCCTGGGCGTGCTTGGTCAGATCATCGTAAATGATAAGCGCATGCTGGGCGTTATCACGAAAATACTCACCCATAGCCGCACCGGTATAGGGCGCTAGGTACAGCATGGCAGCCGGATCCGACGGACTGGTAGCCACGATGATCGTTTGGTCCATCACACCTTCGCGTTTCAAGCGCTCCTGGAGAGCGGAAACCTTGCTCAGCTTCTGGCCGATGGCAACGTACACATTGATGACACCGGTCTTTTGTTTGGCCTGATTAACCATAGTGTCCACGGCGATGGCCGTCTTACCAGTTTGGCGGTCACCAATGATCAATTCGCGCTGGCCACGACCAATGGGCACGATCGCGTCAATAGCCATGAGACCAGTCATCATCGGCTCATGAACATGCTTGCGCGCGAGAACGCCAGGGGCCGGCCGTTCGACGCGGCTCATTTGCTTGGTCTTGATTGGCTCACCCCCATCGAGTGGCCGGCCTAACGGATCGACAACGCGGCCAACAAGTTCCGGACCCACCGGCACTTCAAGCACCCGGCCGCTCAAACGCACTTTGGCGCCAGCAGATACAGAGGTGTCGTCGCCCAGGAGTACCGCGCCAATTTCATCCTCGCCGAGGTTGAAGGCAAAGGCAGTGATCGTCCGGCCATTCGCACCCTCGATGTCAAGCATCTCGTTAAAGCCGGCGCCGCTTAGGCCGTACACCCAGGCAATGCCATCACCGACACGCGTAACCACGCCAACGTTTTCAATCTCCGGACGCGCCTTTAGCTCGGCAATCGCCGACCTGATATCATCTGATAATTCTTTAATGGAGAGTTCTTTTGTGTCAGCCATTATCGTTCCTTTCCAGCTCCCGTGAGTTGCTTGAGCTTGTTTAATTTATTGCGGACTGTTAGGTCAAGTTGTTGATTAGCAAAGTCCAGCCGCACGCCGCTGACAACCGATGTATCGAGGCGATGGCTGATAATAATGTGCTTGGCACCCGGATACACCCGATGCACTTCGGTTTCGACGTCCGCCCGGACGTTATCGCTCAGCGGAAATGCGCTCACCGCGATGACCTCAACAATGCCCTTGTCAGCGCGGTATTGCATAACATCGCGCAGCAATGATTCAAGTTCGCCGACCCGGCGAGTTTGAATCAGATAGGCGGCGATCTCAGCTGCCAATGTAGAAGTACTAGCATCGCTAGCCCGTAGTGAGCGCCGGGCCAGGGCAGTCGCGATTTCGTGTCGCGGCTGCTTCACGCGATACCTCCAGCCTTTTGGCTCGTGCTTTGAGCCTTGAGAGCTTTATCGATTAATGCAGCATCCTTAGTCGCGTCAACTTTTTCGTCGATGATAGCTTCGGTGGCATCAGACACCAGGCCGACCAGTTCTTTTTCGAGTGCTTTGCGCATCTGGACCACATCCTGCTCACCGCGTGCCTTGGCGTCGGCAATAATACCCTCGGCTTTTTCGCGGGCCTTGCCCTCAGCTTCGGCAACAGCAGCTCGGCCAGCATCATGCGCCTCTGCTACAATACCGTCGGCTTTGACTCGGGCATCATGCAGTTCTTTGGTAACCCGTTTGTCGAGCTCGGTACGCTCTTTCTTCATTTCTTCGCCAAGTGCCACGCCGGTCTCGATGAGCTCACGACGTTCACGCAGCACTTTGCCGATTGGCTCAAACGCAAATTTCTTGAGCACCAGAAATGCCAATACAAAGGTCACCAACTGAATACCCAGGGCAGTCGGGTTAATGCCGAGAGCCCCGATACCCGAAGCGCTTTCTTCTGCCGCAAATTGTGTCACAAATTGAATCATATTACTGTTTTGCTCCTTCACTGAACGTCAGCATGTTATTTGACGATGAAGGTTGAGGCGAACGCCAGCAGACCGAACAGCTCGACGATAGCGACAAACACCAGTGCCTGCCCAAAGAATTTACTTGCCTCGGGGTTACGGCCCACTGCCGCCAAATAGTTGCCACCAATAATACCGATGCCGATAGCTGGTCCGATAAAGCCCAGACCAATCATCAGACCCTTACCAATAACGCCACTGTTGACTGCTTCTGCCGCAAAATATGCTAACATCATTTTCTCCTTACTACCTTACTACTTGTTGTTTATTAATATCCAGAATACACAGGATTAGTAGACGTTCTACACGCTAGGCTTCTCCCGGTCTTAACTTCATTGTGTCAGCTTCTGAATGCTCCGTCAAATTATCTCCTTCCATCATATGCTCCTCGGCATGATCGTGTGAATGATTGACGGCAATCGCCAAGTACATCAGACTGAGCACCGTGAAGATATAGGCTTGCAATGCCCCGACGAAAGCCTCGATAAGCGTAAAGGGCAGAGCGGTAACCGGAGCTATCCACACAGCCATCAGTCCCCCAAGATATGCAAAGACCGCGATCACGATTTCACCGATAGTCACGTTCAGAAACAGTCGGAGCGACAGGCTGAACAAGCGTGTCAAATCGGTCAGAATTTCCAGCAGACCAATTATCAGATATAGGGGATTGAGGGGGTTCCCGATAAAGAAGTGTCGCAGATAGGGCAGGAAACCACCCGATTCACGAATTGACGATGCGTACACATAGGCCATCGTTACGATACCGGCCGCCAGCGTGCCATTCAAATCCGCCGTAAACGGACGGAAGAGTGGGTGGCCGCCGGATGTGAAAGCCTCGCCGACTCCCGGCAACAAACCGAGCCAGTTATTGAAGAGCAGAAAGAAAAATAATGTCACAAAGAACGGTACATATTTAGTGCCTTTGGATTTGTCATCGAATACACCTTCAACCAGTTTGGTGATAAACTCAACACCAAATTCCACGAACTGCACGAAACCACCACGCGGCCTAATGGTCAC
>JBDHUK010000009.1:0-22506 GCA_039809165.1 Saccharimonadales bacterium (SeqCode) | reverse complement strand
CCCCGATATGGGGTGAGTCTAAGCGGTTATGGTATAGTAAGCGTAGGTATGGATCCGCAAATTATGCTTATAGTCATCCTGGCGGCGCCGGTGGTGGCGTTGTTTATACTGCGCGTGAATGCGTCATTTGTGTTCTTGAGTCTCTGTCTTGGTTCGGTACTTGTGCAATTCGTGGGCGGTGACGCCTCGACGATTGCTTCGGCTTTTGGATCGCATGCGCCAGGAGTAAGTGCAAATCAGTCAACTGTTAACCTTGTACTCCAGCTCTTGCCGGTAGTGCTTACCACGATCATCATGATTCACTCAGTACGCGGCAAAGCCAAAAACACTTTTAACCTATTGCCGGCGCTCGGTGCAAGCGCCTTGGTTGCTCTGTTGACCGTGCCGCTCCTGCCTTATGGCCTTACGAATGAAATCATGCGGACACCGCTGTGGCGCGAGCTGGAAAACCTGCAGACGCTGATTATTAGCGCCAGCACGCTGCTGGCGCTGCTGTTTTTGTGGATGCAGCGGCCCCGGCGGCATCACGACGAACACGCGCTGTAGTCTTGTGTGCAGAAAAGCCAGGCGTGGCGAGGCCTATCGCAAATCTTACGTGGTATGCGCTGCCAGGAACTCCAGTGTTCCGGCGTCGTAATGAGCCGTGGTGGCCACGAATTTCACGCGCTCATCGTATAGAATCTTATCTGCGGGCATCCCTACGTAGATACATGTGGAGTCCGCCCCTTGTTCTGCAAAATACCGTGCCATGTCATAGTCGCTGGCACTATCCCCGATGCTTATGAATGAAGGCCTGCATGAGCGATTATCCTCGCCCATGAGCGGACGGACCCATGTATAGATAAGTTGCGCACCGGCGTACTTGCCTGCTCTGGGTGACTCCACGTCGGTCGCGATGGTGGTGGCGTCAATCCTGATTTCATGGCCTGAAAGACTCTCGGACAGCATGCTGACGAGCATGCGTTGCTCGGCATGAAACGTGTCAAGATCGGCTGACGGCAACTTTTCGATTGAGGCCATTGTGCGTTTTGTGTTGTCCCAAAACATACTTTTCAGTCGATCTTTAGCCTGATTAAAGGTTGTCCGGGCGATCTCGTATGTATCATGGGCCACGGCAAACTCACTGGGAGTGACCGACCATCGGTTGTTTTGCAGGATAGCCATTTCGCCGCCCTTTTCACAGACGGCTACAAAACGATCAAAAATCCGACTGTGGCCATCATGCCGCAAACGTTCCAATAGATTTTGCTCGACCCATTCAAATGACCTGCCCGTATTGACGGCCAGTATAAAGCCTGCGGCCAGCAACAAGCGCATGGCGTCCGTCACGCTTTCATTGACACGACTACTGGAGGGGTTGGTAATGACGCCGTCCAGATCGAATACGTAGACCGGACAGTATCCACTCCCGGTTTTTGGCAAGTTATCGGGCATCAATGAAATACTCGATGAATTTGCTCATAGACGGCACATATGCGGTCGGGTTGTCCTGAAAATCCTGGAGCAGGCTGGCTTTTGCTATCCATTGAATCTGCTCGACCTCATCTTCCTGAATGACGAAGGCGCTGAGCGGCAGGTCGGTGGTATAGACAAATATTGAAGCGAACTGCCGCCGCGGTGTGAGCTGCAAAAACGTCGTTACGAATATGGGGCTGATGTTTGTCAGGCCGATTTCTTCGGCAGCTTCTTTGATGATGTTCGACTCGTATGTTTCGTCCTCTTCCAGCGTGCCGGAGACCGCCGGACCCCACAATCCGGGGTCCTTATGTTTGTCTTTGACTACTTTTCGCTGCGCAATCAAAATTCCGCCGTCCCCGTTCTCGAGCCATAGTGAAGCGGTGCGGTAGATATCGTGAGTGTAGTCGATGTCGGCGCGCAGCTTATGCCCGATGAGCTGATCGCTCTCGTTGACTATTTGCACCCGGGGCTTATGCATGGGTAAAATTATATCCCAGAATCACTGGACTCGGTAATCACCAATTCGTTTGTTGGTTGCGATCTTGGGCTGGTTACCGCCACGAGTCACGACATCTCGAACGAAATCTGCTTCGGGTGATCGTGTCATGATTCGCTCCTTATTTTTATCCATAATTTTCCAAGCTCATCACGTCCGGTGCCGTCAGCACCTTCGCCCCAGAAATAATCTGTTGGCGAATCTTCGACGATCTTTTCGGTGCCGGATCTTTTGAGCGCGTCTTGTACTTCTGCGTGTTGAGCAAACTTTGCGCGCAATATATCTTCCATCAGTGCGATTTTTGCTGCCTCATCTCGATGTATCCGAAAATGCCTGTACACCTCATTTGCAAGATGCTTTGCTTCGAGCGGACTACGTGCACTTCGTATTTCTTCACGTGCTGATTCATCGGATATTTTTGCGGCTTGATAGGCGTGCTCCGAAGTGGGGTAGAGCTTGCCCTCGTATTCGATGGCATGTGCGGAGAAGTTATCGAGCGCATAGTAAGGGTGCGTATAGAAATTGATGGCCATGATGTCAGTATAGCCTATGAGTTGAAGCGACGGCATACTTCGTCATGAAGTTTGCCGTTGGTTGCCAGAAAGGTCGTTGTCGTATGATCGACTGGGCTGCCGTCGAGCTGCGTGACGCGCCCACCGGCCTCTTCGATAATTACTTTCATGGCAGCGATGTCCCAGAGTTTCGTTTCAGCTTCGATCATGACATCAAGCTTGCCCTGAGCGAGCAAATGGTAACTCCAGAAATCTCCGATGCCTCGCGTCCATCGGGCTTGTTCGGCTATTGATACGAGAGGTTCGAGGATGTCATGTTTCGTGAAGTACTTGAGTGACCCAAAACTAACATAGCTTTCGAAAATTTCGGCCACAGACGATACGGAAACCCGTTCGTCATTCATGAAACAGCCTCGGCCGCGTTCGGCGTATAGGAGTTCGTGCAGTATCGGGGCATTTGATACGCCGAGGATGAATTCGCCGTCATGAAGCAGCGCAAGCTGTGTTGCAAAGAGTGGATTGCCGCGCAGATAACTCTTGGTGCCATCGATCGGGTCGATGATCCAGGTATATCCTTGGTGATGTGATAGGTCTATTTTCTCACCTTCCTCGCCATAAAATGTGTGATCCGGGAATTGAGCCAGAATTGTTTGTTTGATGATTTCTTCTGCTTCGCGATCAGCGATAGTGACCGGGGAGAGGTCTGGCTTCAGTTCGGCTCGGATTTTGGTGTCGAGGTATTGCAGTATGATCGCTTCGGCCTGCTTGACTGCCTGTAGTGCTATTTCAAGATAGGAAGAGTTCTTGATCACGTACGTCCATCCTTGAGTATGCCGCCGAAATAATCATGCTCAAATACCAGCTCGCCTCGGTAGCGGATTTCTTCATGACCCTTGAAGTTTGAGATGTCGCCAGCACGATCGTTCCGGTATTCCCAGTCTCCGTCGGTGAGGTTTTGGGGGCCGCGGTGCTGAAACGCCACGTCATCTCCGCGAGTTTGCATTGCCTGTTTCAAAAATTCAAAAGTATCATGGGCAAATGTGGCGTCGTCGGCCTTGCTGTTTCTCATGCCACCAGCATAGGAGCACATCCATACCGGCTTGTCCTGATACCAGACAATTTCCTGGCCGTGTGACGCCAGATAGCCGGCAAAACTGTCGCGGTAGTAAAAATCGCCCTCGGTGTATTCCAGATCGTAAAATCCCTTTTTGTCAGTTTGCATGCGCTGTCCACCACCGGCGTAGGTGGCCAGTTCGGCTTTGCCGAGAAAAGTATTGAGTGCTTGCTGATCCATATGAGAGTAGTATACACCCGTCCAGGCCTAAGATTTACATCTAGATCCTACAAACATACTATAACCACTCAGCTTTTTGTGGCCCCAAGTGGGCCACAAAAAGCTGAGTCTTCTACATATAGGTAGATGGAGAAGAAGGGTGAGGGGGGTTTGAGACTCAGGCTGAAAACGCTTGCGTTAATTATCCAAGTGTGCTATAATAGATTTATGATTAAATCAATCAAGCCAAACCAGATAACGACGACGGCATTGTCCTAGTACCGCCTTGGTTTGTTATTGATTGAAAAACTCCCGGGCGGCCCGGGAGTTTTTGTTTACCTCGGAACAAAACTCCATGTAGGGCGAAGAACAGAGGAAATAAACCAGCCTAAAGGAGTTTTAATAATGAAATACTTTATTCTCAATCAAGAAAAACAAGTCATTGAAATCAATGACTACTTAAAAATGCCCAAAATTAGCAAGCAATTTGCCGACTTCGTGAAGCGCGAGGCGCTCGGCGAAGTGCTGGTTGAGCAATCAAACGACAAGCCCGAATATCTAGCATATGCCAGCAAACTGGGCTTTAATTGGGAGCCAAACGCAGATATCGGTCATGTCCAGTACAACTACAAAGCAAACTTTATGCGGCGGCTTGTCCAAGATTACGCAAGACAACTTGTGCATGAGCTGGGTTTGCCTGTTTACGAAGTAAACGGCGCAAACATGTTTAGCTTGCAGCACCCTGTTGTTGAGGCGTATGCTTCACTGTTTGGCGATAGGCTGTATCAGTTCAAATCGGGTAAATCAGATATTGTGATGAGCTATGACGCAAGTTATCCGCAGTTTAACTTGGCTTCTAAATCGCCATTGAGCCACAAGCAACTGCCGTTTGCCCATTTTTCGCTGTCGGATTGTTACCGCCATGAGCAAAGCGGCGAGATGATGTTGCTCATGCGCCAAAGACGGTTCTATATGCCTGATATACATCCCTACTTTAAGGATGCCGCCGAAGCGTTTGCATGGTTCCCGAAGCTGCAAGCCAAAATCGTCGAAGCTGGCAAAGAAGCAAAACGAGAGTATCAAGTAGTGGTAGAAGTGCCGTCGGAAAAAGTTTGGCAAGAATACAGGCAGTACATTGAGGAAATACCCGTTTCGCTTGGCGCTGATGTTCTGGTGAATATCATCGAGGACGGCCAAGACCGCTACTGGGTGGTAAATGTTGATTACAAGATAATTGACAAACTCGGACAGTCGCGCGAGATTGGCTGTATTCAAGTAGATATTGGCAACGCGCCGCGCCTGGGCATTCACTATATCGACGAGGGCGGCGAGCGCCAATACCCCGTCATCATTCACTCGGCAATTCCAGGCGGTATTGAACGCTACTTGTACATTTTGTTCGACAACTTTGAGCAAGGCTTACCGCTATGGCTCAATCCTGTTCATATTCGTCTTATTCCTGTCGGCGGCGAGTTTGTAGAAAAGTGCCAAGAACTTGTCAAAGAGCTATCAGACCTGCCGCTTCGGATTGAAATTGACGATAGAAGTATAAGCGTGTCCTCAAAACTCAAACGAGCGCACCAAGACTTTGTACCGCATAAAGTTGTCATTGGTCAGCAAGAGATTGATGACGGCTGCAAGGAGCTCAAAAAACTTGTGGGGAACCTTGCCAAAGAAATGAACGGCAAACCGTTCATTAGGCGTGAGTGGATTGCTGAAGTAAGCAGGCAGTTGTAAATATCGGTGTTGCTAGAGGCGACGACGTCACCTGTGGTGGGTAGCTACCAGATACGAGGCCTATCTGAAAATTTGAAGATACTCATCAAGAATATACATTCGGTTTCTTGAGAAGCCGGTCACCTCTTTCAGAATCTTTTCCTCAACTAATGCATTTATCAATTGATATGCGTTCGACTGAGAAATACTTAGTATTTTAGATGCCATAGCAGCATTAACGACTGGACTCTTATACATCTCATGTATGAGGATATTAGCACGGTTGGCACGGCGACCAAGCTTAACAACTCGGTCGACATAGTTCGTTCTTAAACTCATTATTTTTTCAAACTTCTCTTTACCGGATTTCGCAGATTCAATAACTCCATCCAAGAAAAACGCCAACCAATGATCAAGATTCTGATTTACCCTTACTTCTGTCAGTGCGTTGTAATAGTTCTGGCGATTTTTTTCGAAGAAATCCGAGATGTATAGGGTCGGTTTAGCCATTAGGCCGTAGTTCATTAATTGGAGCATGATTAATAAACGACCCATGCGTCCATTGCCATCGGCGTAGGGGTGGATCGTTTCAAACTGATAATGCGTAACTGCTATCCTAATCAGCTTAGGCATGGCTATTGAACGATTGTGCCAGAAAGATTCCAGATCACTTAGTAATTCATTTAAATTATTAGGATGAGGGGGGATGTGTATCGCAGATGAAAGCGTAGCACCGCCAATCCAGTTCTGAGTGGTCCTGATCTCACCGGGTGACTTGCCGTCACCTCTTGCGCCCGACATTAATATCCTGTGTGTTTCGTTTAGCAACCTCGTAGCCAATGGCAGCTGCTCCATTCGTCTAATGGAAAAGTTTAATGCAGCAATGTAATTCTGGACTTCTTGCCAGTCATCACGCTTTTCAGGGGAAATATCTTCTTCGGGCAGAATCGCTTCGTCAATATCAGTATGCGTACCCTCAATGCGAGAGGACTGAACAGCCTCTTTTCGGACATGCATACTAATAAAAAAGTCTACATCTGGCACGATTGACGAATAAGCGTTCAGCTCACCTATTAATCGAGTAGCCTCTTCCGCTTTCTCGGCCAGCTTATTCGTGAGAAGGAACTCACGGTTGACGCTTGGAGGCACGAAGCTCAGATATTCAGTATCAGTGCCAGCAAAATTCCTTTGTTTCTTTGCGGTCACGTAGTCTTTAGAAGTTATCATGAATATATTTTACCTTATTTCTGTTTCATATGTCAATCAGTAATATAAATATCTATATTGCTGTTTACAACAGAAAACGCTTGCATGAAGCTCTTATTCTATTAGTCTAGAGTTGTTAAAGTGGGCCTGGCAAACCCAGGCGGAAAGGGTAATAACGGCCTGCTCCGTGCCACAATAACTACAACCCAACAGCTCTACCAACACGCTGACCTGAAGGGACAAGCCCAAGCACTCATGCAGTTAGAACGTTTGCTTCAAACTAAAAAAGACGGCAGCCGTTGCCGTCAAAACAAGCCGTCAGGTCACCCCAAGGCTAGGAAATTACAACAATCTGTATCTGGAGGGTCCAGTGGGGCTCGAACCCACGACACCCTGCTTAAAAGGCAGGTGCTCTAACCGGCTGAGCTATGGACCCACGTGTTCGTGGCGGTTAGAAATAACTCCTTATATTATCCTTATTTGGCCAAAAAAGTCAATTCGCGTTAGGTGGTTGAGTCCGGTGTTGCGCCATGTGTCAATGGGCGTTTTTCGATTTGAGTACTCCAGTACTCAAATCGAAGGAGTGAAAATGAGTGCTGGAGTACTCATTTGAAAAAAGGCCAAAAAGTACGAAATAAGTTCGAGGTCAAGCATCGGCTGAATGCCGCGCATAGTTTATACTATAAGCAGTATGAAAAGGTTGCGCTGGCAATCGGGTGGGTTCACGATCGTAGAGCTGGCAGTTGGGCTCACGGTGTTTGCCGTAGTGGCGCTGAGTTTTTTGGCGATGTTTATTGCACTTGTGAATAGTGCAGTCGTAGCCAAACAAAAGGCGGTTGCTTCCAGTCTGGCAACCAATCAGATGGAGTATCTTAAATCACTGCCGTATGATTCGTTGGCGATAGCTGGTGGTCCGATTGTGGCGACTAATCCTCTGCCGGCCAGCAAGACCGAGAAGGTCAATGGGGTCAAATATACAATCAAAAGCAGTATCAGTTACGTCGATGATGCTTATGATGGATGTGGTTCATACCCTACTCAAGCGCTCAAAGAGCAGTATTGTCGGAATTATCCGGCGCCCACGGGGGCGCCCTCGCCGGATACGAATCCGGCGGACTATAAGGCAGTACACGTCACCGTGACCGGCGGTGCAGGCAAGAGTCTAGCCGAAGCCGACACTCAAATCGCCGCCAAAGTCTCAGAGACGGCCAGTACAACCGGGGCGATGTTCGTCAAAGTCGTGGATGCGGCCGGCAACCCGATATCCGGAGCAACGGTCGTGCTGGCTAATACTACCACCTCACCAACCATTAACGCGACGGACACGACAGATAGCAATGGTGTGGTGATTTATTACGGCATGCCGCCGGATGCAACCAATAATGACTACAACATAACTGCTTCCAAGACCGGCTATTCAACACTCACCACTATTAAGCCGAGTGGCACACTGATCCCAACGTATCCGAACCAGAATGTTTTAACCCAGTCCTCGTCGTTCGTCACCTTAACTCTCAAGTCGATGGCCGCTAATAGTTTGGTACTCGAAACGGTCAACACTTCAGGTGCGGCACTTGCAAACGTTAAGGTATATGTAAAGGGCGGCTACAAAAAATACACGGCTACTACTGACACTGCGTATTATTACGATAACCTTTCTCCGTCGGATGTTCGACCCGTCACGGACGCGTCTGGACTGGCAGCAGTGGCAGGTTTGGTTCCGGGGCAATATATATTCTGCGGCGATACCGGTGCCACGAGTTGTGTGATTGGTGCTACGACATACTATCTGGCGGCGGCCGTTCCGTACAGTAGCGTGAATACGCTCAATCCAGTCACTGTGCCAACCTATGACCCATTGTCGCCGCCCACGACGACATTTGCTTATGGTGCGCAAAATTACTATCAAAAAGTGCGGCTCATCTTATCGACGAGTTCCGGTTTTCCGCGCCTTAATACTATCACACCTGCGCAGATAAGTTTGGGTTCGGATAACCTCTCGGCTTTCGCGTTCACGATTAAGGGCACTAATCTCGCGTGCTCATCGTCCCCGGCAAGCTGTGCAACAGGCGTAAAAATCCTGCAAGGCGGCAATACGTACACGGCATCATGTACGGGTACATCTGCTGGTACTACTATCAACTGCACGGTGAACGTTACAGGTATTTCTACGGGGAATACGCAGCTACAAGTGACTAATGGCGGCAATACGCTCACGTTGCCCGACGCGCCGCTCGTCGGAGGATTGGTGGTGGCACCATGAGAATACTCGATACTAGCAAGGCTGGTTTTACGCTGGTTGAGTTGGTTATTGTGATTGTCATGATTGGTATTTTGGTAGTCCCGGCATACACGTTTTTTAATACATCCTTTAGCCAGTATATTTCACTTCAGAAATCGGGATCTGGTTTGAGCGATTTGACAATGCAATCACAACGCGTGGCGACCGTACTCCGTGGGGTCACCGGTATCATCACGGCCACTAATGATTCGATCGATTGTTATGCCTATTTTGCGCCAAGTGACGCATACGTGTCGAGAATTGTGTATTACAAAAATAGTAGCAAGACCAAATTATTCGCCGACGTGACGCGTATGACTTCAAATCCACCGATTGGGACGGAAATCGCCGATTCCAAGCACACCTACACTATCATCAATAATTTTTTTGAAGCATCGGGGGCGAAGACATTTACCTATCTTGATGATACTGGCAATACGCTCGCTACCCCGATTGCCGATCTCAAGACAATCAAAAGTATCAAAGTTACGCTCTTCGTTCCTGATGGTAATTTAAGCAAGGATAGTAAGCAGTCGATATCGGTTCAGGTCAGTTTACGTAATCGGAAAACAAACTTATGAAATTAGGCCTGAAATTACAAAATGGTTTTATCTTGCCAACTGTTCTGTCCTTTATCATTGCCGGTTTGATTTTTGCCGGAGCGGTAACGACCATTATCTTTAATAACTTCTTCATTGTGGGGAATAACGAAAAAAGTCAAAAAGCGTTTAACATAGCGGAGGCGGGTATCAACTATTACCTGTGGCATTTGAGTCACAATGGCGAGGATTACAAAGATGGTGGCTCGACACCGTCAACGCCTGACGCAAACTTGGGTTATGGGCCGTATGTACATGATTATTATGACAATAATGCCGTCAAACAAGGCAGCTACACATTATGGGTGAAACCGCAGGGTTCGGGCTCGACAATCGTGACAGTGCGTTCCATCGGTAAAATAAAGGGCGGTAAAATTACCCGTACGATTGATGCGCAGATCGGCGCTACATCGTTTGCGAGCTATGCCGTGGTAGCTGATGGGGCGTTATGGTTCGGTAATACGGAAGCCGCTGATGGCCCAGTGCACTCAAATGTGGGTATACGCATGGATGGAGCGAGTAATGACGTTATCTCGAGTGCCAATACGACGTATGTGCCGCCGAGTAATCTCGGCGGCAACGGCTCAACGAGCCGTCCTGGTGTTTGGTGTGACTCGTCGGTCACAACTCCCGTCAACTGCAATACACGCAGTAAAGCCGATTGGCAGTATCCCAAGCCCTCCATTGACTTTAATCAGATCACGAGCGCGCTCTGCACCATCAAAAAAACCGCATTCGCTTCGGTGACATCTACGGCGTCGCTGGCTACACAAAATAACGCCTGCACACAAGTACCGACTACGCGTACCACGGCCTACCTGCCGCAACGCGCAACATCTTTTAGTGCCACCAGGGGTTATTTGATCAACTTAAATGTTAATGGCACCTATGATCTCTATAACGTTAACAGCGAAAATGATCTGCAGACGACCTATACCAGCGCGCTTGGACTAACGTTGGTATCGTCCGGTATCACTATACCGTCATCAGGTGTGATTTTTGCCGAGGACAATGTGTGGGTGCGCAGTAATCCGACCTATCACGGACGGGTGACGATCGCCGCCGGCCGATTGGCGACCAGCAATAACGCCAACATTATTATTGCCGACGATTTGGCATATTCGACCAAAAATGGTGATGATGCGATAGGCTTGGTCGCTGAGGATAGCGTGCGCTTAGCGCCATACATCACCCAGGCGACAAGCGGCAACTTTACGCTTGAAGTCGATGCGGCCATTATTGCTCAGACTGGTGACGTAGAGCAACCACTATACTACAAATCGGATAGCAACCGATGTACGCGTGGTTGGATAGGCGCAAATCAGAAACTGAGTTTCTATGGATCGATCGCCACGAGACAGACGTGGACCTGGTTGTGGCAGATTGGTAGCTCGTGTGGTGATGCGGTGTATGATGCGGCAAGTGGATATCGGTTGTCCGGATTCAAAAATAACACGACCGCGTATGATTATAATTTATTGTACGCACCGCCGCCCAGCTATCCGGTAACTGGTGGCTATAACATCCTGCAATGGCGAGAGGTATTGACCAAACCCTAAAAAGTTTTATAATCTACTTCTATACACCATGAGCGCGCCAGAAGAAGCTAAACCACCTCAAAGTACTTTTACGCGCCGTCGTTTTATAGGAGCTACAACCGCATTAGCGGTAGGTGGTCTGACTGGTTTGAGCGGTGCCGATCCGGATACCAATCCCCGGCTGGGCGAGCCGGTTGCCCCGGATGCATATTATGAGAGTATCAAACCAGTAGGCGGCGAGCTTGACATGGCGGCCGAGGGGAGTTGGGGTGAGACTTATGGGGTAAGCGAGGAAGCCAGTGGCTTAGTAGTGTCTCCGACCGGACTTGAAGTGCAGGACAAGTGGAATCTCGGATTTTACGAGCCGAATCCGCAGCCCAATCTGTTCAAACGGTTACAGGTTAGCGGTAATTTTGCGATCGCCGCCAGTATTGCGTGTTCAGCGCCAGCTACCGTGCAACTGTACGGCCATCTGCCAAACCGGCGCGATGATTTTCGGCATGAGCCTGCAAGGTTGGATTGTGTTATGGAGCGCAATCGTCTGACGGTGCGGCATTGGGACGGGAGTGGGCGGCTGCCTGCGACTAAGCATTTTAGATATCCCTCCGAAGGTTTTGGCGGCAGGCTGGAAATTGTACGCACAGAGGGTGTGCTGGAGTTTCGGCATGATAATGTCAGAATCGGACAACAGGACGAGGATGGACTATTTAGGGACGGCGCCGCCTGGTTTGGCCTGGTGAGCGAAGAGCGACGCGCCTACGTGTCGGAACTGACGGCCCGGCCGCTGTGGGGCGGCGAGATGGCGCTCGTGGATACGAACAGCCTGCAAGTTCCGAAATGGCAGCGGCCGACGATTCAGGGTGAAATACGGGATATCGGTTCAAAGATGCTGTTCGGCTCGGCATACAGTGCTCTGGCAGCACTTGCTGACCCACGAAATGCCAGCCTCTATCATGGTGGCGAAATTGGCATAGGTACGCCCGAGTTTAATCTGAAGCCGGCGGTCGTTCAACCGATGCGCGGCGAATTCAATTTTGCCAGTGGTGACGCTGATGTTGACTTGCTGTTACGGCACGGCCTGAAAGTTAATGGGCACGCTCCTGTCTACACTCGTGTACAGCCGCGCTGGATGGACAAACCGTTCCTGTCCTACGATACGAAGTTTGCCAAAAGTCTGGCGCGCGATGAGATTTACAATCATGTCGCCCCGGTAACCAATCATTATCGCGGCCGGATTTCCACCTGGGATGTGCACAATGAGTTCATGGATGCGAGGCCGATAACGGATTTTGTAGGAGAGGTCAGGTTTCGTCCCAATAAGTATTACGATATTCTCGGTGAAGAGTATATCGATATCGGCCTGATCGCTGCCCACGACGGTGATCCGGATTCGGAAAAGTATCTGTGTGATTTTGGCATCGAGCGTTGGCAAAACCGGGCGAACTTTGTGTTTGATCTGTGTCGGCGTTTGCGGCAGCGCAAAGTACCATTCGACGGCATTAGTATACAGGGTCACTGGTATAAGGGTGGATTGTTTACGAAGTACCTTGATGCCATTAATCCCTCGAATGTCGCCGATTTGTTTGCCCGTGGCCGGGAGGACGAGTGGAATCCGCCGCTCAAAATGCGCATATCCGAGCTGGACATTCCATATGAGATTGGTCAGCGCCGCCGAGCAGAGGTGCATGCGGCGCTGATGCGCGTTTGTTTGCAAGCTTCAAACTGCACGGCGCTTATCCATTGGGGCCTGAACGACAGCAACGGTTCGCGTATGAAGCTGGGGCTGGTGGGAGGGCCGCAAATATATGACGGTCTGATGTATGATGCGGAGTACCGACCAAAGATTATCCGGCCGTATATCTTGGGGGCGATCAGAAGCGCGGCGAAGCGTTTACCACCTGGCCGCTAAGGAGGTTATTGTTTGGCGCATGGACTAGCGGACTAGCTGGCACGCAGGGCGTCCTCGAGGCTTAGGGCAACGATTGCCAGGTCGCCGAGATCACCGGTATAGGCGATGTAATTTTTGTGCCAGTCCGGCTCGAATTTATTCTTAAACTGCTCCAGTCCACTGGCCGAAAAACGATTGGCGGCAACGATGCGAGCGATCCGAGCCGGTGCTGAGTCGATGTTGGCAAGCGGTACGAATCCGAGGTCGAACTGCTGGTATATACCTTCGGCGTGAAGCTTGGCGATGAACTCCGACAGCAGGTAGGGTATCGCGTTGTCATACTCCGGACGAAAACGCATCATGTCGATGGTCGTTCGCGACAGATTGTTATAAACCGGCAGCTGGTTGGCAAAGGCAATGATCTCGTTTTGGTCATTGCGCAGGTAGTGAATCCGAGAAGCCTGAATATACTCTGGGGCAAAACTGCCGAGTAACAAACCTTGCTCACGGTGGCCAGCTCGCCGAAGCCACGCATCAGACACTGCTCCGAGCGCGTGCACAAAATCAGTGCTGAACGGTGGGACGGCGATCTCAAACTGGTAGCCGGCTCTGCCGGCACGGTTGCGCTGCCAACGCCACCATTTGTTGCGGACTGTCGTGGTCATATATCTGTTGATGTCAACAACGGCGTGCGCGCCCACTTGCGTGCAATTGAGCCCTGCGGACTCATACCAAGTGGTATCAGCTGCTTCAACGAGCAAAAAGCAGACGACGAAGCTGCGAGCCGTCCAGTCGGCAGTGAACTGACGCAGTAATTGCAGGCGGTCATCCGAAGTACCACCAACAGGGTCGGCGAGCGCAAAGATGACCGACTTTGTGGCTCGATAGGCGATACAGACCGACTTGTCCGCGGACCAATAATACGACTTGTCCGCCGGCCAGTATTTGAAATAGTCTTCACTGGAGCGCGCCTGCCGTTTCAGTAACGCTAATAGCTCATCACGCTCGGCGGCGTTGCCGTGAGCGAGCGTCGTACGCGTGGGCCGGAATAGACTCCAGAGTATCACGCCGCATAAAGCTACCATTAATGCCGAAAAAGTGTGAACTACGAGCGTCTTGTGATGATAATACGTTATGGCTTGTTGTCTTGTTGTGATGAATTGCTGGCCGTGCCTGATGGCCTGATGCGCGATGTGGCCGGTCCGTGGATTATGAGTGATGATGAGGCCGATCATGACCAGTGCCACCGTAGTCCCCATGAGGACGGCCAGAATTTCCTGTAACCGGCTCAGCCAAGGTAACGGCGTGGTACCGCGCCGAAAATATGGCGCACAGACAAAAAGCACGGTGAATGTCAGCGTGTAAAGTGTGAGGAGCGCGAGCTGCGGAGTGATAACCGAATACTTAATAACTTGCGTCAACAGCAATACCAAAAAGAGTTGGCGTGCGCGATGTTCGCCGTGCCACAAATGACGACTGACATACAGCATGGCAATACCGGCTACAACACCATGCTGGGCGAGCCAGGCGGTATCAGTTCCAAAATACAAACCGTGAATAAGGGGATTGTTCGGTGGAATATGCCACAGACTACCTACGATTGCCAATGTGCCGTTAAGGTATGCCCAAATGGCGCAGGATTTATGCAGTATACCACTCAATCGGCCGGGCCGCGGACTAGTAGTGGGAAGCAAACCTCTGACGTACCAGGCGAGCCACAATATACTGAGGAATTGGTAACTGAATTGCAGAACGGTGACGATTTGAAGCTGGTCGGCGAGACCACTGGCAATGAGTGCAAAAAAAGATATCTGGGCAGCTACGAATAGCGTGGTCGTTAGATTGGTGGCGCGAATAGCATGATGAAGCGTGAGGCCGAATAGAATGCTCATGAGCAGCAAAGTTTCGCCGAGGTGCACGGCGGAGGAGAACGTCATTGCTTGGCTGCAATGATTTGCTACGCCCAGACAATCAGTAGGGATAATCGGGTCTAATAGCATCAGTCCGCCAATAGCTAGAAGGGCGATGCTCTGCCAACGGCCGAGACGGATGTTCGTTTGAAAATGAATATACAACACTGCTGCGATAAGCAACAACGCCGCCATGACATCAGTGGATCGGAATAGCCATGAAAAGGGCTGGATAGCCGATTCGTAATTACTGATATAACTCGTACGATACGATAGGATGGGGTTGAGAATCGGGGCTAGTAGCCAGCCAGCGCCGCACAATACAAACAAAAATTGCCAGACATATATGTATACTGGCTTGACTGGTCGCAGTTGTTTTTCTCTCATACCTATAGTGTCCGAGCATAGTGATCGTATGCCGCGGCAATCTCTGAGCCCGGATCGAGCAGGTGATCCCTGATGGCATGGGCGATTCGGTTTGGCAGATATGGCGCAACGTCATGATCTTTGAATGCCGTGACGAGCGGCAGATTACGACAAAGTACATGTCCGAAATGACTCACTAGCTTGTTGACCGCATGATTGACGGCAGCCTCGAATGTCTTGCCGCTACCGGGCGTATCAACACAGTCATCAATGTAGTCAAATGGTTTTTGAAGTACGACCATCAGATCGACTTGTTCAGGATGTGCGAGCGGAAGTTGAATGTCGCGCCATTCTTTGCCGTAGGGATTCCGAGCTTGCAGCATGTGGTGCCGGGCGATAAAAGCCGCCAGTTTTTGAGACTGTTCGTCCGGTGTGCCGATGGCTTCCGCCATGCCGTAACCGTATTCCGGATGGTTGGCATAGTCTTGGGCAAAATGTGGGCCATACGTGTGTACGGTCTCAACTTCTTGGGTTGAAACAAAAGTCAAGCCTGAATCGGCGGCCATCGAAGCTTGCATCATCTGATGAGTATCGAACCAGTCCGGTAGTTCGTGCCGTATAGTATCGTCAGCCAAGACTTCTATTGCAAGGGTAGCTTGCCTGACGCCATGGTCAACCATGTAAGGTAATCGCTCGGCGAAGGGTGGAAATACGCTGCCGCGGTACCTGGCCGGCTCGAAGATCAGGCTTCGTGTTAGATGTGTTGCCGGACTGTCGCTTGTGGCATCACTTGGGAGTAGGTCGTCAAAGGTCCGTCGCATGTTGTGCGGCATAGTTGACAGATGATCTCGGTACGCTAGCTCTGTTTGATTACTCATTTTCTCAAACTCTATCAGATTACGATATCACGAGGATGTATCTCCGTCCACGGTTTGCAGTGGGTTCAATCTACTGTTATGCCTATGCTTGCGTCAAAAAGCTCTGCTGTGTTTAGCTAGTGCCCAAGGATGAAAAAAGTCGGGCTTTTGGCTCGTCACCGGTTTCGGCGGACGACGTTGGTGGCCGTGTTTTGTGCGGCCATTCTCGGTGGTGTCGGACTGAGCCGGATTGTTGAGTTCCCGATTGTCTTATTATTTTTCGGCCTGGTGATGGTTGTGTTTGCCGGGCGATGGCGCAGTATTGCCACGCTATTGCTTGTGACGCTGCTTGGCTTGTGTATCGGCGGCCTGCGCGGTGCGGACTATATGCAACGGCTTGCTGAGTACGAGCCATATTACAATCAAAAAGTCGTGCTGGTCGGCCAAGCCGCCGATGACGGCGGCTATAATGACAAAAAACAGCTGGCGTTTGACCTCCGGCACGCCCGGGTTGTGGCCGAGGACGGTACTGCGACCGAGCCGTTCGTGGGCCGGATAGGTGTGAGCGGCTATGGCTCGAATGTGATTTACCGTGGGGACACGGTGCGTGTGGAGGGCAAATTGCGCTCGGCATTCGGCAGTAAACAGGGATACATGAGCTACGCCACCATCACACAGCTCCAAACCAATATGACCTGGATCGATATGTTCAGGCGGAACTTTGCAGCCGGTATGCAGTCTGCAATCCCTGATCCGGAAGCCTCATTTGCTATGGGTGTTCTGATCGGACAAAAGTCGACGTTGCCCGAGAGTGTATACAATGATCTCAAAATGGTCGGATTGGTCCACATTATCGCCGTGTCGGGGTACAACTTAACGATTATTCTGCGTGCCGTCATGAAATTACTGGAGAAACGCTCCAAGTTCCAAACGTTCTTCTTGGCGGTGCTGCTCATCGGGACGTTCCTGCTTATTACGGGCGCCGGGGCCAGTATCGTGCGAGCGAGCATCGTCAGTGGTTTGAGTCTGGCGGCATGGTACTATGGCCGATCATTCCGGCCAATCGTACTTATACTATTGACGGCGGCGATTACGGCTCTGGCGAGTCCGCTCTATCCGTGGAGTGACATTGGTTGGTATTTGTCGTTTCTGGCGTTTTACGGTGTGATGATTTTGGCGCCACAAATGCGCGAACGTTTCATGCGTGGTCGGATCAAAGATTCGGTGATCGTCGGTATCATACTCGAGAGCTTGTGCGCTGAATTGATGACCCTGCCGCTCATCTTGTATATATTTGGCCAGATGTCATTTGTTAATCTGGCGGCCAACGTGGTAGTTTGTGCGTTTATTCCGATAACCATGCTGCTGTCTTTGATCGCTGGACTGGCCGGTATGTGGTTGCCGGCTTTGGCTGGCTGGGTGAGCTGGCCGGCGTCGATGGTATTGACGTACATTCTGGACGCAGCGCATATTCTGGCAAGCATCCCGGGGATCTTCAAGGAAAATGTATACTTGTCCGGCTGGTGGATGATAGGACTCTATGGTCTGGTAGTCGCGGTTAATATCGTACTGTATCGGCGTCTGAGACGAGACCGGGTATCACTGCGGAATCTCAAGGAAGAACATACACTGCTATTTCAATCGGGAACGAGCCGGTCGAGCCTACACGTAACATCCGTGGCAGCCGAGGCCGCAAAGACCTAAGAAGGTATTGAGTTCATAAGGTTAACAATGCAGGCGCATGGGGCTATACTAGGATGACATGAACAGCCCACAGCTTACGGATATGGGTCGTTTGTTGGAACAGTCGGTGCGTAACAGCACAGTATCGGATGATGGGATTGCCGGGAGTGGGCCGGCAGAACCAACGATTCATGTGCCTCATGTGGGGAACGTACTGCTGACAGCATACGAGCAACTCCGGATTGCTTCCGAAAATATTGAAGATCATTTGCTTTTTCAAAGTGCCCTCAAGCGTTTTTATATGCGTAATTTGACGTTTGTGTCCGAAAAGCCGCCGAGGGATTTGGCAAATGAGCTGATCATCGAACTGACGCTCGCCGGCTATCTCAAGAATGATTCGGTGGCCAAATCCGTTATCGGGCGGATTGATGAGCTTATTGCCTACGAGTATGCGTCGTACTGGGCGATGCTCAAGTCGGACGAGCGTCTGCGGCGTAATATAGTCCAAAATTGGGTGATCGAAGCGCTATCGGTTCGGACTGAGCAGATCTTCAATAGTCCGGTGCGCCTGGCAGCGTTTGTTACATTTGCCTATCAGCATTTTGATACGCTCATTGATGTGGGTGAATTTGTCGAGGAGGCCGAAACGACAAAAATCACCGCGGTCGACTATCCGTTCATTCTATTTATTGCGATCCACAAATCGCTCCTGCGTTCAAACGATGCTAATATCCGTAATGCGGTCTACGAGATGGTGGCGCCTTCGATTCACGACGCCGATGGACTTGTGTCATTTCATATCAAGTACGATAGATTGGCCGGTTCCAAAACGGCTTCACGCGTATCACAGGCAATCAACCGGGCTGGCGCGCCGCTCAGAATCGTGCGCGCCGCATGTTTCGACCGGACGGATGCGTCCTCGGTGCCGCCACTCCACGATAAGGCTGCGGTGCAGGAGGCGTTCTCCAGGGTCATAGACGAACATTACAAGCGAGTCCGCGAAAACCTCCGTGCCGGCGTTATCAAAAGTATTGTATTTCTATTAATCACCAAAGCCTTGATCGGGCTGCTCGTCGAAGTACCTTACGACCTCATAGTGTTGGGTCACGTGGCTCTTCTACCTCTCATTATCAATTTACTCTTTCCGCCTGTGTTTATTGCGGTCACCGGATTTACCATCAAAGTACCAGGCAGTCAAAATAAGCAAGCAATCCTGAGTTACGTATCAGGTTTATTGTACAAACCGGCCTCCGAACCGGTGCGTATCCGGCCGCCGCGCCGGGTAGCGAAGTCCAGAGCGTTCAATGTGCTGTATGCGGTATTGTTCCTGGCTGTGTTTTATGCGGTGGCTAGTTTGCTTGCCTGGCTGGGATTCAACCTTGTACAAGGGATTATTTTCTTTATTTTCCTGTCAACGGCAAGTTTTTTGGGTTATCGATTAGCGCTCCAGGTACGCGAATACGAAATGGTATCCTCAGCCGACGACACGCTTGGATTGCTTCGCGATACGTTTTATGCGCCGTTCATTGTGGTTGGTCGCCGGATTTCGTACCGGTTTGCCCGGCTCAATATCGTGGCGCAGGTACTGGACAATGTCATTGAACTACCGCTTACGACGGTACTCAGGCTATTGCGGCAGTGGACGGCGTTTTTGCGGACCAAACAGGATGAGATCGGCGGTTAATCTCCTAACAGAGGTAGAACTGTGCTACAATAGAGACAAAGGTAGTACGTGAGGTAAAGAAATGTCAGGACATTCCAAATGGTCGACGATTAAACGTGAAAAAGGCGCGAAGGATGCGGCGCGTGGAGCGGTGTTCACTAAGCTTGGCAACGCAATTGCCATGGCTGCTCGCAGTGGCACTGATCCGGATACCAACTTCAGCTTGCGTCTGGCGATAGACAAAGCCAAGGCCGCTAATATGCCGGGTACGAACATCCAGCGCGCTATCGACCGCATCAAGGACAAATCAGCCGCTCAGCTGCAAGAGGTATTGTATGAAGGCTATGGCCCGGGTGGCGTGGCTATTCTGGCGGAATGCGCCACCGACAACACCAACCGCACCTATCCCGAAGTCCGATTAGCGTTTAGTAAGCATGGGGGCAATATCGCCGAAAAAGGTGCCGTGGCATTTCAATTTGACCGCAAGGGCATGATCCGTGTCAAGGGCGGTGGCGATGAGCTCATGCTACAGGCGCTTGACGCTGGCGCCGAAGATGTCCAGGATGAGCAGAGCGAGAGCGGCGAACCGGAATCCGTGATTTACACTGCTGCCACTGATCTCGCGAAAGTCCGCGACGCGCTCAAAGAGCAGGGCCTGGAAATCACTGAGGCCGAACTGACCTACGTGCCTAACACGACTGTCGAAATCACCGATGCCGCAACAGCCGGCAAAATCATGCGCCTTATGGATGCCCTCGAAGCTTGCGACGATGTCAGCAATACTCATGTTAATTTTGATATCGATGATAACTTACTTGATGCCTAGATCTCAGCCACCGATAAGCTGGTCCTGAATCTTTTGTGACATGTGGCGCGCAAGCGTACCGTCAGTACTGTGGTAGGCAATTTCAGCAGTCCCAAACCGTACTCCGGCATTGAGATAGTTATGACTTCCAACCATGCATCCGGCGTCGGAAGCAATGAGTTTGGCATGTATTTTGTGTGTGCCGGGGGATAGCTCATAGGCGAATAGTCCGGCCGGTAGCCGCATCCGTTCAATGAACTGGCTGACAAGCTGGATAGCGCCATCAACCGGCCCGTAATCCCAAAGGTATGTAAAGAGTACTTTGACTTTGACGCCACGTTGGAGGGCCGCATGCAAATGGTCGGCAGTGATGGCGTTAGGGAAATACTGACAGGTGATGGTCAGCCACTCCCTTGCGTCATCGATGAGTTTCAGAGCCTCGTCTAGGATGAGCGATTGATTCCGGACGCCGGCATCGATGAGGATGCGCGCCGTGCTGTCGATTTGGATCGTTTGGTCGGTTGCATGCAATGCTTCTTTAACATATGTTCGTTCGATGACACCGGTGAAGAGTTGGTATAATGTATCGCTGGTTTGTGTGTCGATGAAACCAATGCCAAGGTCGATGTAGGATGGAGAGTCAAGGTTGCAGCCACTGATGATGTAGTAGTCATCGATGATAGCCAGCTTGATGTGCGAGCGCCCGGCAAATGGTATACGAAATGCTGCATGAGGGTGATTAGTAATGGCAATGGTGACGTTCGGATATCGCGCGAGACGATCCAAACAGGCTTTTTTGAGGGCGTATGGTGTTTGCAAGGTCGTAGGTAGCTCGTCATTAAAAATCAGCGGTGCAAAGCGGCTGGGATGCCGCCAATCGGGGCCGGGTTTACCGTTGGCATGCAAAAAACTCCGGGCGTCGATGTTGAAGTGAACGCGTACGCCACGCTTTGCGGCGCGTTCCAGGCTGTCAATGATGGCCATAATTTCCGGCTCGTCCGGGTCGAACGACATGGTCATGAGCAGTATCCGGCCGGAGGATTCGACAGCGTCGAAGCGCTTCACGAGTTCTTTTAGGTATTCGCGTTTATTATAAAAATTGTTGGATAGTGGGGAGCTTTTGGCTGGCATTACACTCATTGTAACGGATAAAACACCTCTCACGTATACTGATAGTATGCGAATTATCGGTATCGATCCAGGCACGGGTATTTTGGGTTTTGGAGTGATCGATGTGGCGCGCGGCGAACCCCGGCTGGTCGACGCTGGTGTTATTCGGACGCCTGTACATGAGGATGATGCCGTGCGGTTGCTTACGATTTACGAGGAATTGACGGATATCATTGCCGATACTAAGCCGGCAGCCATGTCGGTCGAGAAGCTGTTCTTTGCCCGGAATGTGACGACGGCAATGACGGTTAGCCAGGCGCGTGGCGTGGTGCTGCTTGCCGCCATGCAGGCCGGTCTGGCAATCCATGAATATACCCCGATGCAGATTAAACAGGCGATTACCGGCTACGGCAAGGCCGATAAAAAACAGATGCAGGAAATGGTGCGTATGTTGCTCAAACTCAAAGTTATTCCAAAGCCTGATGATGCGGCTGACGCCTTAGCGGCGGCTCTTACGTATGGCATGACGTACCGTTCGCTACGCTAGCAATAGCGTTTTGAAGAACATACATAACGCTATGGGTAGCGCCACTTTCGGCGAATATCGTTACATACACTACATATTGTGTCCAAAAACACATACACGGCTCAACATCTGGTGTATTATAGGGCTATAAAAGGAGTGGAAGCGATGAAATGGCTGCAAAATTTCCGCAAGCGCAAGCAGACTTCTGTCAACGGTTGGCAGAAATACATTGTGTATTAGCGGTCATCCGGGAGGGCGCCCAAGGTGAGAGGGGCGCTTTCTTTTTGCAATGATACAATGATCGTATGATCGCAACACTTACGGGGATAGTTTCGGAAAAGATTGGTTCGCTGACGGTGCTTGATGCCGGTGGAGTGGGCTATGGAGTGCTGGTGACGCTGAGTGACCTTGGCCGCTTGGAGACGGGCAGGGCTGCCAAGCTCTATATATACGAAAATATCAAAGAAGACTCCCATGACCTCTATGGTTTTGTACGGCTGGATGACAAAAAGTTGTTTGAGCAACTATTGAGCGTCAAGAATGTCGGACCCAAGGTAGCGATAAGTGTCCTGGATATCGGCAGTGCTGATGAGGTACGAGCAGCGATCGCTGGTGGCGA
>JBDHUK010000008.1:0-23218 GCA_039809165.1 Saccharimonadales bacterium (SeqCode) | reverse complement strand
GTCCGTCAGTCATTGACATAACGTTGGTTGGCAAATAGGCAGTAATATCACCGGCCGGAGCATAGATCAACGGCAGGATCGTTTGGCTGGCACTGTTACGGTCCAGCCGGCCGGCTCGCTCCACCAGGCTGGAGTGAGTGTAGAACATATCGCCAGGATATGAATCACGTCCCGGGCTCACGCCGGCGATCAGGGAGATTTCGCGGTACGCCTGAGCATGACTGGTCAGATCATCATAAATAATCAAGGTGTCCATAGCACACTGTTGCCAGAAATACTCGCCATGGGCCGCCCCGATGTAAGGCGCCAAGTACGTCAGCACCAGCGACTCAAATAAGTTCGTGACAATAATGATCGCCTTGTGCATCGCTTCATTTTTTTCGAGACGATCAACCAACTGCGCCACATCGCGCTGACGTTTGGCAATCAACACATAAATCACCGTAATATCAGAATTCTTTTGATTAATAGCGATCTGAGTGGTCATCGCCGTCTTGCCGACCTTGCCATCGCCCAGAACCGCCATGCGCTGCCCACGCACCAGGCTGAAGTTGATGTCGAGCACTGTGATACCCGTTTCGAGCTGGGTATCAAGCAGCTTGCGCTCATAAAGCATCGGCGCGTTATGGAAGACTTCCCACACGCCATCCGGCTCAATTGGACCCTTGCCGTCAATCGGCTCACCAAAACAGTTAATAACCCGGCCGACGTAATTCTTGCCAACTTTGGTCACCAGATCATCATGCTGGATAACGCACACCATGCCGATACTCAGTACCGTAACGCCGAGCTTCATGACTACCACGTAATCTTCATAGACGTGATGCACGTAGCCTTTGCTGCCATCCTCGAACCGAACAAGGGCATGGACATTCGTCGGTTGCAAACCGCGAATCTTGACCAGGAACGAATCTATGCCAATGATTTCACCCACCGGCCGCCCCTGTTTGACCAGGTCCTCAAACATCCGATCAGCCATGGGGTGCCTCCTGAGGGGCGGCATGCGCGCCCTCTGGGCGCGACGCGGCGGCTATCGCCGCCGGCACCGTTTGCGAGGCCGGTATGGCCGAGTCCTGGTTGCCGGTGGGCATCGGGACTACCGGTATAGCCTGAGCCAACTCTTCAAGTTTGGCAATCAGCGCCGAATGCTTGCCGCCAAAAAGTGCCTTGAGGCTATAGTCGTGAACCTGGTTTGGCGTGCGCAAGTAGACGCCAGCGATGAGCGACGGCTGTAAGCCTACACTGATAAGCGTCTGGGGGTGCGCATTTTCACGCAGCCACCCCACGAGACGCTGCACGCTATCCGGATCAGCCTCTACCGCGAACGTCATGTGCACCACAGGAGCATGATCTTTGAGCTTGCGCAGTTTCTCTTTCATAACCATGCGAGTCTGATCGTGATGGACGTCAAGCTGGTTAAGTTCCAAGAAATCAGTGAGCACCCGGCTCATAGGCGGCAACGTATATTGTTGAGGCCCTGGCGCGTCCTGCGCCGTATGGCCAGCGCCAGCGCGTACCTTCTGCGACTCCAGGTCGCTGTCAAGCGTTTCGACTTCGCGCACCAAACGCGCCAAATCAGTCCTTCCAACCAGGACTGATGGCAACACAAACTCGTTGGCAGGCATCGTACTCACAAGCGCATATCATCCACGATCTTTTGTTTATTGGCTTCCATCTGGGAAATTATGAACGGTAATTGCGATTTGAGGTCAAACTGATCGCCCAGCGACTCCAGGATGTAATGCTCGACGATCTTAGCCATATTTTCCTCATATGTTTTGATGAGTAGCGCTTCTTTTTCGGCAACGTCTTTTTTGAGCGTCTCGACCATCAACAAGCGCTGCTCTTCCACGGCTGTAGCACTCTTCTGCAGCGAGTTAATCGCCAACTCCTGTGCTTCTTTCATTGCTTTTTCGTAGTCAGCAAACTCCTGATCCAGCTTGCCGCTAATCTCCTTCTTGAGGTACTCGTTCATCTGAGCGATAGTCATATCCAAGTCCTGTTTGAGAAACATGGCATTTTCACTGACGATCTTCTCAAAATGCAGCCGCCCACGATTGCGCAGCTCTTCATGAAATTCTTTGTTAAACAAACCGCCCGACTCTTCAAGCGCCTGTTCGTTGAACGAGGCTCCGGGACCTTTCCTAGAACCATCTCCACCACCAAGCCGGCGCAACTGTAGCCCTATCAGTACCAGACCGGTAAAAATGACAACAAAACCGCCGATCATTAGCAGTTGCCACCACTCCATCATATCCGTCCCGACCCCCTTATGCTTATCATAGCTTCAGTAGTAAATATACGGCAAACAGCCCGATTATCAAAATAAGGATCGTCGTCAGGATAATCTCAAACAACCCCCGAAAAATCGACTTTTTGGACAATGGATTGCGACCGATACTAATAAGACTATTTCTGACCCCGGCATACAGAATAATAATGGCTGCGACGATCGTGATTCCGGTTATGGCAATACTCAGGTACATGCGGATGGGGCTGACTGTTTTTTCAGCGATCGCCTCCCCGATGCGTTGCAGGAATTCCGGCACTAATGTCTTAGTGCTTTTTTTGATAGGGTTGGCTTTGACGTCAATGGCCACCGGTATAATACCGAGCGTCACCTGAGTCGCTTCTTTGCCTTTTGTATCCTTGAGCGCTACCTTGCCAATACTGTCACTTTTGCTATTGAAATTGCCTGCCGCACGGCCGAATACTGCTTTGACGTCGCCGTCCGCCTTCATCGCCACGCCATCAACCGCCGACAACGTAACATAATCGCCAGCCTTGATATCACCACCTTGGCTGCTCACGATAACATCATAGGTGCCGGATGTTGCGACATACACCTCGTTTTGCAGGCCGCTTGTAATCGTAACCGATAACTTATTCCGGTCAACAGTAACGCCGTACATATGACCGAGCTCGGCTTTGGTCGCCGCCGCGACCTTATTGGTTTTCGAGTCTTTGAGCTCGACCATCGTGCCGTCCTGCAAAGGTGTCTCAGCCGCATAGCTTTGGAGTGTGGGCGCAGCCGCAGGGGCGCCGGAAGAGGACTTTGAGCTTTCTGAAGATTTGGAGTCAGTAGATTTGGAAGAATCGGCCGCGAGCGCCGCTGGCGGCGCGAGCGGCGACTCGCTCGCCGCAGCGAGCGGAAACACAAGCACGCCAAACACCGCGAACAAACCAGCGGAAACATATAACATCAGGCGGCGAACACGTGCACGAATCATATCTGTTAATTTCAAAATACCCTACTCATTACTTTACCATAAGCGTCACAGACAATCGACTGCTCCTGAAACCACCATGAATAAACCCGGGCAGAATTTAAGCGAGTAACGACTTTAGGGCTTCGAGCAGGCGATCCATATCATCGTCCACTGTGGCGCGTCCCATAGTAAACCGTAAGCTTGATCGTGCCGCTTCATCGCTCAGTCCACATGCGCCAAGTACATGCGATGGCGTTTCACTGCTCGCGCTACACGCCGACCCAGCCGCGGCCTGAATTCCAAGTTCATCCAGACCATACATCAACCGTTCGTTATCAGTCCCGGGAATTGTAATATGCAGATTATTCGGCAAGCGGTGTTTGCGTGAACCATTCACTACCGCCCCTGGCACAAATTCCGGCAATCTTTCATAAAAATGACGCTGTACTGCCTGCAGCCGCCGCGCTTCAGCGCGGCGTGCGGCCTGTGCCGCTACCAGTGCAGCCGCGAATCCCATGATACCCGGCACATTTTCGGTACCACTGCGCAGGCCGCTCTCCTGGCCACCGCCATAGACAAGCGGTTTCAGTTCCACTCCTGATCGCACGAACAGTGCCCCCGTCTGTTTTGGGCCATATATCTTCCCTCCGTTGAGGCTCATCAAGTCGACGCCCAGCCGCGCTACCTGCAAATCCAAATAATTCGCCGCCTGCGCCGCATCGACATGCAAATACAGCGGCGTAACCACGCCGCGCCTCAAGCGTTCACGCCGCGTCATCGACACCACTGTCGCAAGCTCCCGGATCGGTTGAATTGTTCCGATCTCATTATTGGCGTACATGCAGCTCACGAGCACTGTATTGTCATCAATCAAGTCATGAATACGTCCCATCTTAATGACGCCTTGCTCGTCCACCGGCATCAATCGACATTCATATTCATCGGCCGTACCTCGCACTGAATCATGTTCGATTGCACTCACTAATATATTCGGCCGCGGCACACGAGCGCCGTGGCCACCTGCGCGCTCGATTTCACGACGCATCACCCCATGAATTGCCAAATTATTTGCTTCGCTACCTCCTGCCGTAAATACGATCTCCACGGGCCGCGCGCCCAGACAGTCACTCACGCGGCCGCGTGCCGCCTCCACGGCGGCGCGCACATCCCTGGCGGCACCATAGAGAGCCGAGGGATTATAAAATTCCACAGCAAAATAGGGCATCATTTGCCGTAACACCGCCTCGTCAACCGGTGTGGCGGCAGCATAGTCCAGATAAAGATCAGAGGGTTGCGACTGAGTCATTCTGCTCGATATTATAACATTTTTACTTCTTATCGCTACTCCTCGGAGACATAATTCCCACCTAATCAAATCTCCAACCGAACAGTACGTCCTCCTCTCCCCCTCCCACTTTGCGCCATCATCGTCCGCTCATCACCTCTGTCTATTTTGTGAGCTTCTCGTCACTGCTGTGCGGCTTATGGTTGAATGAGTACAAGACATCCGGGTTTAATCGGCCCAATCCAACTCTCCGAGTGTTTGAGGAATAGGACATACGTAAAGATAGTCCTAAAGATACGTATGTTCCCTGTCTTTAATACTCAATCCTACCTATGTTTTCACCCATGTGATGAATTACTCACATTCTTCCATCTGTTACATGTGAGAGGATAGTGGCTCAAAGGGGGAATGGGGTGAGGGATGGGGAGTGGGGGTTAGGGGTGAGGGTGGGGTGGGGAGGTGGCTTGGGATGGGGTTAGGCGACGGCAAGCATTTGTTCTTGTTCGGCGCGCATTTGGCGGCAGTATAGACGGACGGCAACATAAAAGTTGATGTACTCCTGACCGGTTACCAGTTGGGCAGGCTGATTGCCCTGAGTCTTCAGAATACCGCCGGGACGGACATCGTAGCGTGTAGTAGCGGTGTGCCATTCGCCCGTTTCATCTTGCCATTCCTCATGCCATACCCAGGTTTTTTCGTCTAAGCAGAAAAACTCACGGCGATGACCCTTGGGGATTGAGCCAAACAATTTGCCGCCGAGTCTGGCTTCATGATGCAGCAGTGCGCTGTAAATCTCGGCTCGGCGCTCCTCATGTTTTTGGTTAAAGTAATTGCTAAGCAGCATCGCGTAACTCTCCGTTCAGGCCGGTGATAGTACCGTGTTCGGCCTCATCAAACTGCCGATAACCAATGTCATCCAGCGACAGGAGCTGCTCTTGTTGCCGTTCACTTGGTTGCCGGTCAGCCGGCCGTGCACCACCGCCATGAACCGCGTTGATTTGCTGGCGGAGCGCATCCGCATCCAGATTAGGCACCGGATTGGCGGCTTGAGCATCAGGTATGGCCGGCTCGGTCGCCTGCGGCGACCGAGCCTCGGACTGCAAGGCGGCCAGCGTTCGCGTCTCTGGCTGGACCGCAAGAGTCGAAGAAATCAACGGATGAAGCAGTATCACCGGAGCCAGGCCAGCACGCTCACGATATACACGTTCAGCCTCGCGCACCTCAGTCGGATGGGCCATCCCCGTATTTACGACGAGATTTTCGGCTACGCCAAGGACGGGCTTTCGTTGCTCCAGGACATGACCAAAGAGCAGATCGCGGCGATTGCCACGCGGATGACGTTTTTCAGGCGAGACCGACTCGCCCGAAACAGATGGTGAGGACATGCTGTTTGACATACACTTTCTCCTGAGTACAACCTCAGACTTCCGGGAAATCCCAGAATCACATTTTAGAGTTTGAATAATCTATGCGCATTCGCAGTAGTGGCTGCGGCTAAGTCTTGAAGAGGCATGTTTCGCAATTTTGCGATAAATTCCGCGGTCACGCTAATGTGATATGGCTCACAAATAGTACCACGGTACGGATGAGGAGTCAAGAACGGACTGTCAGTTTCCAGCAAAATGCTTGACAGCGGCACTGATTTGTACATTTCAAGCTGCTTTTCATCCTTGGTAAACGTCGCAATGCCGTTCATGCCTATCAGGAGTCCTCGATCAAGTGCCAGGCGCAAATTTTCAGCAGAATCAGTGAAGCTATGCAGCACACCACGCAACTTCCGCTGGCCAGCCTCGGCGTTCACGGCATCAAAAATCGACCAAAAATCCTCAAATGCTTCACGCACATGAAATATCACTGGCAAATCGCGTTCCAGCGCAAGCTCTAACTGATACCGAAGTACGCGTTGCTGACTCACCGGATCGGAGTGTTCATAGTAATAATCAAGGCCGCACTCGCCGATAGCTACCACTTTTTCGTCACTCGCCAGCTCGGCAAACTCGGCCAGCGCGCCCTCATCGAGCACTAACTCCAACGTATCATCGGCGTCCGGCCGAGTATCGTCAGGATCAAGCCCCGGTACCACATAATCCTTCGCCTCATGAGGATGAATGCCGATGCTTGCAAAGCACTGTGGCCGGCCCTGCACAAAATCAACCGCCAAACGACTATCAGGCAATGAGCAGCCGACGCAAATCAGCTGTTTGACGCCATACTCTTCGGCCCGTTCAATCAGCTCATCACCCGTCGGATGCCCGACTTTCGCCCACATGCTTCGAGTAATGGCTTCTCCGCCCTCCCCATCCGCTTCGATTGATGATTGGATATGACAATGAGTATCTACAAAATGCATGGACGTCTCCCTCAGACCTCAGAGATAATACTTACTTCTATGATACGACATTTTCTGCATCGCCTCTAGGGACTGAAACAGATAAATATTGCACAAATCAACAATCGTGGTATATAAATATTACACAATTGTAACTACGCGAGGAGGCCGCCAAATGGAAAAGAGTCACGTAACGAAAGATTGGACACGTACAATCGCGGTAATTGCCGGCAGCCTGCTTTTTTTGTCGGCCTGTAGTGGTACGGAACAATCCACGCCGTCACCGACAACATCAGAAACCTCCACGCCATACTCTTCCGCGGAACCGTCCGCGACAAACACCTCTCCGTCAGCCAACGGCGAGAAACTCACAAACGGCGAGAAGCTCCTACGTGAAGCTAAAGAATTTGAAGGCCTTTACTTTAAATGGAACGGTGGACGCCTGGGAACACTCGCAGACTTTGCTGCTACCTGCCCCGATCCGGCTGCCGCAAGAAACGCGCCGGACAACAAACCGTATGGCGCATCATCAGCTTTGTATCACAACCAAAACCCCAGTCCTTGTGGCGTGGATGTCTCTTCTCTTATTTACATATCAGCCAATAAGGCTCTTCCGGAGCTGAATGAACCGATCGGTACCGTAGCCACGATCAGGACAACTCCGGATGTCTGGCGAGAAATTCCACGCAGCGATGTCCGCCGGGGCGATGTTGGCACCAGGGGGCCCAACACCACCGCAGGAATCATCGAGGATGTCACGTCCAAGCGCATAATTGCTTTTAATGCCGGAGGCCCAGGCACCCAAGCCGGTAGCTCATCATATTCGGTGAAATTCTTCGACAACTTTTACCGGCTCGATCCGGGGCACCGGACGGCTATCATTAATTAACTCTGCCGTTCGTCGAATTTTGGAAACAATGTGCCCTCTATCGGCCGTACTAGGCCGCTCTCAAAGACAGCTTTGATCTTGGCAGCCGCACTAGGCAGGAACGGCTCAAGCAACTCAGCGACCTCAAGCAGTGAGCCGACCTGGTAGGCCAGGACCTCCCGAAGATGCTCTTTGTCATCGGTCTTAGCTATCGCCCATGGTTTTTCAGCGTCAATATACTGATTCAACCCCCGAACCTGCTCCCAGATCTCGTCAAGAGCACGGTCGAAGCGGCATTCTTCGAGCGCCTTGCGGTATTCCGCCGTATCATGCGACGAAACCGGAATGTCACCGATCGCCCCTTCCTGGTATTTTTGAATCATCGCAGCCGTGCGTTGTACCGCGTTGCCAAGCTCGTTAGCCAGTTCACCGTTATAGGCTGCATCTAGTTTATCCCAACTGAAATCACCATCTTCATACGATGGAATATGTCGCAGGAAATAATAGCGGAACGTGTCCGCGCCGTACTTATCGATGATTTCGCTGGGAGACACGCTATTGCCGAGCGACTTGCTCATCTTTTTGTCATCAACCGTCACGTAGCCATGCACGTACAGTTTCTTGGGTAGCGGCAGATTGAGCGCGAGCAGCATGCCGGGCCAGATCGCGGCATGAAAACGCAGAATACCCTTGCCGATCACCTGTACATCCGCTGGCCAAAAATGTTTGAAGTCATCATGCTCCGGATAGCCGAGCACTGTGATATAGTTCATGAGCGCCTCGAACCAGACGTACATCACCTGGGTATGATCGCCAGGCACCGGGATGCCCCACTCAATCTTGTCTTTCGGCCGCGAAATGCTGATATCTTCAAGCCCCTCGTTGATGACCGACAGAATCTCATTGCGCTTAGTCTTGGGCACTATCTGGAACGAGCCCGACTCAATACGTTTTTTGATCTCATCAGTATAGGAGCTAAGCCTGAAGAAATAATTTTCTTCCTCGATTTTTTCATAGGGCCGGTTGTGGTCCGGGCATATGCCGTTGTTTTCTTTGACCACTGTCTCGGTGAAGAACTCTTCGTCACCCGTGCAATACCAGCCCACATAGTTCTTTTTGTAAATATCTTTCTCGATTGCCTTCCAAATCAATTGGGCACGCTGCTCATGGCCTTTGTCCGTCGTACGAATGAACCGGTCAGGCACGACATTAAGCGCCGTCACTAGGTCACGGAATTTCTGACTCATTTGATTACTGAGCTCAATTGGTTTGACGCCTTTTTCAGCAGCCTTTTCAGCGATTTTGCCGCCATGCTCATCCGTGCCAGTGCTAAAGATAACATTCCGACCCTGGGCACGCGCATAGCGCGCCAACACATCCGCCATCACGAACTCCATGGCATGCCCGAGATGCGGCTCGCCGTTCACATAGGGAATAGAGGTAGTTACAAAATAATTCATAGGGTGTGCTCCTTCTGATGTTGTGGCTACAGGGAGGTAGCTAATGTGATAGTAATCTAAGGTTAATTATAGGGGAAAACGGCCGTTTTGCCGAACCCTATAGATGATCTGATTGGCCGGCCAAAGTAAAACATCCGTGAAAACTTTTGTTTCACGCGTGAAATATCGTGAAATGTTGGCCTGGGATACTATTGGAATACTAAAAATTGCGTGAGAATACATGCCCGGAGGGCATCATCGTCATAAGAGTAATGCGTCGTACTGCGACAGTCATAGTTGCTATTGTACAACAGCCCCACCAGGCGTCAATCTTTGGTATTTGTGAACGTTTTACCACCAGCTACGCATTGCTCAGGATAGCTTTCCATGATTGGATTGCCGGCGGCGGCACATTCCTCGAATGAGGTAATCGCCCCCTCGGAGTGTCGCCAGAACAGCAAGCCGCCGACCCCAACAAGCGCCACGACAATAACGGCGATGAGTACGACACGAGGACTGGGGCCGCGCCGGTTATGTTTCATGACTTCAACTATACCACTTCGAGATGGATTCTAGAACAAACTGGCGTTCACCGCTGGCTCCGGAGGTGTTACCGATACTCCAAGGTGCTCCGCCAACCGTTCAATAAACACCACTTGAGACTTAAAAACCTTGCCGCATGCCACGCTCAGTTCAAACCACTCGGCACGGTCGTTCTCCGGAAACACTACTTCCTGCCCGGAGCGCGGCGGCCATTGCATGGTCGCCGTCGAGACACAATGGAACGCACGCACATCCAGGTCGGCCTCGACCGCCCATATGTGATTACGCTTGCTGCCGCTGGCCTTGGCCTCACCAAGGTCTATCAGATTGTCTAGTAACGGACGCATGCCAGTTTCCTCGTAAAACTCGCGCTCTATCGTCTGCATAGATGTTTCGCCCTCTTCGCACTCGCCCTTAGGTATCGACCAATCATCTTTTTTGGCCCAGAACGGGCCGCCTGGATGCGTCAGAAACACCTCATACCGCGCCGTACCCTCCGACCGGGCTGACCGACGAAAAACCAACAATCCTACCGACTGCACCACCTCTTACTCCATTTCACGCTTAAGTTAATAAATCAACGACCGCATCACGCTCCATATCGTCGAGGTCGGCATACAAGTCCTTTTCGTACTGTTCGGCTACCTTGAAGATGTAATCTTCGTTGGAACGCGGCAGTACATGGAATACGACATGATCGAGTTTGATGCTATCTTGCTTGCGGAAGGGACGGTAGCTCTGACGGATGTCAAAACCATCGCCCAACTTGCCGATGAGTTTTTGTTCGAGCTCAAAAACCAGGTCAAAGATACTCGTCAGTTCTTTGTGTGTGAGTTCCCAGGGCTTTTCGATGTGGCGCTTGGGCATAGCCAACAGATGCCCAGGCACCTTGTGCGGATCACTCAGGACAACTTGGGCGTAATCATTTTCGAGCAGAATCTGCTCGTACGGGCTGCAGAAAGGACAATTCGTGGGTTCGGTCATACATTTATTTTACCGCACCCGGCGCCACTTGAGGCTTGAAATATTTACGATTGATCGTAGCAGCCGCTGCAGCCGAACCGAGCAGCCCAAAAGCCGAGATAATTAAGCTTGTGGTAGCACCGGTATCTGAAAAGTATTTAAAAGAGATCGTGATAATCGCCACTACCAAAAAGAGGGCTGCATTGCCGAGCAAGTGACGGTTTTGAGCCAAGATACTGAGGTAAAATAATCCAAGCACCGAACAAACCAGCAGAACCAGCCACACCACGCTATAATCACCGAAACTCGCGACAAACATAGACCCCAGAACAATAAATGCCGCGAACCCATCCAAGGACGTCCGTAGACTACTGCGCGCCGGATAGATCTTGGCAGCTACCCGGGTTGCATATGCCATCAAAAGAGCAGTGGCGCCAAAAATAACCGCGTATACGTCAAAGCTGAGATCAATATCTCGAAGAAGCCCAATCACGAGCGTCGAAAACGCCGAGGCACCGAGAAGAACTCCCATGAGCAGTATCAGGTCGCGCCTGACATAACGGTCGAACAAAACGTGCGCCGCAGCCAGGAACATTAACACGACACTGCCGCTAACCAAGTCCAATGAGCCGTAACTGCTCGTGAGTTCATTATTAATGATGTAACCACCGACGATCAAACACAATGATCCAGTCAGCAATAAGGAATTTAGTAAGCCTCTGCGAATATCTGTCTGGGTCAGCGACCGTTTGAGATACAAGGCCAGCGCCCACATTAATGAGCCGAGCCCGATACTAAGCCCGAGCCGAAGGATCACGCTATCGCCATCCTGAGACTGAACAATCATCGACATAATTGCCGCAAACAACACAATACCAGCGACATAAAACATTACATCAACGGCCGTCAGTTTGGATGGTTTGTCCTCGTCCGGTGGCAAAACCGACTGTACGGGTCGTACATCAAGGGTCGTCGACTGCGTCGTCTCGGCCTGAGATGGCGTAGGTCCGTTGGTGGCTCTCCGATGTCCGACGAGCACTCGCACATCATCTTGAGTTAGGACACCGGCGTCCAGCGCTTCAGCTACCTCGTGTAGGATTTCATCTTTGGTACGCATTTCAGTCTTTACTCGCTACCCATCCCAGGAACTCTGGGTCACTCGCATAATCACCACCGCCGAGTTGACCAAAATCGATAGGCTTTTTCTTGAGACCATCCGCAAGATACCACCTATAGTCATAATTATCCCAAAACAAAAAGCCGCCGCCTTGAGTACCACTCGTAAGTGTGTAGCCATCGGGTGATTTTGATGACCCATCCAGTCTAAGGGCTGACGCTTCCGCATAGGTAAGCCGGCGAGCTGAAGCCTCGCTGACATCATAGTAGTACAGCTCGGTTTCTCTTTCGTCGCCAAAATCGGATGTATTATCATTGGCGTTCGTCTGCACCAATTGGCCAGATTGTACATGGTAGCTATCGGAGCACGAATAGGTGTCACACGAACTGTATATAAAATCGTACCGTGGATGCGCGAGCAAGCGCGGCACATAAACCACCAGCGCCAAAATAAACGTAATGCCAGCCGGCACTGCAAACAGCAGGAGCAAATCCTTAAAATATGCCGGTCTGGCAGGTCTGTCCGGGTGTTTTGAGCTGGGTTGCGTCGTAGCCACTAGAGAATTATATATGCTTATGGTTATCCGTACATGAATTATAACACGCCTTAGAAAATGGTATAGTAACAATAGTAGAAAGATATGACTCCTAGAACGAGAAAAATTGTAGCCATAGGCGGTGGCGAAATACGGCGCCCCAAAGAGGATGGCAATGGATATTACTCAGATGAGACCATTGCCATCGATACAGAGATACTGCGTTTAACGGATAAAACCGCTCCGAGCTTGCTATTCTTACCAACAGCGAGCAGCGACTCGCACAGCTACTATGAGCTCGTGAAAAAGCATTTCTTAGAGACAGGCTTTGCTTCAGTGGATGTGCTCTATTTGTCGGACAAAACACTATCCGAGCAACACATCAAAGACAGTATCTTATCCCACGACGCAATCTATGTTGGTGGCGGTAATACGCTTAAAATGATGACGCTTTGGCGAAGGCTGGGTGTTGATATCATACTCAAACAGGCACTCGACAAAGGCATTGTCCTATCTGGCCTCAGCGCTGGTTCGATATGCTGGTTTAGTAGCGGCTCATCGGATTCAAGAAAATTCACAAGCGGCAGCAATCAGCTCATCAGAGTAACCGGGCTAGGCTTTATCGACGCCGCACATTGTCCGCACTACGACGCCGAACCTCACCGGCAAAATGATATCAAACAAAAGATGATAACTTCACCAAAAGTTGCCATAGCACTCGACAATTGCGCCGCCCTTGAGGTTATCGGAGACGAATACAGAATCATAAAGAGTAGGCCGGCCGCAAAAGCCCACAAGTTATATTGGAAAAACGGCACGTATTACACAGAGGAAATAGAGGCCACCGATGTATTTCTAAAACTCGATGATCTGCTAGCTAAATAGGGAGCGGCGCTAACCTTTGGAAAATTAAAATTTTCAAAAAATCAAATTTTGGTGGGATTTTACAAAATAGCTCGAACCTATTTTACCCAATTTGATAAGTAGGAAAGCATAAACCTCTTGAGTCTAGGAGTTACATTTACATTTTGATACTGCGGCAATGGCTACAATCACAAAGAGTGCTTGCGACACTCACAATATTGCATCGGACTGATCCGCACATTACCGGAGCGCGGCAATTTATGGGCATATGCGTACAGTGCGTGCCGAACACCGCCATGCGAGACAATTATGACCGCGTGGGTTTATACTTGGTTTTGAGAGCGTCAATCGCAGCATAGACCCTATCGAAGAATTCATTGAGTGGCTCGTTATTTGCTAAATGTACCTCTTTATCAAAGTCAAAAAGATCATGCCATATGCTCGCTTCAACACGTCCATCCGTTTGCAATTCGGGCCAAGCCCCATCAATCTCTATCGGCAAATTATGGTATTTGTTGATAATTTCTGCTGTCTGTACGGCACGTCTCAGTGGCGAGGCGAGCATATAGCATCAAACTTGATTTCCTTGAGTTGTCTGGCAAGTTCTTGCGCCTGCTGAATGCCGCTTTTGTTAAGCGGTTCGTCAAGTTCCACGTCAGTTTCACCGTGTCTGACAAAATAAAGTTCCATATCACTACAATCTCTTACAAATGATCATCAATTGCATACAGCTCATCTTTAACTATCGGGATCTCATAAACATTATCTGCTGAGCCAAAATGTCCAAAACCCTGCACGGCAACAGCTTTTGCCCCAAGGTTTACTTTGAATAGTTCGAGTTGACCTAATCCAATAGCAGGATCATCAGAGGAGTGTATGGCAACGAAGTTATCGCTATGCTTTCGGATTTCCTGCCAGTCGAGAGGGTGGTCAAAAAACGAATCATGACTGCCACTCGTATATTTTGGAAATCGTTCACCGAATCCTGCTACCAGAATAACGCCACCAACCTTTTGATTACTGGCCAGGGTTTCAAGATACCGCAAGATCGTTATGCAGCCAAGGCTATGTCCGATCAGGTATAATTCAACGTCAGGATTGCCGATTGTATTTACTAAAGTTTGATGCCACTCTTCTGCGACCGGATGATCTGTATTTGGCATTTCCGGCACGTCTACCGTGTAACCTTCCGCTTGAAGTTCTGTCTTGAGCCACGGCTTCCAGTTAGTATTGGGTTTGCCCTTGTAGCCATGGACGATAACAACACGTTTCATAGATAACTTATTTCAGATATTTGATAAGATCTTCAACAGTTATACCAAGCGGATTTAGAATACCCTTTTTCAAAGTTCCCGGTTTAATGAACTTGTGATTCGGAATGATGGCAACACGGCCATCGCTAGCTTTCATTTTTATATGGCTGCCTTTTTGGCTTACTTCTATAAATCCCATCTTGCGAAAGGCTTTTATTAATTCCGCAGCTGATACTTTCGGTTGCTCAGGCATGAGCAAGTTTTACTGGTACGACGAATTGTTGCCTGTAATCATAATCCGCTACATCCACCTCGGCATTTTCTAAATAGAGTTCCATAGCTTCACGAATATTCTTGAGGGCTTCTTCGAGCGTCTCGCCCTGTGATGCGCAGCCAGGCAGATCGGGCACCCATACCGAAAAACCGCCTTCAGTTTCTTCCTGGAAGACTACCTGATATTCTCTATTTGCCTGCTGGTTTTTCATATGTTTATTATACCATATGCCGACGAACTATGATGGTTTTAAGAAACAGCAAAACACTTTCCGATTCAATAAAAATGTAAATGTAACTCCTAGACTCAAGAGGCTTATGCTTTTCCTACTTATCAAATTGGGTAAAATAGGTTCGAGCTATTTTGTAAAGTCCCACCAAATTAGAACTTTTTGTGAAATCTGAGCGCGTATGCGCTCAGATTTCACAAAAAGTTCCGATATGGTGCGCGGAGCGGGAATCGAACCCGCACGCCTTTGGGGCACAACATTTTAAGTGTTGCGTGGCTACCAATTACACCATCCGCGCATTTCGTCAAATTCATTGCCGACAGCTGGAATAAAATCAAACTTCAAATACTACAGCCAAAATCTGGAGGCACGTATGGGAGTTGCACCCATCTAAAAGGTTTTGCAGACCTCTGCGTAACTGCTCCGCCAACGCGCCATGAGCTACCCGAACATTATACCCGAATCCACTTCTAAAATCACCAGGAGTATTGTTAAATAACCAACTGTCAGCCTCATATCGGCGATGTATTCTAGGATTATAGATTAGTATTTAGGTAACCCTAGGAGATTCCTATGACCATCGAACAAATCCTTGCCAAAATCGAGCACACTCTTGAAACACGCAAAACCCAACGCGACCGACCACGCTAATTCGTTGGCGTATCAGTGTCAGCTGGCGGCACCGGATCGGGCGCGAGCATCGGCACTGTGTACTGCCTGAGCAGATAACTACCATATGTTCGTGTGGCGTCACACTCCGATATTGTTTGGCACACAGCGCCGTCATTTTTGGCATACGCCATAAACACCCTTTGTTTGAGCGCAACTACCTCGGGACTTAAGTTATTTTGCTGCTCTTGCAGTGAGTAGCCAACATAGTGGCTCACCGTGTGCGGCATCTGATACTGTGCCGCTGCTTCGGCCGCCAGAATTCCGGCGCCATGATGGTCGGCATGATCACCATCCGCCTGATCATCCGAACCCTGCGTACGAATTTCATCCGGTTGGTCGGCGTTCATGACGCCGAGTAGCATGTCAACGAGCTGCTGTTTGGTGTACGTCTCGTTATCATCTACTGTAGTAATTGTCGGCTGCGTACCGGCTAGCAAATTGCGTAAGCTTTGATAGTTATTACCGGCAAATCCCTCGCCGCGCAGATTACCATCCGGCAGCCGCACAAAAATAAGTGATACTTTTGGCATCCCACGCAAATACGATACCGTCACTTTTTTATCGTTAACATATTGGACCTCGTCATACCACTCGTTCTTACTATTGAACATTTCAGCGTACGCAGCTTTGGCGCCGGACTCACGGCCGGCCCAATAGTTAACCGATTCACCGGCATCTCCGGCTGTTAGATACACTGTCCGCATACATCGTCCAGCCTCGATAGCTGAATAAACATCAGGATTCATGAATAAGATATCATCATCTTCATGTGCTACAACCTGCAGCGAAACACCCGAATTACAGTCAGCCATATCCGGAAGCGCCGTCAGGTTTTTGCGCACCGGTGGAATAGATTGGCTCGTGACTTGAAGACGCTCCGCGGCAGCCTGATCTTCGGTTTTAGTGCCGTTTGGATACACCAGCAACATAACATCAGCCAGCCCATTGTCATTCACGGAATCATCGATCCGTAAACGCTCGCTCGGCACGCCATATGAACCGACAATCTTTTGCAGGCTACAACCACCATATGTCTCCTGATTTGCCTGATGGCGTAATGTCGCATTCGGACCACCCTCGGCAGAGCCATCACGCACCGCAAGATAGGCAGTCGGCGTTGTTGCCGGCATCTCAAACCATGCACGACTATTAAGCATAGCTCGTGGCTCGGTACAGTTATTAACCGACGCGATAGCCAATGGACCGGCCATAGCCTCCCTGACAGGAGTAATATCCCAGTAATCACCTACGAGCCGCTGCACTCCATGGGATTTGAGTTGGTTCGCCACCCGAGCGGTCATCTCGGCACGGGGCCGCATAGCGGCCTGGCTAGCCTCATATTCTGCAACCGCTCGCTGTCCAGCGAGCGGTACTGACACCGCTAGCAGCAGAACCAAAACCCCGAGGACACGGATGTGAACCGACCGCGTCCGTATATAAGCGGCAGCGGCCACGGCTACCGCGAACAGCCAAATCGTCAAATATCGCGCATCTACCGGATAATAATGATCGGTCAGCACATATACGGCCGCTGCCGCCAGCGAAGCGCCCACAAGCAGCAAAGCGCTGCGCTGCCATTTGGCAGCAACTACGCCATGCCGGCCGGCAAACAATAGCCGCCCGGACGCATACAGTCCGATAATCAACAATATGCCATTTACGATGTACGCGATTATCGACGGTTTAGTCAACTCAGTCGCCAACGCACCCGGCAAGTCCCTGGCTATCGTCACCGTATGCACAGGATTGGCGCCAAAATTGGTCAGCAAAGCTCCAACCCCAAATAGTAACCCGAGCACCAAATCTTTCGCCGAACCAACCAAAGCGAACGGTGATGCCGACTCGCCGCTGGTAACTCCGGTAACGCCAAGCACGTCCAGAAACAGTAGCAGAACTGTCGCCAGCCCAAATGCCGTGACTACCAGCAAGAACCAGCCGAGCGCATGCACCGCTTCAACCCGATTACGCAACACCACGAAATACCACGCCGCCGCGAACAAACAACCGCCTATTGCCAGTACGGCAAATAGTTTATCACTCGCAATAAGCAGCGTTAATGCAAGACCCACGCCCAGCGCCCCAAAACTTTTGAGTCGGGGCAATGTGGCCGCGTACCAGGCCACCAGAATAAACACCAGATATTCCAGGTTACGCGTCGTTGTCATCCCCATACCAACCGGCAAGAGCGCACCGGCATAAGGCTGTACCGGTACCAGCAACAATATCGACGCCAGTGCCAAACACCATACCCCGAACACATAGGGCCGCTTCTCGATGCGATGCAGCATATATACAAGACCGCCCACTGTCGCAAACACGATCAGCGCCGTTGCCATCATAAATGTCCCGGGACCTTCACCAAACAATTGCATGAGGGCGAAAATTGGCCATTTCAACAAAAATGTATGCGCCCCCGGGAACCACGCGAGTCCGAATGTCCGAGCATTTTCAAACAAGTAGCTATCAATAAGCTGATCAGCATTAAGCTCATGCAGTCTTGCGGATAACACGACCCACAGAAGCGTCGTCACGAACAACACACCAAGGCACAACCCTACAAATAGACGCATCGCCCAGGGACGATCCAACCAGACCGCGAGCTGGGCGTAACGCTGCAAGTTTTTCTTTGTGTTTTGAGCCATTGACATTTTCTATCATAAGCTGTTTAGCCTAAAATTACCACCCAGCACCTTCCTTATCACAAAACACAACAACATGATAGCTGAATACAAAACATCCTAAATTCTCGTCCTACACCACCCAACGTTCTTGTTTAGATAGAGGAAGCGTCGGAAGAAGAATCCTGCGACGAATTCGTTGCATCACTACTCTGCATTCCCCCTGGGCCGCCTTGACCGCCAGGCCCACCAAAGCTCGGATTGAGCAGAATGGTCGTTGCTTCCGTTGAGCTACTGCTTGCAGTACGTACCATCACCGTATCGCCGACCTTAATATCACTGACGCTGGCTGCATTGCCGTCATCAGTGATGTCGGTACTATCCGTGATCGAGTAGGTCTTGGTCGAACCGGCACGCCGATCCTTAATTGTAATACTCGACGCATCAACTGCCGTCACCTCGCCAAAACTACCATTCATGGAACGGCCGCCATTGCCTCCAAAACCGCCCTCCCCCATCTGCCCGAATGGTCCGTTGGCACTTGCGTTAGCCATGGAATTTCCGGCCTTGCTCTTTTGGTATTGCACACCGACAAAAAAGCCGCCGACCCCAATAAGTGCCACAAGCAAAATAACACCTATCAATTTCGTATTCGCGCTCACCGCTAGCTTAGATGAAGCCGTTCCTTTGTCCTCCGACATATCAACCCTTTCATATCGTTATGATACGGACAACTATAGGGCACTCGACATTAAAGAGGGCTTAGAACCCAGTACAAATCTCCCAATTCAGCCTGAAAATCACCTAGATTAGGTTCTTAAATCGGTTTGTCTTTAAGCCCTAGCCTGTAGCCCACATAACTCGCGATCACATGTAGGACTAGCCACATCACAATCATCAGCACATATTGCAGCACCGATAGCCTGACAAATGCCGCCGTAGCGAGCGCACCGCCGATGATATAATCGGTTTGGTCAAAAGGAAACCAGCCATCGCCCGGCGCAATACCAACCTGCCGCTTGAAAAAACTTTCAATCGCATCTCCAAGCAAGGCTCCAAGCGCGAACAGAGGACCAAGCACCAGTACGGGCAGGGCCGCATAATCGACCTGGGCAGTCAGCCGTGCAATCGAGTCATTGTTGAGCACTAGTTGTTGTTGAATCCACAACGCTAAAGTAGCGAAAATAATACCTACTACCAGCCCACGCATCGTCTTATGACTGCCGAATACTCGTTTACCGCGGTAAGTTTTATAAAAATCCATTGGATAATCAAATCGCTTGATCGGTTTGAAGTGTGCGGCAAACACCGGCATCATGTTGGCAATCGCCGCCGGCAAAAAGAACCACAGCGCCATAAAAACCTCACCAAGTAATGTCACTGGCCGCTCCGTTTGTTGCGCCAACGGTTGAGCTTAGGATAAAATATCCCGAATCCAACAATCCGGCGTGAATACCGCGCGCCATGCAATAACTCGACAAGTGTCTCACGGGACGGCGGCTGCGCGAGTAGCGAATACGTCTGCCGCCACCCCACCCAACCATGGGCGTCGCTGCTCACCGCCTGCGCCGCGGCGGCTGCTCGCGCAGCCGCCGTCGCTTGGCGCTTGCGGTTTTGAAAAACCGCCCGGCCATTGTACACCTCGACGATATCCACCCGGTCGGCTATGCTTGCGAATGCTTCATCACTCAAGCCGCTGCGCACCGACTCGAATGGGTGCGGCACATATACTACCGCGCCCTGGTCAGCGATCCGTCTTACCGCCTCGTCAAGCGACAGTCCCCCAGGCACCGCTTCGCGCATATACAATCCAATTATCTCGCCCTCCGTCGTCATAACTTCTTCACCGACAATTATCCGCTCCCCCAACTCACCAAGCGCTTGTTTAATGCCAACTGCCGCTTGCACCGTATTGTGGTCGGTTATCGCAATATAATCCAAAGCCCCTGACTCAAGCGCCCGGTGATAATCCGCCTCGCTCAGCCCACCATCCGGCGATCCGACCGAGTGCGTATGCAAATCCACCCGATAGCCGTGCGGCGCATCAGATCCGCCCATGATTACCGGATGCTCCGCGAAATAACCACCAATCGCTGCAGGGCCGTCAGCGCCGCGCCCACCACCACTACCACGCTCGCCCATACAACACCGTCAATAGCCAGCAGGCTGCCAACGACCAGTCCGACTATCAGCACGAGTATCCGCACTTCAAATGAAAACAGTCCGCCTCCGAACATCCGATTGAGCTGCGGATACGACAACTTCTGTCCGCGCGAGGCGATAATCGTTTCACCTTTTGATTTCACGAAACTTACACAAATCGACGCTCCACAGGCCGCCACCGCAATCGCAGCCAACCGCGGATCTACCGTCCGTGCCAGCAGGTACGCTACCGCCGTATAGAGCAGCACTTCTTTGAAGCGGTCAGTCGAAGCATCCAGGAACCCACCCCGGTCACTCTCACGCTTCTGTAACCGCGCCAGCTCTCCGTCCAATGCATCAAACAGCCCGAACACAATCAGAAGCGCCGCGCCCCACAACATATGTCCGGTGGCGATCAAATACCCGATCGGCAGATGCATCAGAAACCCAAACCAGGTCACCGCATCCGGAGTAATCCGGCCGCCACTTAGTGTATCGAGCACTCGCGCAATCTGCCGCATTACGCTACGTACAGCGGTGACTATAACCCGTTTCATTACTCTTAAGTATACAGCAGCCGCGCCCAGAACGTTAGAGCGCGACGGCGCGGCCAGCCACTGATAGCTTGCCGTCGTCAAGGCGGAAGGCAATGTCTGTCTTGCCGGCTATCTCCAGATCGTGGGTTACGGCCACGATCGTCGTATTTTCGGTTTTTGCCAGCTCGTGAAGGAGGTCGAAAATCAGCTTGCCGGTCTGACTGTCAAGGTTGCCGGTCGGCTCATCCGCCAAAATGAGGCTTGGCTTGTTGGCGAGCGCCCGAGCGATTGCCACACGCTGCTGCTGACCGCCGCTGAGTCGCCCCGGTTTACGATTAGCCTGGTCGGGACTCATCCCGACTTGCTGCAATAAGAGTGCGGCACGGCGCTTGCGAGTGCCCTTTGGCACGCCGGCAAATTCCATCGGCAGCATCACATTTTCGATGGCCGTCAGATTTGGAACAAGGTTGTAATTCTGGAATACGAATCCGATCTGTTTACAACGATATTTGGTTAGTCCAGCGTCATGGAGTTTGGTAATATCTTTTTCGTCGACCACAATACTGCCTGAGCTTGGCTTGTCGAGCGCGCCGAGCAGACTCAGTAATGTACTCTTGCCCGATCCGCTCCGGCCGATGATACTGGCGAACTTGCCGCTTGGCACACTAAACGTGATGTCATTCACGGCAGTCACAGTGGTGTCAGCCGTCTTAAAGCTTCGCTTGAGGTTTGTAACTTGTAACATATCTTCTCCTGTCATTCGTCTTTAATGGCTCTCAGAACTCTCGGAATTTTGTGCCCACATTGTGGCCACAAAATTCCGAGTCCGCTCACTGGCATATATCAATTCTGGCTATTCGGCATGCATCACCTCTGCAGGACGAATCTTAGAGATGAAGAACGATGCCAGAACACTACCGAGCAGCGCGATGACAAGGACGGCGGCCAGGCCGTACAGAATAATCTCCCAACCCACCGCAATTTGCACATTCAGTACACTCTCGCGTAGTCCGCCAAAGGCCCGGCCGGGTCCGCCGCCCATACCGCCGGGGCCGCCGGCCGCAGCTGTCGTACTCGAAGAGGCATTATTGACCAGCATCTTGGTGATTGGGCCGCCTGCGAGAACACCAATGACCATACCGACCACTGATCCGAGCAAGGTCAGAGTCACGGCTTCGATGGCGAACTGACCCGTGACCGTACGATTGTTAGCGCCAATAGCCTTCAGGACCCCGATTTCGCGGCGCCGTTCGCGAACAATCATGATCATTGTCAGCAAGATAATGACCGCACCGGCAATCACCGCGCCAAACAGGCTGTAGAGCGAAATTGTCCGAATATTTTCGAGTGGCGTTATGGACGACTCAGCCTGAGCGGCAGCGTTCGTGACATCAGCGGCATCGCCTAGCGCTTTGCTGGCAGCGTTAGTCACGGACTCGACGTTCGTGATTGAGTCTACGGTTAATGTCGCGCTTGTCACGCTACCAGCTTGGTCACTCAGCGCCTGTACTACCTGGAGAGGCATCAGTACCTGGTTATTACTGAATGTATTGCCGGCATCAAAGATACCAATCACCTTGATCGTCTTGTTGTAGGCCGTAAATGTCGAGCCGACCGACAAGTCATTCTTTTCAGCTAGGCTTGAGCCGATTACGGCCACGTATTCCGAACTTGAGCCGTCAAATACCTCGCCGTCTTTCAGTGTAAATGTGCCGCCGCCCATTGAACCGGTTGAAAGATTGGTGGGGTCAGTGGTACCGATTAATGTTACCGGCGGCGTGAAGGTACGAGTCACTTGTGACTGAGAATTGCCCGACGAATTATTCGAGCCAGCATTTGAACCGTTCCCTCCGCCAGGCGCCCCACCCTGAAATTCAAACCCTTGTCCACTGTTATTAGCGTTTCGCCGCCCTAATGACCCGGCATCAACAGCAGATTCCAAATCAGTATTGTCCGTCGTCAACCGATCACTCAAAGCTTTGGTTACGCCCGTCACATGATCCAAGGAGACCACCTTCGACAGATCATCCTCGGTTAATGGATCGCCGCCGCCTTCAAAGCCGCGTACGCCGGCCGGTGAAATTGACACGGTATTGCCCACCGACGCTTTCACGTTTTCAATCTTGGTATTGACGGCTTGATAGGCCACCAGCATCGACAATGCCAGCCCAATACTAATACCCAGTATTACAACCAACGACACCGTCCGGATGACATTGCGAAAGGCATTCTTAAAGCCTCTGGTTATCACATTCATATATGTTCTTTCCGCTTATGTTACTAATCTATTGCAACTATACGATCGATGAGTTTAAAGAAAGCTTGGAGCCTTATATAAGAAC
>JBDHUK010000007.1:0-23234 GCA_039809165.1 Saccharimonadales bacterium (SeqCode) | reverse complement strand
AATGCCAGCGGCACGGCAAATGCGAGTGTAGTGATAGTGATGCCGAGTAGTTTTCGGCCTGCGGATTGTTTGGAACCAGAGGGAGAATCACTGGGCGTGGGGTCGAGCTGATCGAACATACTACGTACTATGATAGCAGAGCGGAATACAAATTAAACTTCTTCGCGTTTAATACGCGATATTGTCATTACATATCCATCTTGATTGGTTTGACTGATCTGCAAGGGGTAGAAATCGGCATTTGTGAAAAGGCGCACGACTTCAAATAGGCTATTTTGGTGGGCGCGCCAGAGTAAAATACCATCACCTTTGTTGAAATCGACTATACGCTCACCACCTTCAAATCTAAATTTTATTGACAGGGCGATCTTGAGGCGAACTCTAATATAACGTTCTTTGACGGTCGGGTCATAGCCCATGTCCATCTCGTAAAACGACTCGTCGATGTTCAGAAGATCAAAGATATAGCGGTGAATGGGCGCGAGTCCCGGATTACCTGATTTGGGATCGAAATTAAACTGGCGTCGACTGGATTCAGTGTCTAGCTTTTGTGTATGTATGAGATAGTCATGAATTCCCATGCTATCGTGTATTACTTCGAGCACGGAACCCTGTTTCTTGAAGTTAGCGATCGTGCCGCCAGTAAATAGAAGTAGGTTGGTTGTTTTCTCTGAGTCCGTCTTGATGTATTCGTCCGCGAGAAGGTACCCGAATCTGTCATGAGTGATGTCGGTATTAAATCCTTCAAATGTGATCGTGTCGCCAAACCAATCTTCGATATTCTTGCGTGCAATACTAAGCATTTGTGGGCTAACATCGAGAGCGATATATCGGCCCATCTTCCCCTTCTCGATTAGATGCTCCAGTAGACCGCGAGTAGGCAGTGCATTACCTACTCCAATATCAATAACGTTGACTTGGTCATATACCTCGAGAATATCGTCAACATAGGCTTTATTTATTTGATAGAGCTCAATTGTCGATTTTAAGTAGTTGGGTGATGTTTCATCAACGAGGTGTTGGGCATATTTATCCCAGTTATCCGCGCCCTCACCAAAATAGTTGTATTGCCGGGGGATTTCTCGATTGATCTCGAGATTTGAGGCTATGTCGTATAGTTGTTCCTGGGTGTACAAATCATAAAATTTTGACTGTGGCATGACGGTCTTTTGGGCGCGATGAGGGCGATACTTTTTATTCTTGCTTACCAAGTCTTTGATAATGAGTGTGTTCTTTGAGGTATTGGCAATATAATAGCGTTGACCTTTGGAATGAAGCGTGAGATCGAGTTTGCCTTCGCGAGCGGCATCGATCCAGTTACGGACCGTACGCACGGATACGTGATTAGCCTCGGCGAGTTCTTGATTGGTAAAGTAAAGCATGTGATGACCTGATTAGCGGAAGGTCTGGCACTTGCTATGTCTATAGCGAAGCGACAGGATCCTATTGATATTTTCTGCAGGTAATTCTATCACTTATATTGCATATCATCAAGAATATGTGATGAATGCGCTAAGCAATAGTATAATAGCGGTTTTTGGTAGTGTAGGCAATACAATATTTGACAATAGCATCAGGGACGGCGGTAGGTCACTAAAACCATGTGACCTTAAAGCCATCAATGATTTTGTGTGTTTTGCCGTCAGCCATGCCGATAATCTTGGTTTGAGTGTCTTTCTATTTCGGTGTTTGTTGTACTTTGCGATAAGGAAAGTGCTGGGTGGTGCACCCGGAGGGATTCGAACCCCCGGCCTTTGGTACCGGAAACCAACGCTCTATCCAGCTGAGCTACGGGTGCGCATGCGCAGCATATAAGCGCGCTAACTAGCTTATACTAGCGTACCAGGGGTGAAACGGCAACATTATTGCAGAGCTGAGGTGAGCCGGGCGATATTGTCAAGCAGGACTTTGTGCCGCGGCCGTTTTTGCCACGATTCGAGGTGGATTTGCTGGGAACGCTTCAGGTAGCTATTCTCGACAGCGATGAGGCCCTTGACGGTCTTTTTGTCATAGGCGATAAGCGTGACCTCCAGGTCTAGGAGGAAGGAGCGCATGTCCATATTGCTGGAGCCGATAACTGCCAGGTCATCATCGATGGTCATGAACTTGGAGTGAAGGAGGATCGGCGACTTGTAGAGGAAGAGGCGTACCCCAGCGCGTAGGAGCATTTCATAGAATGAGCGCTGAGCGTGGCCGACCATCCACTGGTCCATGGCCTCGGAGTTGATCATGGTGACTTTGACGCCGCGCCGCGCTGCGCTGACGATGGCCATGCTCAGCGCTTCATCCGGTACAAAGTACGGGTTAACGATGGTAATGGACTTCTCAGCCTGATATATAAGACTTGTGAATAGCTTGAGATTATTCTCGTCGTCATAGCCGGGGCCGCTGGGCAAGGTTTGAATATCAGTGTAACCAAAACGCTTGATGGGGATTTTGTTGCGTGTGGCGTCGCGAATATCGAGCAAGCGGCCGGTTTCGGCGTGCCAGTCGGTCAGGAAGACGGCAGCCAGCTGCAGGGCGGCTGGCCCCTGGACGCGCACCACCACCTCGTCGTAATAAAGCTCGTCTTTGCGATGATAATTGCGCCTGACGAGATTCTGAGAACCGGTGTAGCCGGTGATGCCGTCGACGATGACAATTTTGCGGTGATTGCGCAAGTCAGGCCGCACATATCCACGGCCGGGTAAGCGCAGCGGTAGCATGCCGACAGCCCGAATACCATCTTGCTTGAGACGTTTGAGCATTGCGCGGCGTCCAGGATAGCGGCGCGTTGAGATGTCATCGTAGAGCAGCCTGACTTTGACGCCACGGCTGGCGGCGCGTGTGAGCGCATCAAAAAGCGGCGTGGTTTCTTCGTCGAGACAGACGATAAAATATTCCAGATGAATAAAGTGCTCGGCAGTATCGATATCGTTGATGATGCGTTGAAAGACCTTATTGTACTCCGGTAAAATCTCAAGCTTGTTACCGGTACTGATGGGCAGATGTGCCAGGGCGCGGCTCAGATAGGCCTGTCGCTGGTATTTGCGTGGAGGTTTGACGTCCATGAGCCGATGGGTGTCACGGTTACGTTTGAGTTCGCGGATGGCGTGGTCAATGATCTTGTCGAGGGTTTTTTGGGCTTGACGCCGGTGATGAGGCAGCTTAGGGCTGCCGATTAACAGATACAAGAGCAGGCCGGGTACGGGCAGGATAAATATAAACATGAGCCAGGCGAGCGCTGAGTTGGGCCGACGGTTGCGAGGGACGATAAAAATGGCCGTAATGCGAATGGCCCAGTCAATAATGATGACGACCAGGCCGATAAACTCATATAAGTGCAAGCCGAACATGTGACTGCATTGTACCAGAAACCTTGACAAATGTCACTAATATACTGTCGCTAAGATGCTGATACTGGTGCGGTTGGTACAATTGCTCCTAAATTAGTTTTTTGCCAGGAACAGTTCCATACTTATTCGCCCACTTCTGGCCCGGTGTCAAGCCCAGCACGAAAAACAAGGGCGTGCAAAATGCTACTGCGGTGATTAACAACGGGTGACTACCTATGTCATTTGCTCGTTGCCTGATCTGACTGATGACGAACAAAGCCCAAGCAATAATGACTAATATGAAGATAGGGCCAAGAATAGTACCGATGCCACCTCTTTCAGGTAATAGATCGCCCAGCAGACCAATGATCAGAAGTATTACAAAACTAGCCAAAATTCGTAAGTAGTATGTCTTTCCGTTGATTCGGCAATTAAAATCAAACATTTCTGGAGCGTTTGCTAGTTTTTGTACAGCATTTTAGCACAGGTTAGAACCGTTCTTATACGACAAGATACTTTACAAGCCGTTGCATAGGAAAGGATTAATACGCCCACCCTTGTTCATTATTAGCTTTCCACCAAACCTTATATATACATTTATAATATCCGGTCATCTGAGAGTCGGTCGACTAGTCGTAAGAGATTCAAGAAAAGCATATAAATACTCGATAAGAGTTACGTTATAACGTTCATGTACGTTCTTATTTGTACGCCCCACATATTCATATTTTTGATTACTCACCACTGTAAGGATGCAAATGGTATATCGTAGATGACTGCTTCTTCGGGCGCTGGTACGTTCTAAAGGGAAAAGATTTATCGCATATCTATAGCATAAGCTCTCATTGCTCACCACTGTAAAAGATTAATAAACAATTACATATCGCGATAAATTTACTAACTAATCTTCGTAGAACGTATGACGTTTATAAGCATAAGCATTTATTCAATCTGTTAATGGACGCTTCGTCCTTTACGCCCGTCCTGCCACGATACAAATACACAAAAAAACGCTTGACCAAATTCTTGGACAAGCGTATACTAGGCGTACCAATTAATGACGGAGGGTCAAAAATTATGGCTGACACGCCTACGCCAAAAAAACCTAAAAACCGTAGTACCGCTTACCCGGGCGTAACCCTGGAAGAAGCGATCGAAGCTGCAAAGCTGCTGCGCAATAACCTGGGGGCCGGCCCTTATTCAAGGGATAGTGCCGCGGTCGCTCTTGGCTATGGTGGCATCAACGGTGCTTCTGGTACCAAGATTGCTGCTTGTGTGCACTTTGGACTGTTGGTCCGCGAGAGCAATGTTTACAAGCAGTCCGAGCTTGCCGACCAGATTTTGGTCGCCACATCCGAAGATGAACGTTTAGTGGGGATTCGTATTGCATTCACTAAGCCTGCTCTCTACAAAAAAGTGGCCGAAGAATACAACGATAAAGCTCTGCCAAAGATGCTCGATAATATCTTGGTACGCCAACATGGTATCACAGAACGTGCTGCCAAAGAGGCGTCATCGCTGTTCATAAAATCTGCCGACTATGCCGGTGTTCTTGTGAACGGTGTCATCAAGCTTAGTGTCGCGGATGGCGCACTGGCCAACAACGCAGAGACAGAAAGTCCAGCGTTAGCCGATAACTCGCAGAGTCAGCCAAATGGTGCGCCACGTGCAGCTGCAACACCCGCCGTCCAAGGTGGGCTACCGGTAGTAATTCCGGGCACGGAGGTCACAATCGTGTTCCCTATGGAATACGCTTTCGCTCTAGGCACCGGCGCATTTACTGAAGGAATCAAATTGCTGGCGGACAACATTAAGGCAGTTCAAGCTGTAAGCGACAATGAACAACCAGCTGATTCTTCCGAAGAGTAGTTGGCGTAGCTTACTGGGCATACTCACGCAGATTAAACTCGGCACCGCGCAAACCGTTCGTGCCGAGGATTCTGCGCTACTACAGCAGCTTGGGTACATATCACACGACATGTCACTCACCCCGGAGGGGTTGGTTATATGCACGCTTGCCCTTGTTCGTAACGATGGTGAGGCTGTAGCGCAGATTAACCAGCGCGACCTGTTGTTGCTGCCGGCGACGCAGGCACTATTGCAAGCACTTTGGGGTCTCAAAGATATTACGGTAGACCAAGCCAAGATGGCACTTGTATTTGCAGGTGCCGCCCAGGCTGAAGTCGAAGAACGCATCACAAACTTTCTGGACATTTTGAACGCCAATGGCATCATCACCTACAACCGTAAAAACCGCAGCATAAAGCTGTTGATTTCGCCCAAAGAAGCGCCGGCTGCACCGCCACATGTGTACGTTGACCGCTCGCGCCCGTATTCTAATGAAGCCTGGATTAGACAAATACTGCGTGAGTGTCGTGGGGCAATACTATGGCTTGATAAGTATTTTCAGAAAGAGGCTTTTGAATGGTTGTGGCGTGAAGCTAACGCAGAAAACATAACCAGCATCAAGATTGTTTCTGTAGCTGAAGGTGGTAAGGTTGATACGCTTGCGCTCACCGATTACAAGAAGTTAAAGAAAGAGCTTGAGCCAAAAGGCATAAATTTGGAATGGAAAGTGCTGGAACGAAGCGAATCGCATGACTTCCACGATCGTTGGGTGTTGGACGATGGTGAAGTTTGTTACAACCTACCAAGCGTAGGCACAATACGCTCTGGCCAAAAGTCCGAATTTCATAAAAGTCCTAATCATAAGCAAGTTGCCCAAACTTTTAATGATTACTTTACTGCTGCACGCCCAGTCATTTAGCGGTAGATCTAGAGCTTGGCTATTCTGATCTGACTAAAGTTTTTACCGCTTAAGTTAGCGATGGCTACTGCCTCGATCTTAAAACTGCCATCTTTGAGCTGGTTGGGTGATAATACGATTTGCCGGAAGCTTTCGTCTCTTGGCTTCAATGCGCCAACGCCGATCCAAAACTTCATAATTGAATCTTTAGTTGTACCAACAGACAACATTCCGTTAAACGGAGTGGTCATTATATTTAGCTTATCTGGCATTCGGTAATAAGGTCGCCGTCCTTTAACTTGTGCGTAACCATCGTGCATAAGCTGAACTTTCTCGTGCCATTTAGGGTCGGCAAGTTGTTCTGGGGTTGTGCGTACGTTCAAATCAAGAGTTGCCACGGCTACATCGTTTAAAACAGGTAGTCCGCCCTCAAGACTTTCTGCTAATGATTTTATTTGCTCTTCGAGGTCTGCCTCAAAAGCTTCGTAGTTTTCGTATTGGTCGCCGACTCGGTTCAAAGTCATATTTAAGTTGTTTGGTTGGTATGGCTTTAAAAATTCTAAAAGCTTATGGAAACTTGATTGGTAAGCCTTTGTATCGTCAGGCGATACATTATTCATCTTTGGGACAATGACATCATCAGAAAAGAAGTCGAACCATACACCAGGCTGATATAGCTCACATACCGGCTTCATCCAGTTTGTGTAATACATAAGGCTAAATAACTCTGCCCAATCAACTTCTGGGGTTTCTTCTAGGCGCCACAGTTTATAGCCACCAAAGACCAACGTAGCCTTAATAGGCTCCTTATTTTTAACGTTGGTCGCTATCGATGATTTGATGTGGTCGGCATGCTCCTGCCCAAGGCTGTATTTACGGAACTTTTTGGAAGTAAAAGCTTTGAAAATAGCTTCGACAAGCTCCTCGTCATTCGCAGGCTTCTGTGTTCCCAAAGGTTTCTTCAGGTCATCGAGTTTAGACTGTATGTATTCTTGCGCTTTCATAATAGATTGGAGATGCGAGGCAGACATGAACCTACCGTATGTAGCTTTGCAAGCTACCACCTATTCTCGGTCATCGCATCAAAATTATTGTAACACCTTAGCCTCTGTGGTCATATCCGCCAGAACAGATGATAATCTATACATCTTTGAGAAATAAATGTATCTGAGGTCATCTGGGTGCCTTGTTTCGATAAAAGAAGAGGCTAAAAGCCAAGTAGTTTTCGTTTTCTGCGCAGATACTCGTCTTTAGTAATGATACCCTTAACTTTAAGGTCTATAAGGTTCACTAAAATTGGTAGAAAGTCTTTTAATTCTTGCTTCTTTGATTTGTTGCTGCAAAGAGTGACTAATCATAATATTTGCAATAATATACAAATTATTTTAATTAATACATTTATTATAATTCTATTGAATAAAACTTCGTTGCGTGCCGCCTGTGTTTAATTATTTAAACAATCACCCGGCCACAGCTTCTGACTTGTAGTAGATTTTTCTACAAATAACAGAGGAGACAGCTCGCCAAATAATTTACATGTTAAATAACAATTAATAAAAACTTGCAAAGGCCGTTCGCAGTCTGCTACAGTTTCTGGCAATATCGCTGGTGGGTAAAGTACGGCGGTACGAAACTTAACAACATGGATTACAAAATTAATCAAAAGCAGGCCAAATAATCTGCATTGATTAGAAACCCTGTTTGTTAAGACTCGCAAGGACAGCAATAAAACGAGCCATGAAATAGGTGCCTTTGGTAACAATTAGCGATAGCCTAAATTCTAGAACCAAACGCAACCTCCCCTAATTCTAGCGGTCTACCAGGATTGGCTGCAAGCCAATCGTAGACTTCCTGTGGCGTATGCCACTGGAATCTTTTTCTGGGTTTGTTGTTGAGCTCCCAGGCTATGTCATCCAAGTCAGCTTGAGCGAGTTCTCGAATATCACTACGTTTCGGCAGATAAGCCCGGAGCTGCCGGTTGCTGTTCTCGTTGGCACCGCGGTGCCATGAGCTGTATGGGTCGGCAAAGTAGACATCTGTCCCAAGCGCGTCGGTAATGAGCCCATGTTGAGTAAACTCGCTGCCATTGTCGAATGTAATGGTGTGAGCAACATAGTCACTCAGTTTGGTAATGACGGCGGCGGCGGTCGCCGCTGCCGTCTTGTGAGTTAACTTCGTAAACGCCACGAGACCGCTGAGCCGTTCGTTGACGGTGTTAATGGCGTGCTTGTGCGTGTAGATCACGCTGTCGCCCTCCCAGTCGCCGAGGCGGCCTTTGTCGTCTACCACCTGGGGTCGGTCATGGATTGACACCCGGTTCGGTATCTTGCTCGTTCTGGTTGAGCGGCTCTTGTGCTTAGTGCGCTTCTTTTTGCCGTAACGTAAATATTGGTAGAGCTTTTCGGCCACCGCCCAGGTGCTCGTATATATCCAGTCATAGATAGTTTCGGCGCAGACATACAACAAAAGCCCCTCGGACTTGAGACGTCCGGAGATCATGGCTGGGTCCCAGCCTTTCTGCAGGCAGGCAACAATGCGGCCTCTCAGCCGGTGATTTGCCGGGTGGTCGAGAATTGGAATCTGCTTACAACGTTTTCGATTTGTTTCATACAGAGTCTGGGCAATCCAGGCATGGTAGACGCCGTTCCCGTCCAAGCCTTTCTGTATCTCCCGGCCGATGGTACTCGGGTCTTTGCCGACTCGCCGTGCTATCTCTTTGTTTGTATACTGTTCTTGGAGTAAGATCTCTATCTTGCCCCGATCCGCAGCCGTTAGGTGGCTCATGCTAATCCTCCTAGATTACATGGTTATTCTAACGGTTGCGTTTGATTTTAGAAGTTCCGCAATTCTACGAGATTTAACAGAGGTATATAATAGAAAGGTTGACTCAATCAGAAAAACGCTTACAGTGTTTTTTGTATCTCCGTTCCTAGACAGAACGGCTTGGTATCGAATAGAGCTGTAAGCTTCTGGACGAGTCAACAACCGAGCCGTTCTATTTAGTTAGGAGAACGATGAGCGATAACCATAAATACATTTTGTACGCACGAAAGTCCACTGAGGGCGAAGACCGCCAAGTGGAGTCTATTGATAATCAAATAGAGGTTTTACAAAAATTAGCCGACAGACTTAATTTGAACGTAGTGCTTGAAATCGTAGATTCGAAGTCCGCTAAAACACCATATCAGCGCGAGGGCTTCGACCAAATGCTCAAGCTAATTAATGTCGGTAAGGCCGATGCTGTTTTGTGCTGGCAGATAAATCGGTTGTCGCGCAACCCTGCTGAAAGCGGAATACTACAACAAATGCTCCAGGACGAAACAATACGTTGCATCCGAACTCATGACCGTTACTATTTATCTGAGGATAACGCAGTAGTTTTTAGCGTAGAAGCGAGTATAGGCAATCAGTTCATTCGTGATTTACGCAAGAACGTTAAGTGGGGTGTTGAGCATAAACTTCGTCATGGTGGACTGTCTGGACAAGCTCCAGAGGGCTATCTAAACAAAGAAATAAGCGGCGTGAAACGCATCGTTAAAGATCCGCAACGTTACCATGTATTACGCAAAGCTTTTGATTTGTTTTTGACTGGTAATTACTCAGCACACCAAGTCAGGACAATACTGAACGAAGAGTGGGGCTATACAACGCGCAGGCGCAAGAATAGGTATGGCGATGGTCCAATGTCGAGAGCCTCGTTCTATTACATGTTGCGTAACCCAAGATATGCAGGAAAGATACCCAATAACTACGACCAGGATGGTGAGCCATTTAATACGAACTTCGATAGGATGATAACTCCAGAAGAATACGACAGGGTTCAAGACTTACTTGGTACGAGCGGTTGCCCCAGGCTTTGCAAAAGCAAGGACTTTGCCCTTAAAGGGTTTATACGATGCGGTGAGTGTGGTTGTATGATTACCGCAGAAAGCAAGAAGAAGCTGCTGGTTAATGGAGAAACCAATCACTATGTCTACTATCACTGCACCGGCAAAAGACCCTGTAATCAAAGAGGGACAATCAGGGAGGAGGCTTTGTTTAAGCAACTCGATGAGCTTTTGGAGGGTTATGAGCTAAGCCCGAATTTGTTTGAGTGGGGCATGAAGGCTCTGGATGAAATTGCTAAAGAAGAAATCTCAGAACGCGACCAAATACAGGCACTTCAATTTGAATCCATAAAGAATATACAAAACCGACTCGATAAATTATTAGATATGGCAACCAAAGACTTGTTAACAAACGATGAATATAAACAAAAGAGTGCTGCTTTAAAGTTAGAACTGGCTAAAAGACAGAAAGACCAAAGCGAATCCGCAACTAGAGCCAAAAACTGGTACGAAATAATAGGCCAGACGTTAGAACTGCTAACCAATGCTAACAACAAATTCGTTACGGGTGATATTAACGACAAAAAAGAGATATTATTGGCTATTGGTCAGAACCCAGTAATTCTAGACAGAAAACTGCAAATAACACCTAACGAATGGTTATTGCCTATCAAAAAAGCATTACCCGAGCTTAGAGCCGATGAACAAATGGTTAGAACTAAAGTCATCAGTTCTCACAAAAATGCCTCCCTTGATAGAGAGGCAAAAATGGTGTCAGTTTGGTACGCCCGGCAGGACTCGAACCTGCGACCTTTTGGTTCGAAGCCAAACACTCTAATCCGCTGAGCTACGGGCGCGTATCGAGGATATTATATCATGCTCTTGGCTGGCCCACAGATATTCCGTCCAGGCTAGTCTTTATCGATAGAGATGCCTTGGATTTCAGGCAGTCCTTGTAGCTTGGCAAGGTAATCATCTGCTTGATCGTAAGGTATGTATACGTAGGCGACGCCGATGTTCATGACGGCAGTACAGGGGGTATTCAGCCTATTGCCCCATTGCTCATTAGCCCATGAGGTCGGCAAGCTTGTCGGTATAGACTTTGAACGACCATTTATCGTAGTAGACGTAACCCTTGTCTTTGAGCTTCTTGAGCTCGGTGGCGACCGTTTCGCGTGTCAGACCGAGCAGGTTGGCGATGTCCTGCTGAGTAAGTGGGACGGTGATTTCGGCGGTGTCGCCTTCGGCGTTTTCTTCGCCGAAGCGTTTGGCGAGCATATTAAGCATGTAGACGATCTTTTCGCTGGCTTTGGGCTTTTCGGTGGCGGTAAGTTTTTCGGTGAGTTCGCTGAGCTTGGCGGCCAGGTCGTGGGCAACGTGCAGCAACACATCAGGATTTTTGGTGAAGAATTCGAGGAGTTCCTGCTTGTTGACAACGTATACTTCAAGGGGCGTGAACGCGCTATAAAAGAGCAGGGTGCTGTCGATGGCATTGAACAGCCATTCGTATGGTACGATGTCGTTTTTGGCGCCCAGCCATATGTGCTGCTCAATGCCATCGACGTTGATGTCGTAACCCTTGATAAAGCCGGATTTGACGAAAAGGATGTCACGGGGACGCTCGTCCTGAACCAGCAAGATCTGATCCTTGTCGAACTTGCGCAGTGGATATTTTTGGATGAATTCGTTGAGCTTCTGCATCGGCTGTCTTGATACCTGTTTTTATCATACGCCGCCCAGAGTGTAAGTAAAAATGCTCATGGTTATAAGAAACAGGGATTGCCGCGAGCAATCCCTGTGAAAGAAGTGGGTTATGGATTATTATAGCCGGCCTTGCAGCCCGAGGTGAGTTCTGACGCTATGTCTTTACTTCAGGATTCCTGGTGACGGAGTTTGCGGTAGCTGCGGATCCGCGATCGTTCGGCGCGGTTGTTGGTTTGGGTGTCGTAATCATCCTCAAAATCATAAAAGTCAATGTCCTGGATACGAGTTGGCTTTGTAAGCAGATGCGTTTTTTTCACGTTGTGTTGGCTCCTTTATTACGTTGGTGACGTACTTACATCATGCCAAGTCAGGCTTGGATTTACTGTAAAATTTTCGACATGACGCTTGTGATTTTTGTACGGATTCAGCTGGCGCTCAGTTAGGGATTTGGGGTATTTTGTGACAAATATCATATTTTTGTGGGCGTACAGGACTGGAAAGGTTCCTTGAAATATGCTACAGTACAGTCACTAGACAGAAGCTGCTAATCCGTTCTAGATAATTTAATAAGTAAGATAGTTAAGTATTGAGCGCAGCTAACTGGATCCCTCGTGTGTTGCCAGGTTACTCAAGAGAAACGAAAGAGGATAACACTCTATGGCAACAAAATTATTTGTCGGCAGCCTGCCGTACTCTATGACCGACGACGACCTTAAGGCGTTGTTCGCGGATTTTGGTACGGTGTTGAGCGCCAAGGTCATCATCGACCGCGATATGAACCGCAGCAAAGGCTTCGGTTTCGTGGAACTCGAAGATGACGATGCCGCTAAAAAGGCAATTGACGCTTTGAACAACTCAGAGGTCGGTGGCCGTACTATTGTCGTGAACGAAGCTCGGCCGCAAGAGTCTCGTCCACCTCGCCGCGATTTCGGTGGCGACCGGGGCGGCGATCGCGGTTACGGTGGCAACCGGTTCTAATCGCCAATCACGCTAAAAGCCCCTCCAAAGCGAGGGGCTTTTTATTTTTGTGGGCAGCTTTAGCGTTTTTAGCGCTCGACAAAAGTGAGGGCGTAGCCGGTGCGGCCAGCCCGTCCGGCACGGCCGACCCGGTGGACGTAGTCATCGTAGGTTTGTGGGGTACTGTAGTTAATGACATGGGTGATGTCCGCGATGTCGATTCCGCGAGCCGCCACGTCGGTCGCAACCAGGATTTTGACATGGCTGTCTTTGAACTGCTTGAGTGCCCGGGTGCGCTGGCCTTGGGTTTTACCGCCGTGGATATCGTTAACCTTGAAGCCGCGTTCGGCGAGTTCACGGCTGAGTCTCTCGACCTTGCGCTGAGTCTCTTCGAAGATAATGGCTTTGGCGACTTCGTCTTTGGCGAGCAGGTCGTGCAGCTGCTCGATTTTTTCGTGACTTGAACCATAGCGGACGATATTCTGCTCGACATTGTCGCTGGTGTGGCCGGTTTTAATCGAAATGGTAATCGGGTCGGTCACAAAAGTTTGGATGAGGTCTTCAACCTTTGGGTCGAGAGTGGCGCTAAAGAAAAACGACTGCCGCTTAGCAGCAAGCTGGCCCAGGATGAAGCGCATATCGGCGATGAAACCCATGTCCATCATACGGTCGACTTCGTCGAGAGTGACGATATTGAAATCGCTGAGGTCGAGGGTGCCGCGTTCGATGTGATCCTTGATGCGGCCCGGCGTGCCGATGACAATGGTGGGATTACGGCTGAGGTCTTTGAGCTGAGGTTTCATGTTGGCGCCGCCGATGAGGGTAGCATAGCCAATGCCACTGCCTCTTGCGATGGATTTGAGTTCATCGACGATTTGCTGGGCAAGCTCACGGGTAGGCGCCATGATGAGTGCCTTGGCTGTGAGGTCAGTCATCAGCCGATGAAGGATTGGCAAGGTGAAGGCCGCGGTTTTGCCGGTGCCGGTGTTGGCAATGCCGACGATATCGCGACCGGCAAGCCCATGGGGGATGGTCTGATCTTGGATTGGCGATGGCGTGACGTAGCCCTTGGTGACGATATTGGTTTTGAGCAGTTCGTGGATGTCAAAATCAGTAAAGGCATATTGTGCCTGATATGAGTCGAGCGACACCGGTTTGGCGGCTTTGATGAAGCGTGCCGGGTCGATATATTGTTTGGCTTGGCGTTTGCCGCGGCTTGCGCTCATGCGCGCCGGGCGGCCGGGGCGTGCGCCGCCGCTGCGGCGCGAACTGCCGCCCGGCCGCCGGCCGCCGATTGATGAGTTCCGCGATGGGCCACGGGATGGGCTGCGGCCGGAACGGTTGGTAGCCGGGTGCGATTCCCCGGTAAAAGTAATAGTCCTGTATTCAGGCATAGAATCCTTGTCTCGAACAAGCCATTAGAAGAGGTTGGTGTTCGGGTTATGAGAGTTTGTAGTAGTACAACGAGGTTGTAGTGTTGCCAGATATGCTATCTGATCGAATTGCAGAGGAAATCGAGTTACAACGACTAACACCCGGATTCATCAAACAATTACAGCTATCATAGCACAAATACCGTACGGACACAAATATTATTCAACCGGCAACATATCTTCGTTGGGGTCATCGTGTCCGGATTTGAGAGGTGTCTCCCGAAGAAAGAGCGCCACGACGAAAGCCAGCAGGGCGATTGGTATGGCGATCAGAAACATATCCTGGAATGACCGCACAAAGGCTTCAAGTACCAACCGGCTGACCTCCGGCGACATAGTATGCAGAGCTGAGCCGTTCTGAACGCTACTGATGTCGATGCTGCCGAGACCGCCGGCCACATTTGATGGTATGAGATCGTGGAAATGATGGGTGAGGCGATTGTTCAAGATGGAACCGAAGATGGCGCCGCCAAAGGCCGAACCGAGGCTGCGAAAGAAAGTGGCGCTTGAAGTGGCCGTACCGAGATCCCGACGATCAACTGAGTTTTGGATGGCCAGTGTCATAACCTGCATGAAGCACCCCAGGCCAGCACCAATCACGAACATCCAGGTGCCGAGCAGCCATTCGGCGGTATCGATCTGGACATGGCTGAACATCCAAAGCCCGAGTGCCAGAGTAAGCGTGCCGATAATGGGGAAGAGCTTGTATTTACCGAATTTGGTGATGAGTTTGCCTGAAGTGATAGAAGTTGTGAAGATACCGGCGACCAGCGGAATCATGAGCAGGCCTGACTCGGTGGGCGAGTTGCCCCGGACGATTTGCTGGTACATAGGGATGTACAGAATCGAAGCAAACATAGCGATACCGGCAAGGAGTGAGAGGATGGTGGAAACGGTAAAGATGTCGTTACGGAATAATTTCATTGGGATGATGGGCTCTGGAGCCTTGCGTTCCCAGAGTACGAAGGTAACTCCGAGGAGGACGCCGCCAACGAGCAGACCGATGATCTCCGGTGAGTTCCAAGCGTACATTGAGCCGCCCCACACCGTAGCCAGCAACAGGGAAACCGAGCCGGCCGACAATAGGCCGGCGCCGACGTAATCGATCTTGTGCTCGCGGCGATGCACCGGCAAGTGCAGCCGGGAAGCGACGGCAGCCAGGGCAATGATGCCGAGCGGAATATTGATGAAAAATACCCAGCGCCACGACCATTGCTCAGTCAGGAATCCTCCAAGCAGCGGTCCGATGACGCTGCTTAGACCAAAGACAGCACCGAAGTACCCGGCGTATTGGCCACGTTGCCGGGGTGGAACGATGTCACCCACAATGGCAAGCACGAGTGACATCAGGCCGCCGGCACCAAGGCCTTGCAGGCCTCGGGCCAGGATGAGCTGGTTCATACTCTGTGCGAGTCCGGCACATATCGAACCTACTAAAAATATAATGATAGCAATCTGAAAAATTTTCTTGCGCCCGAAGAGATCGCTGATTTTGCCGTAAATCGGCGTGGTGATCGCGCTGGTGAGCAAGTAGGCGGTAGCCACCCATGACAAGTGATCGAGACCGCCCAGCTTAGTGGCGATCTGTGGCAATGCGGTCGAGACAATGGTCTGATCGAGAGCAGCCAGCAATAGCACGAGCATGAGTGCGCCCATGATGACTTTGATTTGTGCCGGCGAATAGCCGGGTACGTCGGTAGTGGGTGAGGTAGCAGTGGGTTTGATGATAATCTCCTTTTGATGTCTTGAACGGCGCGCCTAGGCGTTTTCGGTGTCCGGATTCATACGGAGCGCGTCGTTCATGTCGCGCAGCATGGCTTCAACTTCTTCGGCTTTCAGGATGATAAGTGCCGGACGGTGTTTGCCGCTCATCACGACAACCCGGCTGCCCGGTTCGAGGCCAAGACTGGCCCTGGCTTCGGCCGGGATGACGATTTGCCCCTTTTCATTGATGGTTGCGGTACCTAAGATTCTTGGAAAATCGGATCCGTGCATTGACGAGTCTCCTACTAGTATTACATTTCTTACTTTTACTACATTGTACGCCCGAGAGATTTATAATGCAAGCCTTGTCCGTAGTACACTGGTGGTATGCGAACAGTCTATATCTCGGAACCCCAAGCCATCAATCTGGAAGTGACTCGTGAGGTTTTGCCGGCCGAAGAGTATGAATTGGTGGCTGGGTCGCCGTCTTTTGACGGCGACCCAGCAGTGTTGCAGGCTTGTGAGGTGTTGATGATTCGTAGCGGTACGCATGTTACTGATGCGATCCGAGCAGTATTCCCAAACCTGCAACACATTGTCCGCGTCGGCGTTGGCGTCGACAATATCGATCTGGCGTTCTGCAAGCAGCAAGGTATCTCGGTCTATAACGCGCCCGGCGCCAACGCCGACGCTGTCAGCGATTATGTTGTGACGATGATGTTTTATGCGCTGCGCAACCTGCATCAGCTAACCCAAGATGATGCCAGAACCTGGAATCGTTTCAAGTTTACTGGCCGCAGTATGGCCGGCCGCTCGATCGGCATCATCGGCTTCGGTAATATCGGCAAACAAATTTTTACTAAGCTTCAGGGTTTTGAGTGCAGGGCATTTTACGTTTACGACCCGTTTATCAAAGCAGAAGATATGCCCGACGGTGTTACCTACGCCGAGACGGTTGACACGGTGTTGCGGCAAAGCGATGTCGTGACGCTGCACGTGCCGCTATTGCCAACCACTCAATATATGATTAATCGCAGCAATCTATCACTACTTCCGGAAGGCGCGATTCTGATAAACGCCTCGCGCGGCGGTATTGTGAACGAGGCGGATGTCGTGGCTCAGGCCGCCAAGCGTACGCTAACCTATATTGCCGACACGGTCGAAAACGAGCCTCATCCGTCTACGGCCTTGCTGGAAGCGTCGCATGTGATCGTAACGCCCCATATCGCCAGTCTGACCGAGGAGTCGGACGAAAATATGGTGCGCGTAGCCCTGCGGAATTTCCTTGACGGTAGATCCCTGGTTTTGAGCTAAGGAGAGAGGGGTATAATAAGGGTGTGCGAAGAGCCGTTGACACAGATCCTATACTCTCAGAACGCTACCAATCATTCGTTCAGAACAGTAGCGAGGGCATGTGGTGTTTTGAGCTCAAAAAACCGATTCCGATCACTCTATCTCCTGCGGTGCAGATCGACTTGATGTATGAGCACGCCTATCTGGCGGAAGCCAATCGAGCGACGGCCAGGATGCACGGCTTCCGTTCGGTAACGCCGATGCTGGGGGAGACGTTGGAAAATTTTCTGCCCCGTTCCGACATCCGGAGTACTGATTATCTGACTGCCTTTGTGCGGTCTGGTTACAAGCTGTCCGATGTAGAGTCACGCGAGCAGGACAGTTCCGGCCAGGATAAGTATTTTTGTAATAATATTATGGGGATTGTCAAGGATGCCCAATTAGTACGAGTGTGGGGCACTCAACGCGATATTACCTCTCATCATCAATTAGAGATCAAGCGGCAGCAAACCGAGGAACGCCTCAGTTTGGCGCTTAAAGCATCATCAATGGGACTCTGGGAGTGGGACTTGGTTACAGGCGAGCTCTACTGGTCGGACGAACTCAAGAAAATGTTCGGTCTTCGCAAGTATGATCGTGTCACGCTTGAAAAATACAAGGCCCGGCTGCACCCCGACGATCGAGAGATGACGGAATCTACGATTGAGAGAAGCCGGGCAACCGGCGAGATGTACCAAGTTGAGCATCGGGTTGTCTGGCCTGATGGTAATACGCATTGGCTGCTAGGGCGTGGGCGAGCGTATATGGAGGGTAATCGGGCAGTGCGTATGATCGGCACTTGTACGAATATCGATGCCATAAAACGAGCTCACGAGGAGTCGAAGCGCCAGGCGAGTTTTTTGGAAATACTGCATATGACGGCCGTTGAAACGAGCAAAAACATAGGAAAACAGCGCGAACTGCTAGAGGCCATCCTCGTACATGCCCGGACGATTTGCGGCAGCGCCGACGGCTATATTTATTTGCTCGGTAGCGGTTCCGATGAGCTTGTTGTCAAGCTTGCAAGCGGCGTATTTGAGGATTTCTTGGGGCATACCATTACTACGGGCGAAGGTCTAGCCGGTCTTGTCTGGCGGACGGGCAAACCGCAGGTAATTGGTGATTATGACTCCTGGGCGGAGCGGCAGATATCTTTCCCGAGGGGCCTGTTCCATGCGGTTGCCGGCATACCGCTTCGAGTTGGCAGGACGATGATTGGTGTGCTTGCGCTGGCACAAACTACACCGGGAAAATCTTTTGATAAGCAGCAGATTGCCACGCTGCAGCGGCTTGGCGATCTGGCATCCATCGCACTGGATGGCTGTCGCCTCTTCGAGGAACTCCAGGAGAGTGAAAAACGCTTTCGAACGATGGCTGATACGGCGCCGGTTATGATTCGGGTTGCTGACGCCAAAGGTGATTGCACGTATTTTAACCGGCCATGGCTTGACTTTGTGGGCGAACCACTGAGCTCACAAATAGGGAGGGGTTGGGAGCGTAGTGTATTGCCGGCTGATTTTGAGGATTTTATGCGCCAGTACAATGAAGCCTTTGCGACACATGAGCCGTACAGCATAGAATATCGGCTGCGCAGATATGATGGAACATACCGTTGGATTCTTAGCAAGGGTGTTCCGCGATTTTCGTCTTCAGGAAGGTTCCAGGGATTCATCGGATCGTGTATCGATATTGACGATATGAAACGAGCCAATGAGCTGGTGGTGGCAAACACGCGGCTCAAGGATCAGCGTACCCAGTTGTTGCAGGTCAATAAGACTAAAGACGAGTTTATCGCTCTCGCTTCACATCAACTCAGGACACCGGCGACTGCCGTCAAACAGTACACGGGGCTGCTCCTGCAGGGGTTCGCCGGCGATCTGACGGATGCGCAGCGCGAATGCGTCCGAGTGGCATATGAGAGTAATGAACGGCAACTGCAGATCATCGATGATTTGCTCCGAACCGCTCAGATTGATGCCAGCCGGTACGTTATTGAAAAACGGCGTCAGGATATCGCGGCGGTAGTCCGTCGTGCCGCCCGGGAAGTACGTACAACTTGCGAACTCAAGAATCAGCGAGTGTTATTGGTGGACGTGAGCCCGGCTCGTATGAGTATCGATGCCGGCGAGATTAAACTAGTGCTCGTAAATTTACTTGAGAACGCCAGCAAATACAGCTATCCCGATACTGAAATCACCGTGCGAATGGTGCGCTCCTCGACCTATGTCGAAATTGCCATCCGGGATGCCGGCGTGGGTATTGGCAAGGCGGATCAGAAACGTATCTTTGAGAAATTCACGCGCATCGATAATGAGTTATCAGATACGGTCAATGGTACTGGTTTCGGATTGTACTGGGTGAAGCGGATTATCGGCTTGCACGGTGGGCGCATCCGGGTGCAGTCAGAAATCGGCAAGGGTGCGACTTTTATCGTGAGGTTGCCGTTATGACTACTGTGCACAAGACGCATTCCGGAGCAAAGCACATTCTTGTAATTGAGGACGAGCAAGTATTGCAGGATGTGTACCGGATGGTGCTGGCTAGTGCCGGCTATGTTGTTCATGTGGCAAACAATGGCTTAGAGGGGCTACGGAAGCTTAAGGCGATACAACCGGACTTGATCCTGCTCGATATTTTTATGCCTCAGATGGACGGCAGAGAGTTTTTACGCAATGTCGATCTGGCTGACTATCCAGGCGTTAAAGTGATTGTGTGTACGAACTTATCCGACAGACAGACGGAGGCCGAAATGATGGAGCTTGGCGCTCATGACTTTGTACTTAAATCCAGTATGACACCCTCTGACCTAATTCGAATAGTCAAAGAGCATCTTCGGTCCTAGGGTTGGTTTCTTTAAAGCCTAGCGAATGTCCTGAAGTATAACCCTGCCGGCGTGGTGATGTACTGCAAATTTTTCAATCACGTATTCACGGTAAGCCGTGCGCGCCAAACTGGTAGCAGCGTCATGGCGTGGGTTTCTGCTGACTCGTCGCGCAGCATCCCGATCTTCCCACAGGCAGAAGGAATGCGCCCAACCGGTGCGTTTATCCCGAGCGCCGCCATAGTAGTATACAAGCTCGGGCGCAGCTAATGCTGTTTCGTAGGCCTGCCGATCATATTCAAGCAGCGTTTCGTTATCGGCGTTGGGTGCAATTTCTGAGCGGAAGCTGACGGCGTACCAAGGTCTTGGATCTGTCGTTTGACGCAGTGATTTGGCCCGAGCGATGATATTGTTAAAGTTAAACGCTTCAGGCAGGCGTAATTGGGCATGATCGGGCCGGACTGGATGGACACGTAAGATGTCATGCGGACTGGGCACCGGGTTAATAGTAAATGCTGGAGAATTATTGTGGTCAACCTTGAGCTTAAGTTCCTCGCGGCCCCTTGGTGCTTCTATCTGAAGTACGACGTCAATTCCGTGCGAACCATATCGTTGTTCCACTGAATATTGGTTAAAGATGCCACGTTGGTCGCCTTGCGTAACGTATAGGGATCGATTTTGATCCCAGTCGTGATCGGCGGAGTGTAAGGTAGCCGCATCCGGCGTGGTAAAACCGGAGATGAGGCCGGTATAGAGTTGTTCAATAGCTTTGCCTGGTGCGAGTTGTTCGAATTTGAGTCGAGTATTCACGGTTAACTCCTTGGAGTTTAAATCATTAAAAAAGGCTTCGATTTGGTCGAAGCCCTGTGCGTTTGCTGAGATGTGAAAGCTTATGACATGCTACAACAGCCGCGAGGGCAATTCATGCAGCACATTATTGTTTGCGTCTGAGCATATTTGATCATAAAAAGATGATACCGGCATATGAGCTGGAGGTCAACCGTGTTTCTGTGTTTGACGTTTGGTGCGGACGACGTACAGAAGGTCTATCATAATAAAGCTGATGATCATGAGCAAGAACCATGAGCCGATTTTTTCAAAGCCGACCATTTGCCAATGAGCGATCTGATTGGGGTAGAGCCAGATTCGAAGATAGGTACTAATATTCTCTGCCAACCAAATAAACAAAGAAATCAGGAAAAATCCAAGCAACAGGGGCATACGATGAACCGAACGATCAAGACTATAATACACCCACGTCCGGCCATACAGTACGGCGACGGCAAAAAAGAGAAATAGACGGATATCGTATACGTAGTGATGCGTGAAGAAGTTGGCGTATATAAGAATGGCAAGGATGATAGTATATAGGCGCCGAGGGTATGGTTTGAACGACAGATTAAGGACGCGCCACGACCGAGCGATATAGCTGCCCACTGCGGCATACATAAAACCTGCAAAAAGCGGCACGCCGTTGATCCAGAAAATGCCGTCGCCCGGGTATGACCAAGCACCGATAGCGCTGGAGGTTTTGAATAGTTCCATCCCCAGGCCGACTAGGTGAAAGAGAAAGATCGTAGCAATCTCATGCGGTTTCTCGAGCTTGGAGAGAAGCATAAAAACTTGGATGGCGATGGCATACAAAAACAGCCAGTCGTATCGTGACAGCCATGGTACATCCACGAAGCCGGTAAGAATAATTCCGCCGAGCAGAAGGCCCCCAAAGAGTGCCGCCCAGGCCTGCTTGATGCCGAAGGCCAGTAGTTTGCCGGCCGGCAAGTGCTTGACGCGAGTTATGAACTGGTGCTTGGTTATCTGGTCAAAGGGTTCAATGTATTCACTATAACAGAGAAGTTGCTTGTGGGGCTTACGGCCTATGTTAACCTGTTTCCGCTCTCAGGCATACATGCAATGCTCATGACGATAGTATCTCTAACGAAACCGGGGGACACTGTGTTATCTTTATCTCCCGATGAATGTGGTCATTTTGCCACCAGATCTATAGTGGAAGAAATGGGCAGAAAATCAATCTATATACCTACTTCAAATGGAAAAATAGATTTTGAAGAATTATCAGATTTACTACAAAGAGAGTCCATACAACTTATCTATTTCGATCTTATGAGCCATATTGAGACAATAGATATCAAATCAATCAAATCGTTGGCACAAGAAGGCACGATTGTTGTTTATGACGCAAGCCATACCCTTGGACTAATACTAGGGAATCAGTTTCAGGATCCATTTTTAGAAGGAGCAGATGTTATATGTGCCAATACGCATAAGACCTTTCCTGGACCGCATAGGGGCCTCATACTGGCTAAAGATGCATTACTAGGCGAGGTAATCGAGAATGTAGTAAGTGGTAAGTTCTACTCGTCGGTACATTGTGGAACGCTGCTGGCTATGTTGGTCACAATCTTTGAGATGCGCGATTTTGGAAACGAGTATGCAAAACAGGTGATTGATAACGCCAATGTCTTGGCGGAAAACCTTGAGGGGAAAGGAATAGATGTGGCGCGTTGCAGTGACGGCACATACACTAAAAATCATCAGGTTCATTTACTTTTTGAGAACCGTGAAGATGCAAGAACGGCGCTCGAACTTCTGAGAGATAGTGATATTGTTGCACACTTATGCTACAGAGAAAGCTCAGGATATTTCGTACGGCTAGGGGCTCAAGAGATTACCCGTAGAGGAATAGCCGACATGGCTCTAATCGCAAATCTGATTACTTCAACGATAAACGGTGAAAAGAATGCACAAAAAGTAAAAAACCTAATGTATTCTCATTCAAATAAATATTTTTCGTACGATGCTATATAATTGATTGAGCTAAAAGGAAAGAGTCGTATGGAACAAATGGATTTAGATATAAACGTACAGAAGGCTTTTGGAAATCTTTACCGGAAGCAATGTATTCTTGTGGCGGTGCAGAACGAAGCCGGTAAAGTACTGCTGGGAGCGAAACCATACTTTTATCCTCCGACAATTTCCCGTATGCTTGGCGGTGGGGTTGATGAAGGAGAATGTGTGAGTGTTGCCGTAGTGCGAGAGATCGCGGAAGAATTAGGTGTTACGTTCAATGAATCTGACTTCACTCCATTATTTCAGCTCAATACTCATGCCACGGATGAGGCCGGAAAAAAATATAATAATCAGACGTACGTATACCATGTAAAAATTGGTAATGAAAAATACCAGGCCGGAGACGACGTCAAATATATTCTAGAGCTTACACTCGGAGAGCTTCATGAGCTTGGAAGTGCCTACGAGGCATTGCCTGACACTTTATGGTACAAAGGCCCTGAAGGAGAATTCAACTGGGCAGACTACGGAAAGATGTACGGCCCTATTCATAAAATGACTGCGGATAAAATCAACAGACTAAATCTT
>JBDHUK010000006.1:0-23434 GCA_039809165.1 Saccharimonadales bacterium (SeqCode) | reverse complement strand
ATTCTCGTCCGGATGTGTTGCTCGCCGACGCCGACGATTTTCGGCCCTTGTGCCCGGCGCGTCACTTGATCACCTCGGCAACTCGTGGCACAAGCTGATCGTTGAACACGCTCGGTACGATCTCGTCGGCGGTCGGGTCTTCGACCAGGCTGGCGATAACTTCAGCGGCCGCCATCTTGTGTTCGTCGGTGATGGTTTTGGCGCCGTTGTCGAGGGCGCCGCGGAAGATGCCCGGGAAGGCGATCGCATTGTTGACTTGGTTCGGGAAATCGCTGCGGCCGGTGGCGATGACTGCGGCGCCTGCTTCCCGGGCGAGGTCGGGCATGATTTCTGGCACGGGATTGGCCAGTCCGAAGATGATTGGGTCTTTGGCCATGGTTTTGACCATCTCGGGTGTGAGCAACCCGGCTTGTGATACGCCGATGAATACATCAGCGCCGGTCAGCGCATCCGCCATGCCACCGGAGGCGCCGGATTGGTTGGTGAATTCGAGCAAGCGTTGTTTGGCGTCATTCAGGTCGCTACGGTCCGGGCTGATGATGCCCTTGCTATCCACGGCAAACATGCGAGGGCCGGCGGCGCCGTCCGGTGAGTCGGACGGGTATAATTTGTGGCCATAATCGCGGAGCAGTTTGGCGATGGCCACCCCGGCGGCGCCGGCCCCCACGATGACGATCTTTAGGTCGCCAAACTCGCGGCCGGTAACTTTGCAAGCATTGATCAGGCCGGCCAGCGTGACCACGGCCGTGCCGTGCTGGTCGTCATGCATGACCGGAATGGGTAGGGAAGCTTTGAGCCGTTCTTCAACTTCAAAGCAGATCGGCGCGGCGATGTCTTCCAGATTGATCGCGCCGAAACTCGGCGCGATCGCTTCGACGGTGCGGACGATGCCATCGGCCGAATGAACATTCAGAACGATGGGGATACTATCGATGCCGGCGAAGTGTTTGAAGAGCAATGACTTGCCTTCCATCACCGGCATGGCACCCTCGGGGCCGAGGTTGCCGAGGCCCAGCACCGCGGAGCCGTCGGAGATCACGGCCACCAGGTTATTGGTCCAGGTATATACGGGTAGTAGCGATGGATCGTCGGCGATGGCTTTACTGACGGCTCCGACGCCGGGAGAGTAATAGGCGCTTAGCTCGCGCCGGGTAAGCGTGGATTGGTCGCGCAGAACGGTGGTGATTTTGCCGCCGTATTTTTTGTGCAGTTCAAGGGCCAGGAGATTGCTGTCACTCCCTGAGGTGCGAATCTCGGATGGGGTTGAGTTGACGTCCATTCGGTCAGTATACACTTCCCCGGAGATTTCTGATACGCTAGAGCTGATGGCAACTAGCAAGACCCCTCGTAAAAAAGTCCGGGCGTCTGATATTACTGACACGGCAAAAATGCTTCCCCGTCTGACACTGGCGTTTTTTAATCGGCCTCGTTTAACGGCCTTATTGTGGATAGCGATCACGATCTTTGGCGTTGTAAGTTATACAACGCTGCTTAAGCGTGAAGGTTTTCCGAGTATTGCGATTCCGATTGTTATAGTCAATGGTACATACGGTGTCAATGATGCGGCCAAGGTCGATCAGTCGATTGCCGGGCCGGTCTCGGCGATCGCTCTCAAGCAGGATGGAGCCAAGTCGGTCCGAACTTCCAGTGGTTCCAATTTCTTTACAGTCACTGTTCAATACGAAGAGGATACAAATGCCAATAGCGCCAAAGATGCTCTCGAGAAGGCGGTCAAGAGCGAGGGCAAGCTTCCCGAGGGCGCGACTGTTAATTATGGTGCACCGTACTTCGGGGTTACTGGTGGTTCGATCGAAAAAATAGACGCGACGATTACGGTCTACAGCCAGAATAGTGGCATTAGTTTGACGCAGCTCACCGAGCAGGCCGAAGTAATGGCTAAATATTTGCAAACTCACAAACCATCGGCAGTCGATTCATTTTCGGTAGCTGATCCATTCCAGGAATTCACAAACCCTGTAACAAATCAGTCGATGACCGTGCAACGATCCTTCGATCGCTATGGTGTGGGTGATGATGGTGACAACAGATTCTACCCTTCGGTCATAATTAACGTGGCGAGCGTCAAGGGCGCGGATGTTATCGAGCTCGACAACCAATTACAAGCGGCCCTCGATGATCTGGCTGGCCGGCCGGAAGCGAGTGGTACTCGTACGGCAATCAGTGCCAGCTACGCACCGGCAATTAAGGACCAGATTTCCGAGCTGCAGCGCGTGCTGCTCGAAGGCCTGCTGGCCGTGCTCATCATCGGTTCGATTGTGATTGCCGTCCGGGCCTCGATTATTACGGTTATATCGATGGTGACCGTTATAGCGGCTGCCATCGGAGTCATCTATCTTATCGGATATAGCCTCAACGTTATCACGTTGTTCGCGCTGATTCTGGGCTTGTCACTGATCGTGGACGACACGATTATCATGGTCGAGGCTATCGATAGTGCGCGCCGCCGGCACAAAGACCGGCGCAAGGCTGTCGTAGAAGCGACGACCAAAATCAGCCGAGCCATGATTGCGGCCACGCTTACGGCGGCACTCAGTTTCACGCCGCTTATATTTGTCGGTGGTGTCTTGGGCGGCTTTATTCGGGCTATACCGGTTACGATTATCTCGGCACTGCTTATCAGTTTGCTGGTGGCGCTCATCTTTATTCCGTTCTTTGCGCGTTTTCTGTTGCTCGGCAAGAAACAAATGGGCTCCAAAGCGGTTAGCGAGCCAGCACAGGGCATTGAGAAGCGATTGGCATCCGGCATTATCAGGCCGATGCTGTGGGCGCGACATCATCGGGGCCGCGAATTTGCGGTCGGCCTGACCGCGGTGTGCATCGGTTTGGTGTTCATCGGGGCTGGTCTGTTTATTTTTCAAAAGGTCGCCTTTAATATCTTTCCTCCCAGCAAAGACTCCAACCAGCTGGCGGTAGCGCTGACATTTAATCCTGATACGACCGTTGAACAGGCAGAACAGATCGCCGCTGAAGCAGATGAAATTACCAGCCGGGCACTGGGCGATAACCTGGTGTATGCATCGTATTACGGGATGGGCGATGATCGCGCCGCTACGCTGTATGTTGAGTTAGTGCCGTATAGCAAGCGGTCGATTACTGCCGGTGAGTTGGTTGAGCGGATTGAAAAACGTTTCGATGATTTCGATAAGGCAAAAGTGACCGCCTATCAGGTAGACGTCGGGCCGCCGAGTTCGGACTTTGTAATCAATATACGGGCCAGCGACCGTCCGGCCGCCGAAAGGTTGGCGACCGATATGGCCGCTTATTTGCAGGGCCGGGAGCTCACGCGCCTGAGCGGCGAAAAAGCCAAAATCACAGAAGCTTCGATTGGTAATACGAGTGTGTATGACCGTTCGGACAATACACCGATTATCACCGTGAACGCCACCTTTGACGGCACGGACACCACGACACTTGTTGGGTTGGCCCAGGGTGTGGTGCGCGACCATTACACCGATGCCCGGTTATCGGATTATGGCTTAAAGGCGTCCGATGTGACGTTTGATCTCGGCCAGGAGTCAGAAAACCAGGATTCATTCAAATCTCTCGTCATCGCGTTCCCACTGGTATTGGTCGCAATTTACATTTTGCTGTGCATTCAATTCCGTTCCTTATTCCAGCCACTGCTCATTTTCATGGCGATTCCGTTCAGCTTCTTTGGGATCGCGGCCGGACTGTATTACACGGACAATTCATTCAGCTTTTTCTCGATGCTCGGATTTTTCGCACTTATCGGACTGAGTATTAAAAACACCATTTTGCTGACAGATTACGCGAATCAAGCTCGCCGTGCCGGCATGGGTGTGGTGGACTCGGCGGCGGAAGCGCTCGGTGAGCGCTTCCGGCCACTGGTCGCTACGAGCCTGACCGCGGTGGTTTCTTTGATCCCACTTGCCATAACGAGTCCGTTTTGGCAAAGCTTAGCGGTGACGCTGATCTTCGGTCTGCTGTCGAGCACCTTCTTGGTTATTACAGTATTTCCGTATTACTATCTTGGCGCGGAGTATGTGCGCCTGAGGATTACCCGGCGTGGGTTTTTGGGCTGGCTGGTACTCAATAGTGTGACCATCGGTGTGATGGGGTGGTTGTTTGGCCCGGTTCCGGCTATTGTGACTTTCGGGGTTGTAAATGCCTGTCTAGTGCTCATCTGGGTGGTACGGTCAATACGACGGCAAGGAGCCCTAGCTTAGAACAGGTTCTTTGTGCTAATGCTATAATGCCTGTACATGGTTCATAAAAAACAGAAAATAGCAGTATCCCAGCAGTCCGCCCGGCTTCAGGATGATGTCGATCCGGAGCTTGAGCGGCGCGTGGATGAGATGATGAGCGTTGACGATCCAAAGTCGACTGTTCATGATGACGATACGGCAAACGAATCAGCGGCCACAGCACCGCAAGCGACTTCCGCGCCAGAGGTGCCGAGTATGGAGATTCCCGGCTTGGAAGCGGCATTGGGAACTCAAACACCAACCACAGATGCCGGGGATGGGACGGCCGACGAGATACTCGAATTGTCCGAAAAAGCGACGGCGCCGCAGCCTCGCGCTAAAAAGACTGCCGATAATCCCGAAGATGACCCCACACTCGGCGCGATGGTAGATGATATTGTCGCGACGGAAAGCGATGAACTGCTGCAACGCCGTGATGCCGAGGCATCCCAGGCAGTAGTCGCGCCCAAGCCCGGTGCCCAGGAGCGCATTAAGAATTTTTTTAAGGCCTGGTGGGGCAACAAGCTGGCACGCTACGGCACGTTCCTACTCATTTTAGTAGCTCTGGGGATTGTCGGCGGCGTGCCGGCGACACGTTACTATGTGCTAAACGGGATAGGAGTGCGATCTGGAGCTTCATTGACAATTGTAGACGATGTCACACTGTTGCCGCTTAAAAACGTGATGGTCGAGATTGGCGGCCAAAAGTCCAGGACGAATGCCGATGGCGTGGTGCGTCTTAGTGGCTTGGAGCTTGGTCCGCAATCTCTGTCGGTGAGCCAAGTGGGTTTTGCGTCTCTCAATGAGACGGTAGTACTGGGACTTGGCAGTAATCCGCTTGGCGATTACAAGCTAATGGCTGTCGGTATACAGTTCAGGGTAACCGCAGTCGATTATCTTACGGATAAGCCCCTCAAGGGAGCGACACTTGAGAGCGAACAGTCGAATGCCAAAGCTGACGAAAAGGGTCAGATTACGCTTACGATCGATGCTGGCGAAACGGAGATCAGGGATGCGACGCTTTCGGCTGACGGATATCGTTCTGAAAAACTAGTACTTGAGCCCGGGGAGAGGCAAAATCGTACGCTTAAACTGGTGCAAAACCACACATATGTGTATGTTTCCAAACAGAGTGGCACATATGATGTATACAGGTCCGATATCGATGGAAAGAACCGCAAGCTGTTACTCGCCGGCAGCGGCAACGAAGACGATAATATTACAGTCGTGCAATCCCCTGGCACGGATCTGGCGGCCATTGTCTCCAGGCGAACGACACTGCACAATCAGGACGGCTATCCACTACAGACGCTTACCATGATCGATGTAGATAAGGGTACGACCTTGGCACTTGAGCAATCTGAAAGCCTTCGGATCGTCGACTGGCGCGATGGACGGATCGTTTATCTCAAGACCAGGGCCGGTGCCAGTGCCGGCGCTCCTGACCGCCAGCAACTGATATCCTATAATTACGAAACGCATGCTCGCCAGCAACTGGCGTCGGCCAACGATTTTCGTGCCGTCCTGCCTGTCAAAGGTATGCTTTATTACGCAACCTCCAATAACTACCAGGGTGGAGTTTCGCAGTTTGCGCGTATTCGCTCGGATAATACCGGCAAGCAGATTATTGTAGACAAGACGGATTTCTGGGGAACTGTTAGGACTGATTACGATACACTTCGATTGATCACACCCCAAAATACTCAGGTATACAAATTTGGCGACACTTCAGTCAAGCAAGCGGCCGGTGGAGGTCAAAGCCAGGCCGGACGCTACTACTTCGATTCGGACGATCAAAAACATGCCGCCTGGATTGATAATCGGGATGGTAAGGGAACATTGCTGGTCACCGATCTTACTACGGGCAAGGATGTGGTGGTGACGGCCCAGGCTGGTCTTAGCCTGCCGCTCACGTGGTTAGATGACTCCACGCTTGTATATCGGATTTACAAAACAGACGAGACCGCCGATTATGCTGTGAGCCTCAAGGGTGGCGCGCCGAAGAAAATGAGCGATGTGACGAATTCCGTGGGATTAGCGCCGTTCACGTACTAAGAGCCGATCGGGCTTAGATCAGGCCGGAAGGGTAAGGGTGATTGTGGTGCCAACGTTTTCTTTGCTGTCAACGCTGACCTTGCCTCCATGTTGCTCCAGTACGGTTCGTGTCAGATAGAGGCCAAGTCCGGTGCCTTTGACATTGCTGGCCTGGGCGTTGCTCGCCCGGTAAAAGCCTTGGAATATTTTTGATGTTTCTCCCTCGGGGATGCCAATGCCTTGGTCGGTGATTCTAACCTGGTGCGCATCGCCATTGAAGTGATAATTAATATAAACTTCGGTGTCTTCCCGGGTATATTTGATCGCGTTTGATATAACATTCTGTAGTGCTCGTTTGATGCGGTCGGCATCGCAGTGAACGGTAATTCCACTTGCCCATGAACCGTCCAGGGTCAGGCTGACGCCTTTTTGTTCGGCGGCCAGCTGCTGGCTTTGGCACACATCACGAACCAGTGTCATGAGATCGTGGTCGGCTAGTTCAAGATGTTTGTGACCGCCCGGACTGGCGACGCGGCTGATTTGTAATATATCATCGATTGAGGCCTGGAGCTGACTGGCGCTAACCAGAATGCGCTGTGCCATAATCTTGTTGGCATCGTCGAGGTGGGGAATGAGGCTCTCGGTGGCCCATCGCACGCCAGCCAGCGGTGATCTGAGCTCGTGTGAAGCGATGGACACTAGTTCTGATTGTAGCTTGAGCAGCCGTTCTTGCCGCATACGCAGTACTTCGTTGCTGACGACGACGGCCAAGGCGATCACGCCAAGCAAAACCGGGACGATTACTGACTGCGCCATCAGGCGGTAGTAATTGCCTGCCTCAGAATCCATGCCGAGTACTGCGATGACTTTGCCACTATCCTGGTTGCGTATAGGGGCCAAACCGGATACCCAGCTGCCAAAAGCATCCCGGGTCGGGCCTTCGACGGCCGCTTTGCCACTAACAAATAATGATTTGAAAAGCGGCGTGGCGCTCGGATAATATTCGCCGGGCGGTGAGTAGTAATCGCTCTTGGCCTGCTCTGAATCGACATAAAAATACACCCTGTCATCGCGTAGCTCTGCGATATACAGGCTGCGAATATCGGGATTTGACTCCTTGAGTTTTGCGAGTGTTCGTTTCGTCTTCTGATAGGAGCGAGATGAAAGGTCTTGGGGCGAGCCGGTGAGGGCGGCGATATCATTGGCATCTAGTAAATCTGCGACACTGGCTGTCCGGTTTGTGAGCTGTGATCTGATATGACTGTCGGTGCTGCGTGCGCTGAGCCATGTGCCCAAAGCGGTAGCGGCAATGATTAGTACTGCGGTCGCGATAACCGCTAGGCGGCGCGCCAGCGAACCGCTGATGTGGAACATACCCCACCGCCCCTTCAAAGCCTACTCCGACAGCCGCAAGCGGACTGTGTCAACAATTTGAGCTAAACTAGTATCATCTTTGACGAGGAAATCAGTATGGCCAGCCTGGATAATGTCATTGACGATTTCCAGATCAAAATGGCCGGTGAGTAAAATAAAGGGGACTTGGCTGCCCCATTGGTCTTTGCGAAGTTTTTCAAGGAATTCAATGCCCTTAAGCATTGGCATGAGATTGTCGGAAAGTATGAGGTCGGGGTGCTGGGCTAGTGCGGCGTCTAGCCCTGATTGGCCATCATTGGCTTGGATGGTTTGATAGCCGGCGTCCTGCATCGCCCGGACAAGACTGCTCCGCGAGACTTCGTCGTCTTCTACTACAAGGATAGTGAGAGAGGTCGTATCGGTCATTGCTAGTATCGTACCACAGAACGACACTGCTACACTATAGTGGTATGCCTGACAGAATACCGGTGGTCATCTTGGAAGATTTTATACGGGTGTTGGCTGAATACTATGAGCTGGAAGGGCGCCACGGCATGCCGTGGCGCCAAGCGGCGGCTGGCGGCGAGTTTGAGCCATATCGAATCCTGGTATCAGAGCTGATGTTACAGCAGACACAAGTGGCACGTGTTGAACTCAAATTCGCCGCCTTCCTGGAGCGGTTCAAGACCGTCCAGGATTTGGCCGCCGCGCCGCTTGCCGATGTGCTCGTGTTATGGAGTGGATTGGGCTACAATCGGCGAGCGAAGTTTTTGTGGCAGGCGGCACAGGTCGTCGTCACGGATTATGGGGGTGAATTTCCGCGGACGCCCGACGACCTGTGCTGCCTGCCCGGCGTAGGCCCGGGCACCGCCGGTGCCATTATGGCCTACGCCTACGACCAGCCGGTCGTATATCTCGAAACGAACATCCGTACGGTGCTTATCCATCATTTTTTCAAGGACCAGGCCTCAATACCTGATGCTGCCTTGCGTGAAACATTGGCTGAAATCGTGAAAACTTTGCCAGCCCCACCAGATGATGCACCCCTCTCAAAACCTTTCACGGAGTATTTCACGGACAACCGGTATCCTTTCACGGCCCGGACATTCTATTGGGCGATGATGGATTATGGGTCGTACCTCAAGAAGACGATCGGTAATCTGAGCCGGGCCAGTAAGAGCTACGCCAAGCAATCCCGGTTCGAGGGTTCACGCCGCCAAATCCGCGGCGCAGTGTTACGATTGCTGGCGGCCCAGTCGATGACAGTAAGTGAGTTAACACGCCATTTTCCCGACCCACGTACCCCGGCAGTGCTTGATGACTTGGCGGCCGAGCATTTGGTCGTCCGTACGGGCGATATATACGCATTAGGTTAGTTGGCCGGACCTTGGGAGATTGAATTTTGTGAGCTTTATCATCTTATTGATTTTTTGCTATAATGTAATTCATGCAACGTTTTTCGAGTATTGCTGATCCGGGAGTCGCGGAGTTGTTGTTGGCTGGCAAGGTTGGCGTCATTCCGTGCGATACCGTGTATGGGCTGGTGGCGCGTGCCGCCGACGAGTCGGCCGTCACGCGCCTCTACGCCCTCAAGCACCGTGAGCACAAGCCGGGCACGCTTATCGGGGCCAGTATTGACGATATCTCTGCGCTCGGTATCCCTCGCCGCTATCTGACGGCGGTGCAGCAATTCTGGCCGGGAGCGGTCAGTGTTGAAACACCACACCGCGTGGCTTATCTGACTCAGGATACGGGCCGGCAAGCAATCCGTATTCCAGCTAATGAGCCACTTCTGTCACTGTTGACTCAAACCGGTCCTCTGCAAACCACAAGCGCTAACGCCCCGGGCGAGCCAACCGCTAGTACTATCCAAGAGGCCGAGGCTTATTTCGGGGATAACGTGGATTTTTATGTGGATGGTGGTGATATGTCCGGTGGTTTGCCGTCGACAATTGTCCGGGTGGTGGATGATGAGCTTGAAGTAGTGCGCCAAGGTGCTGTCAAGATTGATTTCTAAGGTTTGATGTATCTAATCTGGTTTACTCGGCTTTTGGGAAGCATCCTTCACTTATAATAGCGTGTTTTTGGGTAAGATGTTTCCCATACGATGAGCATAAGAATCTCTCCTAAATCCCCAACATCGCCGAAATTCCATACCGTCAGGCATGGTTGCAGTGGGGAGGTATTTTGAGATGGGCTCTAAGCACTCCGTGAGGATGCGAGGCTCTGAGAAACAATTTTCCGGTTGCCACTCTGTTGAAATGGGAAGTATGTTTCCCAAATTGGGAGTGGCTAGCAAGGCTAGGAAGGGTAGAGCAGGGTGCGTCCGGGGGCGTCTACTTTTTGAGATATTGGGTGTGATTGTAGCCGCCGTGGCCGTCGCCGTTCATTGAGTCGACCTCGTCCCACTGCACGGGTTCGGTTTTGATGATCATGCCCTGGGCTATGCGATCACCGGCTTCCACAGTCACGGGTGTGTCGGTAAAATTAAGCAAAAATGCCAGATTTTCATCCTGGTCGCCATTATAGAATGGGTCAACGACCCCGACGCTATTAGACAGCATCAGGCCTTTGCGCAGCCCGGTGCTGCTACGAGCAAATACCAGGAGGGCGTGGCCGTCGGGGACTTGCAGGGCGATATTGAGGGGTACGGCTTTGACTTCGTGGGGAGGAATGGTGACGGTTTCCCTGCAGAAAAAGTCGAAGCAGGCCGCACCTGGCGTGTAGGCTGGCAGTGGAAAATTGGCGTCGAAGCGTTTGATTTTGATTTTCATGACTGTTCGTGGTTGATGATTAATGTCTGGTTATCGCTGACGGCCGGTGTAGACGGTTGTTCACCCAGAAAAGTGCGGCGCAGCCATTCATCAAGACTGCCGCCACCCCCCGCGCTAATGCAAACGACGATGTCCTCGGCTGCCAGATGGCCCCGGATAGCCTTTTCGAGATTCGGGTCCAGGGTGGCGGCAGCCGATTTGGCTCGCGTCGTCTCGCTTAGCAAGTCGCGTAGTTTATCGGGCGTGAGAAGCGGCAGGGTCTTGTCCTCGCGAGCCAGATAAGTCGGCACGATATACAAATAATCAACGCCGTCAAACAACGTGCGTAGCTCGTCTTTGATGAAGTGCTGGCGCGTATTGTGGAGGCCCTCGTAGACCACGACCACTTTGTGGTCGTGGCGCTCGTCCATATGGGCGACTTCGGCGGCGGTGCCGAGGGTGCCGTGGATTTTGGGCGGCGTATGCGCATAATCGCTGTACAGATGGGGCAGGATTTGCTCGAAGCGCCGCGCCACGCCCGGGAACGAGTTGAGGACACTAATAACATCTTCTATTGGGCGACCGCTCATTGGCTGGAGGGCGACGGCAACCTGCCAGGCATCTTCCCGGTTGACAGTGCCGGCCAGAGTGAATCGTTCCTGGATGACCGGGTCATCCTTATTGATAATAATGACCTTTTCGCCTGACGTCAGTCCGAGCTTATCGGCATCTTCACGCCATATGATGGTATATTCGCTCTGGCCGACGAACTGCTTGAAAGCGGCTTCATACTCCTCGCGTGTGGGGTAAATATCGTGATGATCCCAGTCAATACCGGTTATGATTGAGATAAGCGGCTGAAAGGCCAGAAAATTGCGGTCAAACTCATCGGCTTCGTAAATAAAATACTGGCTGTCCGGATTAAACTCGCCCATGTCGCCAAAGGACATTTTGGCACCGACTGAGTAGCTAATGGGGATACTGAGTTGTTTGCAGGCCCAGATGGCCATGGCGGTAGTAGTGGTTTTGCCGTGCGTGCCTGCAATGGCGATGAGGTTTAGGTGCTTATCGGCTAAAATAGCGCTTAGAAAGACGTCACGCTTGGTGGCCTTGATGTGCTTGGCGTGGCAGAACCGGAGTTCGGGGGCGTCGGGGTTCTCGATGGCGACTGCCGATGAATATACGAACCAATCGATGGGTTCGCGTTCGTGCATGGCCTGAATATGTTCGACGCTCTGACCGATCTCTATATCTGGAATACCATGATTGCGTAAATATTGTATGTATTGTGAATCTTGCTTGTCTGAGCCCGAAACACGGTAGCCGGCTTGATGGGCGATGAGTGCCAGTGGGCCGAGTCCGGTCCCTCCGATTCCTGAGAAGAAAATATGCATACTCCTAGTGTAGCGTATTTTGCCCCTGGAGTGCGGAAGTCGGGTATAATCATAATCAAGATGACCAAACCTCGCGTTCACGTGCCACTGGCCGGTGTCAAGCCGTCGTATCTGTTTATTGCTGCCGGCGTGAGTTGCCTGGTGTGTATTGGGGCGCTGCGCAGCAACAACTTGCAGATGGTGAAACTGCGCGATGCGGTATATGCGGCCGATAAGGACAACGGTGATGTGAGTAAGGCGCTCACCGAGCTGCAGCGCTACGTGACGTCACACATGAATACTGATCTAACGCCGGGGAACAATTCAGTATATCCGCCGATCCAGCTCAAATATACCTACGAAAGACTACAGGAAGCGAACGTGGCCAGCACGAGCAACGCGCAGGTGTACAGTGATGCTCAGGCGTATTGTGAGGCGCAGAATAGTACCGATTTTTCCGGTCGAAACCGTGTACCATGCATCCAGGAGTACGTCAAAACTCATGGTGCCACAGTGCCAACAGCTATCCCTGACAGTCTATACAAGTTTGATTTTTTGTCGCCGCGCTGGTCGCCTGATTTAGCCGGCTGGACAAGTATCAGCACGATCGCGCTTTTGGTTATGGCGGTAACACTTCTCGTAGCCCGACGTTTGCTCACCCAGCGGCAAGGCAAGTAATTCTAAGTAATTTACGGTAGCTAAGGTTTCTTGGTGGATGTGTTCGAGGAGCTATTGGTGCTCGTCGAGCCTGTACCGGACGCCTGGGTGTTGCCGTTTGTGTTAGTAGTGCTGGTGTCATCACTGCTGGAACTTGAGGAGCTGGTTGGCGCTTGTTGTGTTGAATTCAAACTTGATGCGCTGCAGTTAATCTTGCCCTTATTTTGTTCGACATACTGTTTGATGGCTTTCGCTACCTGGCTGTCGTCCTTAATATTTTCCCAGAATAAGACCTGGTCGCTATTTATGAGCATCCGGTCGAGTGGGGCATGCAGTTCGCAGCCTAACTTGACGAGAGAGACATTGTTCGAGCTGGATTCGGTCTGGGAATTTGCCGTTTCGCCGTTGTTGGTTTGGAGATAGTAAATGCTCTGTAGATCAATTGTCTTGCCGTTGAATGAAGCGATCTTACCGAAATACACTTGTCCGTTCTGCAAGAAGACGGCCTGGAACTTTTTGGAATCTACGGCCCGGCTTTGTTTATTGCCGCTAAAGGCAACTAAAAACGTCAGAGTTACCACCAGGGCGGTTACTGAGAATAATAAAGCGACAAAGCCAACTCGGAGAAAATCCTTGGTGGGCGCTGGTTTGCGCGTTGCCGGCAAACGGTTGCCGGGCTTAGTGTCGCTTGACGTGCTTACGCTGCCAATGTCGGCCGGTTCATTCATTGAAGAGCCTGATCTGCCTGGCCTGCTTGCGGATTGATTCATGCGGCCTCTAAAATCCATGAGATTCCCCTACACAATTTCCTTAATGCTACTGCTAACCAGTGTAATACATAAGCTTTTATGGGGCAACAGCTGATAGGCCTGCCAGCTAAGGTGATGAAAACAGTTGACAAGAGAAAACGCTCCAGAGTATTTTAGGGGTACCACCACTAACCATAAGAGAGGGTAAATCCATATGGCTTACAAGCATACTAATTCGAAGGGCGTCACGTACTACTTGAACTCCAAGATGGTCACGCTGCGCGGCGGCAAGCAACAGCCAATCTACTACTTCAGTAAGGACGAGCGCCCCGAAGGTGTCGATCTGCCAGCTGGCAAAGTTGTCAAAGAAAATCCACGCAACGGCTTTTTGACTGTCAGCAACAAGAAATAGGGTTTCATTGGAATAACGCTACGGATCGTAGCGCCTATCAAAAACCCGGTCATCGGCCGGGTTTTTGATGATAGTCTGTTGATGGCTCCGGCTACCTGATTTCATCCGGGATATCGAATTTATTGATAAAGACACTCGGGGGGGGGGTATACTATAAGCATGACCAGATTACCTGTCCCCGGCTCCGACGACGATGTGTGGGGCGTGATACTGAATGCTTTTCTGTCTGTCTCGCTTGATTCTGTGGGCCAGATCCGTGATGGCGTCGTCGCTGAATCCATGCTTGATACGGGAGTGCGTTCAAAGCTCGATGTCGCCACTGACAATGAGAGTGCTCTGGGTGATCTCGACGGCCGGCTGACAATACTTGAAAACCGTACGATGACCAGCGTGGTCATTGATCCGGTTTCTACGGCCGGTCTTGCTGACGGTACTTTAATCGCATACACGAGCTAGCAGGAGCACATGGCACTTATTCTTGCACAGGATAGTTTTAATCGCACAAGCGCGGCGGGTTCATGGGGCGCGGCTGATACTGGCGGCGTGTGGACGCTGACGGGCGGTAATTCGCAGTTTTTGGTTGATCCAGGTTGGGGAAGAGTATCACTTCAGCCATCCTATGACAGGGCGGCCTATCTGAATGGCGTCTTGAGCGCAAATGCAGTCATCCGGGTAGCGATGTCTTCATCGTCGGCATATGTTGGTTCGGCGCAGAACTTTACTATTGTGGGGCGTAAGATTTCCAGTGCATATTACCAGGCGAGAGTGCGTATCGAAAACGGCTTGCTGCGGTTGTATACCATGCGCGATGAGACTGCTCTGACCGGCTCAACAACGATAAGCCATGCTTATGCGGCCGGTGAGGTGATCTGGTGTGAGCTTGCTGTTACCGGCACAAACCCTACGACCGTCTCGGCCAAAATGTGGCTGGATGGGGACGTAGAGCCGGGATCGTATCAGCAGTCAACTACTGATAGCACTCCAGGATATCAGACGGTGGGCGTTATCGGGCTACGGGCAAATATTGGCGCCTCTGCCGCAAGCGCGATTATGTCATTTGGGAACTATAGTGCCACAGATCCAACCACAAATGTTCTGGATACCCCGGTGGTTGTATTACAGCAAGCAGCGCCGACGACGATCGGTGGAAGCGATGGCTCCATTACGGCTACCTGGACTGCCGTCAGCGGCGCTGATCATTATGAATCGCAACTGGTTGCCGGAGCAGTTACTTCGGGGTTTACGGCCGATGATACAAATGCCGTCAGTCCCAAAACGTACAGTGGATTGCCGGCAGGAGCGTACACGGTAGCGGTACGGGCAAAGGCGAATTAGGCTGTCATGGGTTACGTAGATTCGGCCTGGGGATATGCCGGCACGGAACTGACAAACCCTCTGGCCGGGATATCGGAGTGGGGGTACGCGACGACGAGCCTGGTCGACCCCGGCAAGCCGAACCTGATGATAGGTGGACAGGAAACGAGTCCGACATGGAGAATAATGAAAAATGGTGTCAGTACGCCGGTGCTCCGCTGGTCGATTATCAGTGGCGGAACGGAAGTACCCTTGAGCAACGATCATTATGTGAACTGGACTCCACCCTCTCACGTCGTAGGGGCGGATGCAGTCGGCTCTACGGCATACCCGATTCCGGCCGGCGAGGTCTATTACGTGGCGGCCGACGGCAGCGATGGGAATGCCGGCACTTCTGCGGCCGCGCCGCTTGCTACCCTCGCGGCCGCGGTCAACAGACTGAGCTCGGTGGGAGCGACTATCATCGTTCGGGCCGGCACATACCATGAAGGCGAAATAGAAGCCTCGGGCAAGCCGGCTTTTGTAGTCCAGAATTATCCTGGCGAGGCCGTATGGTTCGATGGGGCATCGGTGAAAACCGGATGGACTGATAACGGGGATGGCACGTGGTCTGCATCTTATACGCTGACATATGACCGCAATCTGGGCAAAACGTCAGGACAGATCGCGTTTTGGACTGGTTCCACGACCCGTGTCATCGTTGATCAGGTGTGGCTCGATGACACTAAATTATCGCCGGTTGTCGATGCCACAATTCCTGCGGCCGGGCAGTTTTCGGTGAATCAGTCCGCACATACACTGACTATCGGCTCAGATCCAACCGGCAAGACAGTCCGGATAGCCGACCTGAAGTATCTGATGGCCACCGGAACGGTCACGGTGAGGGGAATAGGCATTCGGCGTTACGCTCCGGCGATGATAGAATGGCGGAACGCCGCCCTGATGGTCGGTGCGCATTCAGTGGTTGAGCAGGTGACGATCGAGCATGCGTCTCTCGACGCGCTCGGTATCAGTGGCCCGGGGTGTGTTGTCCGCCGGTGTACATTGCAGGATACCGGACATTCCGGTGCCATGTCCGACAACCCGTCGGGTATCATCTTTGAGCAGAATGTGATCCGCCGCATCAACCGGAATCAGTTTGATCCGGAGCCGACGACGGCAGGCTTCAAGGTCACCCGTTGTTTTGCTGGTGTTACTATACGATTCAACTGGCTCGAGGATGTATACAATGGCTCCGGCATCTGGCTTGATACTACAGTGAATCGTTCCAGGATCTATGGCAATACTATCGTTGGAACCTCGGCCTATGGGGCAATGGGTCGTATGAAGTCGGCAATTGCCATTGAAGCCTCGGACGGAGGGGTCTATGATGGTGTCCAGTATTATACGTATATCGTCGGGAATCGAATCCGCGATATGCGCATTTCGGGGATTCTTATCTTTGATTCGGGCTGGATAAAGTGCTGGAACAATGACGTGTCCGCGGCGGTCTGTCTGTATGTATGGCAGGACTATCGGGAGAATGCTGGTGACAAGCCGACTACCGAGGGTACGGTCACTCAGTCTCCCTGGCATTGCCAGAATGTTGAGTTCATAAATAACAAACTTGTTCCCGAGACACTCTACTATACTCAACTTCGGTTGCAGTGTAATTCTGATGCTGCGTTCAAGCTTGCAGGTGGAGCGATGGTGTCCCGGCTGGCAAACAACTGGTTTCGTCCGCAAGGTTCGGGCCTGATGGCGTATATATCGGATGCCTCCGGATCTTCCTGGTCGATACGCTCGACACTCTCGACATTACAGTCAACCAGTTCGACCTATGGCGGCCCACTCAATAGCATTATGTCCGGTAACTATCAGGGTGACACGCTGCCTGACACTGGTGGCGTCCCGATTGAAGCTGATGTAGCGGCAGCAACGGGTGTCCCCATCGGCTACACGCCGCCGATGGGTCCTGTTTGGCCGGAGCTAACGATGGCTGATATGTAATGCGGTCTATGGAATGCACAAGAGGGATGATTGCCCCTCATGCTAATCAGGAGTACTATCATGCATATGGGTAAATTGCGAGAGTCACGCTTCGTGGCAAGAGGGCCATTTGCGTGGAGGGTACTGGGGGTCTGCGCTGTTATGGTAGCGTGCGCGGTGATTGGCGTGGCTTTGCTGCGTGGCTCGCATGCCGCCACTCCCTTCGTAAGCGCCGAGGCGGAATCGGGTGCCATGTCGGGCTGCGCATCATCCGTATCCGATAGTGGCGCTTCCGGCGGAAGCGCCGTGAAGTTTGCCGCCTGTTCTGCTTCAAGTGGAGTATGGGCCCTGGATGCGTCCGGTACGGTAATTCCTGACACGAATTATTCGATACCCACGGGCGCGATCTTTATGGCTATCACTGGTAATGACAGTAACGCCGGCACGCAGAGCGCGCCCGTCAAAACGTTCAACCGGGCGTACGCGCTCGTACCAGAAGGCGGCACGATCATCATGCGCGGCGGCACCTACCGCGACATGTACAATACCGGTACGCCTGGTTATATCAAAATCGCCACCAAAGGCTTTACGCTCCAGGCATACCCACACGAACAGCCCTGGCTTGATGGTACCGATGTGATCAGTGATGGCTGGACGAGTGACGGGGCTGGGCACTGGTATCGTGGCTGGTCAACGCCTCAATTCTGTGATGGTCGTTACTATGATTACGATCCGCTCAACCAGCCGGAAAATAATAGCGGACCGTGCGCCCACAAAGATATCGATTCGACCGCTCGGCATCCTGCCATCGGCGATCCACAGCTGGCATACATCAATGGCGATGAATTGTACCAGGTGGAGTCGCTTGCCAAACTGACGGATGGCGGCAAATTTTATTACGATTGGGCGAACAAGCGGATATACATCGGTACCAACCCATCCGGCAAGACTGTCGAGCTGGCGAGCCGGCCGACGGCGATTGTGTGGGGCGGTAGCAATGCTCGCGCTATCAAAGGCATCGGGTTTAAGCGGTTCGCCTCGAATGAATACTCTAATCTGACCGATGCGGCGGTGTATATTGGTGGCGCTGGCACGATTACCGTTGAGTCAAGCGTATTCAGTTACAATGGCACCAATGGGCTGGGTTTTGCGAATCCGCGTCCGGGCACCGTGGTGCGCGGCAACGTGTTTGCTCATAATTCCATGAAAGGCATGGGATCGAATGGCTCAACCTCAGATGGATCTACCACGCCCAACAGCCAACGCAATGACATAGTCATTGAAGCCAACAGGTTTGACACGAATAACACCGGTGAGTACGGCTATGATTGTACGGCGTCCTGTGCCTCGGCGCATATCAAGATGGCGCATATGACCGGCTTTTTGTTTAAGGGCAACGTACTGACCAATGCGATCGCGCCAGCCTCGGGTGTGTGGTGCGATGGCTACTGTTTTGATGGCAAGTATATCGGCAATTACATACAGGATACCGGTATGGCCGGGATTTTTCATGAGCTGAACGGCACGGGCGGCATCATCGCCTCAAACGTAGTCGTGGGCAGCAAGTATGCTATCAATGTGCTCGCCAAAGATACGAAAATCTATAACAACACGCTGATCGACTGTGCGACGATCTGTATGCGAGTGTTCACGGACAACCGCAACTACCCCTCGCAAAATATCGAGATATACAACAACATCAGTTATGGCACGAATGTGAATACGAACTGGTTCGCCTGCGGCAGCGCCCAGGCTGCCGGTCCTACCCAGTTCATCACCGGGTTTGATCACAACGCGTATTGGCGGCCGGCGAGCGGAGTGGTGTACCGCTGGATTGACTGCGGCAGTAATAATGACAAGAGCTACAATACGTTGGCGGCATTCCGAGCGGCGCAGCCCAAATGGGAGGCGAATGCCGTACAGCTGGTGGGCGGCAGCGATCCGTTTTTCGTGGATGTGGCCACCAAGGACTACCGGGTACGGAGCGGCAGCCAGGTCTATAATAATGGCAAGCCATTACCGGCTGATGTGGCTGCCGCCCTAGGACTGCCGGCCGGCACGGTACCCAGTCGTGGGGCTATCAGCTGGCCGGGCATGAAATAGGAAGTGATTCTATGTATGCGCGTGCAGCTATGTCGAGACGAGTGCTATAGTACGTAGGTACGAAAGCAATCGATTTGGCGAATTGAGAAAAATAATTTATTCTTATCTACAAGTACGCAAAAATAGATGAGTAATGTGAGGATACACGACATGAGCACCGTTGAGGTTAGTTCTACCGGTTCGTTAGGTTTTGAATTCCGCTCTGACGAACGCGCCTACTTAAACTATCCGATATTCGTTAATGCCGTAAACGCGGATGAGTTTGCCGCGAGTATTGAGAATACGATGGAGTACGTTGGGAGGATTAATACAAATGATCCGAGCCACTCGTTGATTACCCGTGCGGTCGTGCGCGCAACGGTGGATAGTAGGGTATTGTCGGGTTTGCTACGTGATCCATTACTTAAGTCCTTGCTCGAAGGCGCTATTGATCTGAAGGGTTATGTTGGTGGCTCACGCGAACATATTGTCTATTTCGGCCTTAACGCAAAGGATCGGGCACCCAGTCAAGGTATGCAGCTTGAGTTTTTAGATAGGGTTGAAAAAGCCAGTCATCTGACCGAAGCACATGCTCATTGGGATCCGCCTTCCACTTATGCGCTTAATAATTCAGTCAAGGACGATGCCGAATTATTCGGGCTATGGGGAGGCACATTTGGCTGGTCGTCCGATGGGTGTGCCGATTTTGCGGATCGATTATGGGCTAATCGGCGACAGGCACCTCATCAAAGATCGACTTGGTTTACGGGAATGGAAGTTGAGGGGGAACTTGTAGCTTGTGCTATGGCTGAGCGTCTGGACATTCCTGGTAGGAAGCGAGATATTGCGCTCGTGGAACATACCGAATGGGCCACCAGAGAAGATTTTAGAGGTAGGGGTTTAGGACAGATTGTGGTAAAATCACTAATTGGTGATATTCAATCCGACCTGGTGCATACTGATCACTTAATCTTTGCAGAGTGCAACATCTTGTCTGGCGCCCACAGAGTCGGTTTGAGGTCTGGTTTCGTGGTACCGAAGAGCAACCTTAGGGATGCGCAGCCATCGCAAATCTTATATCAGAATGTTAGAGTCGGCGATGGTCTCCGCGTTCCCTATGAATATCGAAACTTTTTATTACTTGCAGCAAAGTAAGGTGAGCAAATGATAGTATACTTTCCAGAAGAGCACGCTTCGCACGATCCCATGTACGAATACTATGACGGAGACAGAGCGGCGTATGTCGAAGTTCCGGATAGGATTAGGGAGATTATGGCGGCATGTGTATCGCTTGATGTTACGCCGGTCGGGCTTGATGGTCATATTGATATCAAGAATCTGGAAGGCACGCATGATTTTCGTTACATCAGCTATCTCCGAGACAAATGTGCAGGCATAGAGCTTGGAGAACAAATCCAGCCGTCTAATTTTATTCGTGACACATACTCACCGCTTACGGATGGTACTTATCGAGCATCGCTAAATTCGGCGTTTGTGGCTATGCGATCCGCAGAAGAGCTGGTTATGGGTGACGATCATCTGGTCTATGCGCTGTGCCGGCCGCCTGGCCATCATGCCGAAAACAATGCAATGGCTGGTTACTGCTATTTTAATAATGCCGCAATCGCTGCAAATTATCTGTCTCAAAAAGGTAGGGTTGCAATTCTTGACATTGATTACCATCATGGCAATGGAACGCAATCGATTTTTTATGACCGTTCCGATGTGCTATATGTTTCACTTCACGCTGATCCGACCGATGCTTTTCCGTATTACTGTGGATTTGCTAATGAACGAGGAGAGGGCAAGGGGCTTGATTATAATTGTAATTTTCCTCTCGACCCAAAATCTACGGCTGCTGATTATCTGGCCGTATTGGAGAAGGCAATAAGTGTAGTTGATAAATACTGCCCTGATTATGTCGTGCTTTCATTGGGCTTTGATACATTTGAAAAGGACCCGATTGGCGGTCTTGGGTTGAACGAGGCGACATATACGAAAGTTGGAGAACTCCTTAATAGGACACTGGCGTGTCCTATGCTCATCGTCCAGGAAGGGGGGTATAATATCTCGAAATTACAGGTTTTGGCGCGGAACTTCTTGACCGGCTTGCTTGGCGCGACAAAGTAAGCTAGCGTATTATTATCTTTATATACAAAAGCTGTAGTTATTATGAATTATACTCACGACATAGTGGCCAAGTTCGGCGGCACATCGATGGCTTATCCGGCTCGAGCTATCGAGCAGTTATCGGCCGACTCTGCTGAGCCCGGAGTTGTTGTGGTGTCTGCACCTGGTGTGACACCTGATTGGCCCATTAAGGCCACTGATATGCTGCGCGAGTATCAACGGAACCCAACACCTCACCGGGCTGTGCAAATTCGTGACCGTTTCGGTGCTCTCGTTGACGCTGCCGTAACCGGAGGTCATGCCGTAGGCGCATATAGTGTTGTTGATGGTATTCAGAATGAACTTAGCCTATGGCAGGCGGAAAATAAGCCCGTTGAGGCGTTGGGTGAGTATTGGAGTGCAAAAATTTTTAGTGCTTTGTCGGGCCGCGACTTTATCGATGCGACCAAGCTGATATCATTCGATCAGAACGGATTAGATTACTCCTTGACAATGCGGAACGCCAGGAATCGACTTGGACATTTACGACGAGCGGCGGTTGTGCCAGGATATTACGGAACGGATCGCCGTGGTTGCGTACGAGTTATGGAGCGCGGCGGATCAGATGTGACAGGAGCAATTCTTGCTTTGGCAATGAATAGTGCTGAATATCATAACTGGTCTGACGTGGATGGCTTCATGTCTGCCGATCCCAGGCAAGTACAGAATGCGCGAATGATTGACATCGTGACATATCGGGAGGCGCGAGAGCTGGCGAATGGGGGCGCGGAATTACTTCAGAAACGAGTTCAGGAGATTCTCGGACACACCACGATCGATACAATTATGAGGAACACCTTCGGGCAGTATGGTAATCGGGGTACTGTCGTAACTACGGATCGAGATACAAGAGATATGCCGGTCATAGGGGTTACCGGACAAGCTGACATGCTTGAACTTTCCTTTCATGAATTCGGCCTACAAGAATCTGTTGGGGGTACAGTGGGTATTTTCGAGGAATTGCGCCGACGGAAAATACCTTGGGAGCATGCGGCGACCGCAACTGATGACCTATCTATATTTCTGTCAGGTTTATACCGAAGTGAAATTAAGAGGGTGGTAAAACGTCTGGGGAGTAGTAGAAGGTTAATGCGTGTCGAGCCGGCGGCCATGATTCATGTGGTTGGCGAAGGATTGCGTCAGTCGGGTGTTATGAAAATGCAAGTAATTGGTCGTTTGGCTACCTCGCTCTCTGATGCCGGTATCGAATGCATGGGGGCGACCGATGTTGCAAGTAGTGCAGCGCTCACCTTCTTCGTAAGGCCGGACAAGCTTCAAAGTGCCGTGAGTACTACTCACGATAATCTTCATTTGAGCTGATACTAGTTATAAATATAAAAGAGCAAGTATTACGAGGACTTAAATGTGATAGGAGAGCAGTTCGATAGTAATGACCCGGCCCATATACTGGCTCTGTATCGGCCACTGAATTGGGAAAATGGTTTTCCCACTTTATCGGGAAGGGCAGTCAGTGTCATTTCTCGATATTTTGTTGATTCTGGCCTAACGCTTTGTGCTGGATATGCTTCTTTTGATGGCTCATGGTCGGTTCAGCATGTTCGAGATTGTCGAGATGCGGTCCGAAATGCGTTGAGTTCGTTTGACGCAATTAGCGGCCCATATATTTATGATGGGCGCTATATTGCCCAAGGTGTTGGTGTATGGGGAACCAGTGAGACGATTTCTTCGAGACAAATCAAAAAGGCCGTCGATCTGCTCCTCGCCGAGTTAGGTATACAATAATTCCATAGATAGCATATAATATCAAAAATTATACGAGGCATAATTCATATGAGTGCAGAAGCAATAACCGACATAATTGACCCGGAAGATATCCTAAAATTATACGAAAAGGATAGATGGTGTGGAGCGTTGCCTCAGCTTAGCCTGAATGCGGTGCGCTCGATCGGAAGTTATCTGGTGGATACCGGGATGGCTAACATTGCCGGTTATGTGTCGGTCGGCGGCCCTTGGGGTAGAGAGCACGGTGCTACACTTCGGACATTAATGATACCAGTTATAGCCGCGTTGCCAGATGACACATGGCTTGCTGGTCCCTATCTCCTCCAGGGTAAGTATTACAGACACGGTATCGGTATTTGGGCCCCACAAGCTTGCGTTGATGTGGTGCCGCCTAACGAGTTAATCGGGCAAGTGTTATAATAAGCACTCATATGAGTAAGTACATCCTCCAAGTAAAAGATTTGCGAAAAGTCTACGACGGTGTGACGGCAGTCGATGGCATTTCGTTTGAAGTCAAACGCGGTGAAATCTTCGGTATCCTAGGGCCGAACGGCGCCGGTAAGACTACCACCCTGGAAATGATCGAAACCATGCGGACCAT
>JBDHUK010000005.1:0-26054 GCA_039809165.1 Saccharimonadales bacterium (SeqCode) | reverse complement strand
TGCCCCGGTTGCATCAGCCAAGTATTCGCGTCGTCGGCTAATAGCCAGCTGTATCATTGTGGCCACCAAAGGCGCTAAGATCGCTCCGGCAATCATGAATACTAACATAATCGGGCTATTATTCTCACTGTCACTATTCCTGAAGAAAGTCAGATGCAGAAGCATGTCCGCGATCAATGACACCACCGCAGCCAGCGCGAAAGCGATCATTGACACGCGAATATCATAATTCTTGACATGACCCAGCTCATGCGCAAACACTCCTTCAAGCTCAGTATCAGTCATAATGTCAAGAATACCAGTCGTCGCACAGACTGCCGCATGCTCCGGGTTGCGACCGGTCGCAAACGCGTTTGGCGCCGGATCGTTCATGATATATACCTTTGGCATTGGCAGACCTTCAGTTATTGCAAGATTCTCAACAATTCGCCAAAGGCGTGGATTATCCTTCTTCTCAATTTGCTGGGCCCCATTAACCGCCAGGCTCATCTTGGAACCAGCAAAATACATAACCAGTGTGTAGACAAGCGCACCGATAAGTACGCCAATGGTCATATATGGCTTGCCTGTAAGATAGTAGCTCGCCATCAGACCAAGCAAGCCGACAAAGACGATAAAAGCCATCATGATAACGACAGTACGCCGTTTATTGGTTGCTATTTCGCTATACATACTTGTAATTTACCCGATTTTGCTTAAACCAAGCTTGTGGCTAAACTTAAAACTGCACGGCAACCGGATTCTGGACGGCTGCGGCTTGAGCTTCATCAAGCTCGAAAAACTCACGATCTTTATTAAAACCAAGCATACCGGCAAAAATATTAGTCGGAAACACCTTGCGCTTCGTATTAAAATCGCGCACCACACCGTTGTAGAAGCGGCGCGAGGCCTGAATTTTATCTTCGGTATCTACTAGCTCGGCCTGCAAGTGCTGAAAGTTGGTATTCGCCTTAAGATCAGGGTACGCTTCCGATACCGCGAACAAACTCTTAAGTGTCTCCTGAAAAGCATTTTCGGCCTGAGCCTGTTCTTTGACACCCTGAGCACTCAGCGCATTAGCCCGAGCTTCGGTTACTTTTTCAAAAACTCCGCTTTCGTGCTTAGCGTATCCCTTAACCGTATTGACCAGATTTGGAATCAGGTCATAGCGTCGCTTGAGCTGGACAGTAATGTCGCTCCAGGCCTCATCGGCGCGGATATTGAGCGTAACCAGACCGTTGTACATTGCCACCAAAGCGACGGCAACTATAACAACGATAACGCCCAGGATAATAAGTACTAGTGTCATGTATGTTTCTCCGTTATTTCAGGCTTAATTATACACTGATTGCCGACAAAAATACATGATAGTCTTATCTGCTAAAATAAACATATACATGTACCGGACATACAACGTGCGACCCCTTCCAAATAAGACAGGCCGAGGATCTTACAAACAGCCGAAGATCAAAGCAACGGCCAAAACGCTCGTCTTCTTGCTTGTATCAGTACTCGTTATTGGCGTATACAGTGCATATGCTATTTTACGCCCCTTGCCCAGTCCTAAAACTACTATCACTCCGCCGGTCATCCCAGCGCTTGTCAAAGTCGCAATCCCCTGGCCCACGGCTGGTACTGTGGGCCAGGCCGCGTATGGTGCTGACGGATACGGTGTTCTTGCGACGTATGGTTCTGATACACCCTCGCCAACCGCCAGCACAACGAAACTTATTACCGCCATGTCAGTACTCGCCAAAAAGCCTCTTAAGCCAGGCGAAGAAGGACCACTAATTACCATAAGTGCCGCTGACGCAGCATTAGTGGCAAGTTACCAGGCCAAGGACGGTTCGGTGGTGCCAGTGACTGCCAGTCAGACCATCTCAGAGCACAAAATTCTCGAAGCTGTTTTGATGGCCTCCGCGAATAATCTCAGTGACACTCTGGCTATCTGGGCCTTCGGTAGTATGCAGGCCTACACGACCTTTGCGAATGAGTATGTCAAGACGCTTGGAATGAAGCACACAACAGTTACTGATGCGAGCGGCTTTGCGCCCACTACGGTCAGTACCGCAGCCGATCTGGTCAGATTGGGAGATGCTGTGCTGGATAATCCGGTGCTTACAAAGATAGTTTCACAAAAAACAACCGACTTTCCGGGCGTCGGCACTATCAGCAGCACTAACAAATTATTAGGACAGGCCGGCATTATCGGCATGAAAACCGGCAATACGGACGAAGCCGGCGGCTGCTATATTGCAGTCGCCAATGTAGACGTAGCTGGAACTACCGTTCGCGTTATCACCGCAGTCATGAAGGCTCCCACCATCGGTGACGCCATGCGTCTCAGCTTACCGCTCATTCAGGCCTCGCCATCCCAATTTCAACTCGTCCATGCCGTGGATGCCGGACAAACTATTGGTAAAGCTACAACCCCATGGGGTTCATCTTCGGATATCATTGCCGACCGCGACATCTCGGTCGTCGCATGGAGCGGCACAACAATCCCGGCTCTTACATCCGAATCAAGCATAAGTGTCCCAAGCGACAAGAACGCCACGGTCGGCCGCGCGAACCTTACATTCCAGGGCAAGCGGCAGACCACCAATCTCAAACTTGCCAGCGAATTATCGGCCCCGAGTATCTGGTGGCGCCTCACTCATCCGTTGTAGCCTTTCCCGTCTATCGGATTCGGCCGACTAATTGATCAATCTCAAGATCTGATTGGCGCAAGACCGCCCCGATGCCCTCGATTACATCCATGACTGCCCTGGTCTTCGGCGACAACTCCCCGGGATCAACGCGTAGCTCAAGCGCAATCGAACGTTTATCGCCCGGGATGAAACCTATTAGGCCCTCTTCGTGCAGAGCAAGTTGAGCCGCATAGACCGTACTTCTAGATATGGGCCATTCTGTTATGATACGCTCCACCGAACAGTCGGTGATCGGATTAACGCCGATAGCTGCGGCGGCGAGTACAACGTCTCGAGCATGCGCCAGATCTTCGGGAGCGATAGGAGCTTCGGGTCGCTTTCCTCTAGTCATATTTCCTCTTAACATTTGCTGTTATTAAATCAATATACTGGTCTTTGCAAGTATGGGGTGTGTATTTTCATACTAAAGGCCGGACATGTCCGGCCTTTAGTATGGTGGGTGATGAGGGACTCGAACCCCCGACCCTCTCGGTGTAAACGAGATGCTCTAGCCAACTGAGCTAATCACCCAATCCTATGGCGGCTATAACATAGGCCATTAATGCTTGGTGGGCACTACAGGGCTCGAACCTGTGACCTCGCGAATGTGAATCGCGCGCTCTAGCCAACTGAGCTAAGCGCCCGGCAATGCCTTAAACCCAAATTTGGTGCGGATGAGAGGACTTGAACCTCCACGCCCTTGCGAGCACTACCACCTCAAGGTAGCGTGTATACCAATTTCACCACATCCGCATGTTGTCAAGTTCGATTTTCTCTATTCGACCATGTAATTCTATCTGTTTTTGACAAAAAACTCAAGTCATGTCCGCGGCAAATGATCGTACAAATGATCCATGCCAAAATCATTGCGGATAATTGGCTTCAAATCATCCAAGGCAACCCCGATCTTAACTCCGGGGTTAAGCGTACGGTACGGATCAAAGATAGTTTTTACTTTTGTGAATACCTCGTACAGCTGCGGTCCGTATACGCGCTCCAGATATGGTCCGCGCAACCGGCCGTCATTGTGTTCACCGGATGTAGAGCCACCGAGCGATAGCACAAGGTTATAATACTCGTCCATCAAACGGAACGCAATTTGGCGATCGCCAACATGACTCAAGTCCAGAAAAGGCTGCAGATGCAGGTTGGCATCGCCAGCATGACCCCATACTGCCGCATCCACATGATTTTTGGCAAAAATATCATATACCCCGGCCATATATTCGTGGAGCTTAGCAAGCGGCACCACGCCGTCCTCAATGATCGGCACAGCTTTCTTGGCACCATTCGCATGTGCCGTCACCGTTGCTGACGCATGACGTATCTTCCAAAGCTTCTCTTGGATTTTTGGATCACGCTCTTCTACGAATGCGACTTTGTGCTTCTCGAAAATCTGACGTACTCGTTTAATGGTCTTCTTTTTATCACGTTCGCTCGGATCATCGCACTCGATCAAAAGCGTCATCGCCGGATATGGCGTTTCAATGATTCCTTTGAGCTGATTCGGATTGACCGTCGCCACTATCTCGAGCATCTTGCCATCGACCATCTCAATAGCACTCGGCATATTCCCTTTTTCTTTGAGTGATAACAATACGCCCTGCGCTTCTTCGACCGACTGGAATTTAGCCACGAACAACACCGTCTCCGGATTGTATATTTCTGTCTCGACCGTGGCCTCGCTCACAATACCAAGCGTGCCCTGGCTGCCCACGAACAGTGGGGTCAAATCAAATGAACCGTCGGGACGCTTAATATCCAGCAAGTTGTAGCCGGCCACGTTTTTTGTTACCTTGAGATCGAGCCCGTCGAGCAGGTCTTTGTGGTCTTCGAGCAAAGCATCCATCGCCCGGTATATCTCACCCTCGAATGTGGAGAGACCAAGTTTTTTAGCCAGCTCTTTTTTGCCCAGCCGGTATGTCTCGATAACTTCACCATTAGCCAGCACTACACGCAAACTACGAACGAAATCGAGCGTCGAACCATACTTAACCGACTTTTCACCCGAAGCATTATTGGCGATAGCACCACCAACAGTTGAATATTGGTAGCTCGCAGGATACGGCGGTAAAAAACGTCCGTGAGTATAGAGAGTCTGCTGGAGTTTACCATAATTAATCCCAGGTTCTACTACTGCCACGCCGGTTTTGTTGTCGTATTCCACAATCCGATTCATGTGCGCCGGAAAAACCATCATAATACCTGGCCCCAGGGCCGCTCCGGACTGGTCAGTGCCAGCCCCACGTGCCGTGATTGGTATGATCCGGCCACGTTCAGCAAGCTGCCAAGTGAACCGGGCAGTCTTGCGAATATCGTTTTCGTTTTGAGGGTACACAATCACTGCCGGCGTAACCGTAAAGATACTGCCGTCGGTCGAGAAGTATCGCCGGGCATCCGCCCCAGTCATCACCTCACCTGTCACGTGTTCCTGTAAATAATGCGCAACCTTACTCATATAAAGATACTTTCATTTCTGTTTCATGATAGCACAAACGTAAGCAGGATGGGTAGATCAAAGAATATGTTATAGTCATAACATGTTACGCAATAAAAGAGTTCGCACTTGGTCGGGTTTCGTGGACTCGCTCCTCACGACGTAGAGGTGGTACATGATCGTTACACCCATAAAGACCGACGTTATCACCGCGGCAGCTTGCACAATCGAAGATTTCATTGATGCACATATCGAAAACTTACACGATGGGAGTATCGTAGTCGTTACTTCAAAGGTTGTTTCGCTATGTGAGAATGCCATCAGAAAAAAGACAGATATGCCCAAGGCTGACCTGATCAAAGAAGAGTCCCAGTATGTGGTTCGTCAAACCAAAAGAAGCAGCGCGGCACACAACACCACCTTTACCGTAACCAATAATCTGCTCATCCCATCAGCTGGAGTCGACGAATCAAATAGCAAGGACGTATATGTCCTATGGCCGCGCAATCCCCAAAAATCAGCCAACCGTATACGTGCCCACTTGACAGAAAAATTTCAGCTCGCAAATATCGGCGTCATCATTACTGACAGTACCTGCAGTCCGATGCGACGCGGAACGACCGGAGTGTATATCGCCCACAGTGGATTTCGAGCCATACATAGCTACGTTGGCGAACACGATCTATTCGGTAGGCCGTTCAAGGTAAGCGTCGCAAGCGTAGCTGGAGGGATTGCTGCGAGCGCCGTAGTGGTAATGGGTGAAGGAGCCGAGCAAACGCCGATTGCAATTGTGGAAGATGTACCTTTTGTGGTTTTTCAGCCCAGGGACCCCAGCCAGGCCGAGTTGGACGAGCTAAGGATCGATTTGCACGAGGACTTATTCGCACCTTTTCTTACCAGTGTCGAATGGGAACGGGGTGGTGCGCCATCTCGCCGCATGGCGTGATACAATAACGGTATGTCTAAACAGACAAAATATGTTGTTGCAGTTGCGCTCAAAAAGGCGCAAGGCTCTGACGAGTTTCTCGTGGTAAGACGTCCCGATGACGACCCAGATTTAGGCGGACACTGGGGTTTGCCTGCTGCCTCAATGAAAGAGGGTGAACTCCCGGAACAGGCAGCGCAAAGAATATGCAAAGAAAAACTAGGTTGCGAAGCAACAGCCGTTCGTTTTATGGGGCTTATGTACCAAAAACGTAACAGCTACGACATTTTTCTTATGGACATAGAAATGATTTTGGACGGTGGGCAAATCGCCGATGTCCACAACGCACACACAGAAAATACGGCCTATGTTGACCAAAAGTGGACAACCGACCCGATGGACTTGATGACTTCTGCTAAAGGCGGTTCGTGTTGCAGCAGTATTTTCCTGACAGACAGAGGGCTACTAGACAGAGATGAATGGGTAAGCTCACTGGAAGGCTCTGACGCTGTTGGCTAGATTTGCATAATTACATGTAAAGCCCGTTATCAAACATACGTCCGGCCATATATTCATAGCCAAGTTTTTGTAAGCCTTCTATAAACTCCGGTAAGTCATCAAAAGATTTGACGGCCACGACCATATCAATAATCGGCTTGGCCGCTAGGCCGAAATTGACGTACTGCCAATATGCTCAATGGCTACTATTTTGCTATGCGAAACTATTAGCTGTTGCCAATAGTTTCGGTTACTTCACTTAATAATTTTCGTATAACGCTAAGTGGGTGGTTTGGAAATTGAGCGTCATACTCCTCGCTCTCCGATAAGTTCATTGGTATGCCCTTTGTGAAGTTTGGGTCATATGGGTCGCTAGACCACCCTTGCATTTTTGGCGGTTGTCCGTCATCGCCGGGGACCATTGTAACTTTTCCTTGCGATAACATCTGGGGGAGTATCATGCTATCACGCATACCAGTCATACCGTATTCACCAATCATTGACTGTATTTGGTAGGCCGTATTGTCGCCCTGTATGTAGATAGTAAGCGTATACATCACGCCGCCACCTTTATCTTGTGGAATCAAACGCTTAAAAAGACTGTAAACAAACGGGATGCCCTTAGGTGACGTTACCGACTTGATTGCCAGCAAACCACTTTGGTCATCTATGCCCCTCTCGTGAATTGTGGCTATAATATTTTCATCTTGCCCAAATGGCATGACGGTATTTTGCTCTATAGTTTGCACGGCCATAGCACCTCTATAACCTTCTCCGATTATATTAAAGGTAAGCGTATTTGGGGACTGTTCTGGCGCGAGTGGCATATCCTGCCAGTTATCGGAAACTATATAACTGATGTTTGTTGTTGGTATAGTAACTGTTTTCATGCCTAAAGATTATACAGCAGCTTGCTATAATATAACCAATGAAACAGGGAAAGATAACGCCAAATGGTGTAGTTTTACATACACACGAAAACGCAACAGTCGTGCTCTTAACTGAGCAAGGTTTTGATGTTGAACTTTTACCACCAGTCCAACGTAAAGGCGCGAGAACGCCAGACATAAAGATGAATGGCTTAGAGTGGGAAATAAAATGTCCAGTCGGCAAAAGTGCCAACACAATTAAACGAGCATTTAAGACAGCACTTCGCCAGTCCAAAAACATCATTTTTGACCTGCGTGGATCAAAAATGACCGACAAAGTGAACATCGCAAAGTTAGAGAAAGAATTCGATGATATTAAAAGTGCAAAGAACTTGCTAATCATAACCGAAAAACGAGGGCTACTTGATTTTCATAAGTGATTTATGCTAATATATAGGCACTGAGATGTCGTCACCGTGGTTCTGCGGAGGCGACATTTCGCTTTTATAGCAAAATCAAAAAACACTCCCCCCAAACTCCCACCAAGCAGTTCGGCGTCGCCCCCGACCCGACGCAATTATACTATTCAGCACTTTTCTTCGAAATAGGTTCGAGCCTCGTTGTAAAAAGATACCATCAATGGACAATGTTTGGATTGAACCCATGCGCCAGTGGCTAAAGCAAGCTGTTTCTCTCAAGAAAATTGCCAAAAGTGGCGAGCACAGTGCCATAAAGTCCGCTTTTCTGGAAATGGACGGATTGAACCTCTTTCTAAAAACCAAACAGGCACAGCCAACGGCTGCCCGTAGCTCGAGCTCACTCCCTGAAAACATCCGGTCTTTACTCTGCAAAACCAAAGAAAAAACGGCGCATGAGCGCCGCATTTCCAATTTTTGTCCATTTCTGGTGCGGATGAGAGGACTTGAACCTCCACGAGCTTGCGCCCACTAGTACCTGAAACTAGCGTGTATACCAATTTCACCACATCCGCATGCGATTAGTAGGTACAGTATCTAAACTACAGAGGCCATTGTACGATTTTGTGTCACAAAAAGCAATCCGATCACTCACGGTTCAACTTGCAATCAGTCCGTAGCATCAATCTGACGGATCTGCCAGTCCGAAACATTATTGAAACGATCAGTATACGTATTGAGCACATGTTCATCCAGTCCGAAAACTTCCCCATGCGTCAGATATTGATAGTGCGGCTGGAACAGTCCCATTGCCGGCAAGTCCTGTTGCCACGCCTGCAAGAACGGCTTATATTTGACAGCCCGTAATTCGGGCTCAATGCGTGTCCTGCCGCCCTCCAGGGACAGGTCGGCAGCCTTATTGGAGTACTTAGAGAAGTTCAAACCCGAGGACCGGCCATCATTTTGCGAACTATGCCAATACACAAAGACATCCGGATCAACCCCTATCGAGATACCATAGAGCAGCGCGTCATACAAACAACTTTCAGCCGACGTCTTGCAGCTGCCGATCGTCCGTTGTAAATCTTGGCCGGATTCCAGTTTGACCTCGGGCCGGACTCCAAGTGAACGCCAAGCCGACACAAGCTGGTTGACCACTAATTCATTCTCAGTCATATCCTGGGCGTAGAGCGTAAACCGCAGCGCCACCCCATCTTTGACGCGTATGCCTTTGTCATTGAGCTTCCAACCCTCGGCATCCAATAAGGAGGCTGCGGCGGCGGAGTCGTGCGGCGGCTGAACGAGTGAAGGATCATACCCTATCTGTCCCATCAGGAATGGTTCGCGCACCGGATGCGTGGTGTACCCTAGACTATCAATAATCGCTTGTACATTCACTCCCATCACAAGCGCTTTGCGCACCGCCGCGCTTGACAACACCGGACTGGTGGTCCTAAAGAACACCATATCGGCAGCCGACATCATAAAGCTCTTCGTTTGCACGTTCTTGATAGCCAGCAATTCATCGGATGGCTCCGCAAAACTCGCGGCCGTCAAATCCTGAGATCTGAAGCTTTGCGTAAGCTGTTTTTCATCGTGGAACGCATGAACAATAAAATCATCGATTTTGGGACTACCGGAATGATAACCGTCGAACGCGTCCAGCGCGATCCGCGCCTGGCGCGTTTCGGGCGTATCACCGGTCACCTCGATGGCGCGCCATTTATAGGGTCCAGCACCGACCGGCTCAGTCGTATTGAATGGCGTAGACCGCATCTCACCAGGGTCGACATCGCTTAAAATGTGTTCCGGAATGATACCGTTGGTCATACTGTATGGGAACGAACCAAGTACATTCGGCAGCGTAAAAATCACCGTCCGATCATTGGGCGCAGTTACCGTAATCCCCTGCCACCCCCGGTTCAGTACCGATCGGGCGTCAGGATTCTGGATCATCTTGTACGTGAATAAGACGTCCCGGGCAGTCAGTGACACACCATCATGCCACGTAAGATTAGGCCGCAGATGTACTGTATATACCCTGCCCGAGGCATCGACATCATAGCCCGAAGCCAGATCGCCCACTAGCTCGTTATGTCCGTCGTACTTAAACAGGCTGGCATACAGCAGTTTGGACACCGATTCATCGACCTGTCCAACGGCATACAGGGGATTGGAGTTTGTAAAATCACCCAAGATGCCCTCGGTATACACGCCACCGGCCGTGGGTTTGAGAGTTTTGAATTGGCCATCAAGCGCCCGTATTTGACCAACCAAACACCCACACAGCAATACGATCAGCAACAACCACGTTATTACGAACCGTCGAATCGGCGCCAGGCGGTCAAGGCGCTTAAAAAAATATCGTTCGGCGGTAACTTCGGCTTTCCGGGCCAATTTTTGAGTGCGCTTCATATCATTTTTCCCACATTGTCCTACGAGCCTTGAATGCTGCCGAGATAGCTATGCCAATATTCCAAAAATAAGCGACAGGGAAAAAATAACCGCCATAGCGATCGTCAGCTGATAAATCGTCTTGTCGGTACCACGGCGTGTAGTATTGACTTCCGCCGAGCCACCGATGCCGGCGCCAAGCACCGCACCTCTGGTCTGGACCAGAATCAAAATCGTCATAATCAGCATCGATCCGATTGTAATATAATTCCAAATGTTCATGATTTCCTCCGATTATGCGCCTGTTCAAAGCTGCTGTCTAATATCGTGCTCACCAAATAATTCACGAAGCCGATAATCAAGCCGGTGAGTATCGCCGCCCAAAAACTTGTTATTTCGAGCGATGGATACAGCTTGCTCACCAGATAAACCATCAATCCATTAACTACCACCATGAATAGCCCTAATGTCAACAATATCGCCGGCAGCGACAGAATAACGACAATTGGTTTGATGATCGCATTTACTACTGCCAGGATCAATGCCGCCACCAATATGACACCGAGCCGGTCCTGATAATATATCGACTGATTTAGTAGCCCAGCAGCGATCCACAGGCCAAGGCCGGTTACAAGCCAGCGCATCAAAAAACGCAATACCGGGTTCTTCATTACTGTATAGTGTAGCACAAAATGAAGATCATCAGAACATGTCACGAGATAGCGTTTCAGTCAAAACCCGAACACCCTCTGTTGTAATTAAAACATCATCTTCAATACGTACACCAATACCTTCTTCGGGAATATATATTCCTGGCTCGCATGTCAGTACCATGTCCGACCGGAGCGGTAGTGTGTAGTCTCCGACATCATGCACATCAAGCCCCAAAAAATGCGAGGTCGAATGTGGATAATAAGTCCGGATAGCTCGCTGATCGTGCTCGGCATCGCCAGTTAGAGTAACGAGCTTGAGTTTTTGAAGCGTTTCACCCATATATGTTGCAACTTGTGCCTCATATTCTTTCAGCAGTACACCCGGTTTCAAAAGAGTCAGCGCGTAACGCTGCACGTCGAGCACCGCATCAAAGACTTCTTTTTGGCGATCGGTCGGCTGGCCGTATATCTTGGTGCGCGTAATATCAGCAGCATAATGCGAAACCTCCGCACCGACATCCAACACCATCAGCGTATCCGGTAAGATGGGTGCTTCGTTTGCGACATTATGGAGCGTGCAAGCACGTTTGCCGCCGGCGATAATCGGCGCGAAGGCATGACCGCATGCGCCACGGCGGCGGAATTCACGCGTCAAATCTGCTTCAATCTCATATTCGTCGTGATAAAGCGCGAACTGCTCCGGTGCGGTCACGAACAACAAGCTATCACTTGTTATTTGAATCGCCTCTTCTATAGCAGCCAGCTCCGCTGGCTGCTTGATTACGCGCAGCGACGCAATGTCGCTGCGAATATCCAGCAGCTCTATGCCCGGCAAGAGCTCGGCCAATCCAGCTACCAGCCGCGCCCGGCTGGGGTTGGTATACAAACCGAGCTGCTCAATATACTGCGGCGGTGCGCCCGGTGTGGCAATTTGTTTCACGCCGCCACTCGACACCAACTTACGAAGCCGCTCCCATCCTTCATCCTCGCTGTATACCGTCTCGATACCGCTCATGGCAGTTAGAGCCTCGGCGTCGACTACGCCGTCAAACGCTTCCCGGGAGGTGCTTCGCCCCGGCACAACCAAGTACTCCTTACCGGCCGTCATCACAAGCGTGATATCCGGTTCCTCAATGCCGGTCAGGTACCAGAAATTACTATCCTGTGCAAATGGATACGCATTATCACTCGTACGCTGCATCAGTCCGTTGGCCGTCACCACGATGGGCGTTTCGGCCGTAACCGACCGCTCAGCAAGCGCCAGACGCAATCTCTCCCGATTACCCCTGAAAAAGTCCGCAGTACATAGAGATTCCATTCCAACCAGTATAACAGTACTTCGGGATATCTCTCGTACTACTCTGCGGTCAGATATTTTTTGACAGTGGCAGCCTTTTTATTGCCGAGTATTGCCGCCAGTTCAGTTTGAGGCGCTTCACTGATGCCCTTCATACTCCCGAACGCTCGAAGCAACTTTTTGCGCGTGGCCGGTCCGATACCAGGAATGTCGTCAAGCAGGCTAGCTGTCTGCGACTTGCGCGCTAGCGTCGTGTGATAACTGACAGCAAACCGATGTGATTCATCACGGATACGTTGCAGCAGTTTGACCATATTGGCACTATGCGGCAGATTAACGAGCGTAAAATCTTCCGACTGGCTGCTAAATCCACCGAGCCGATGGAGGACCTCTTCATCAAGAATGATATTTGACCCACCCCCACCCTCAGCATCGGGGTGCTTGATGACGATTTGCTCCTCGCGTTTCGCAAGCCCGATGAATGGGATATCGAGACGGCCAGCTTCATCACGAGCGCGAACAGCCGCATCCAGCTGACCCTTGCCGCCATCAATGAGCACTAAGCTAGGCTTGCCCCAGGCTTTGAGATTTTTTTCGCTGAGCCGCCGCCGCAAAGTCTCGTACATATTACCGAAATCATCATTGATATCACGCCGGGTCTTGAACTTACGATACTCAGCCTTGTCGCTGACTCCATGTGTAAATACGACCAAACTGGCGACTACCTGCGCGCCCGACATGTGACTGATATCGTACCCCTCGATCCGCCGAGGAAATCCCGGCAGGCCCAGCAGCTCCACCAGTTCAGTCAACGCATGGTCTTTGCTGATATCCAGGAACTCTTTGTCGCTAAAAATCACCTGCTTACTCAGTCGCTCAAGCGCCATCAGCTGATTGCGAACAGTGGCAGCACGCTCAAAGTCCTGACATTTGGCCGCCTGCTTCATATCGCGTTCGAGCTCACGGATAATCGTTACCCGTTTGCCCTCGATGTAGGCCATCAAGCGACGCAAGTTCGCCCGATACTCTTCGAGCGATGTCCGGCCTTCTTCCAACCCGGGGTCAAGCCCCAGATGATAATGCAGAGTCGCACGCTTCTGGCCGGCCAGTTGGCGCGTGGCATAGGGAAATGCCCGGCGCAGATACTTAAGTGCGACTCGCACCGCAGTCAGCGACGGATAGGGTCCAAAGTATCTTGCGCCGTCATCCAACGGCCGCCTAGTAGTACTGACCGTTGGGTATGCCGCATCATAATCAATGCGGATGTAAGCCATCGCCTTGTCGTCGCGAAGCAGTATGTTATAACGCGGCATATAACGCCGGATCATCTCAGCTTCCAAAAAGAGCGCCTCAATCTCGGATTCAACGATCATCCAGTCCGTGTCGGCGATTTCACTCACTAGTACATCAGTCTTTGGATCGCGGAGACGTGATTTTTGAAAATACTGCCGAACTCGGTTGCGCAGCACTGCCGCCTTGCCGACATAAATAATCTCACCGGCTGCATCCTTGTGGAAATACACACCTGGAGCAGCCGGCAGTTCTTTGAGCTTTGATTGTAAGGCCTCAGAAATCACTCTACCAGTATACTGCGTCGATTGCATTACAGGCCAGAATCCACCTCAATTAAGTGCTAGAGTTCAAACTGCGTAACACCACCGGAACCGAGAATGTTCTGATTATCACTGCTGCGCACAAGCAGCGATGATGCATCATCGATAGTGAATGTGAATTTGGTATCCGAATCCTTGAGAACCTTAAATTGCAGTGTTACCACGGGCTTCGCGCCTTTCCGGGAAGATTCACCCGGCTTGATAGAACGGGCCACACGCACTAATCCGGCCGTAGCTGTGTCTGTCGCCGCCACCTGTGAAAACGCGGTGTCAGTCTGGACATCTGTTAACTCAAGCTGCTCGGCTGGATACTTGACGGCCGCCTGAAGCGCATTTACCGCCTGCTTGCCGCTATCCTCGTAAAGCTTAACTTCAAGCGTATCGCCGGTTTTGTAAGAACTGTCGCTATCAAGAGATTGCAGGAAGAGCACGCCGGTCGTGTCGGTTGCAGAAACCGGATAGCCCGTTGAAGCCTTGCGTGCCTGATACGTCATAAGGCCGAGCGTTATCGCCACCAAAAACGCAGCCACCAGGATTGCATAAAACAAAAATGGCGTCCGTTTCCAAAACTCCAATGATTTGCTGCTGGTCTTCTTGGTGCGGCTAGAGCTCACTTTCGGCTTCGGAGCAGTCTTCTTGGTTGACGTTGCAGCCTGGGTGGATGCCGCGGTCTTCCGTTTCGTAGTTTTTGCAGCAGTTTTCGATGACTTGGTAGTACGCTTTGCCTGTGTTGCCATGTGAGGATCCTTCTTATGCTTTAAAGACATTCTAGCACATGCCGCTCACAACAAAACAGGTTTGCGTGCGTGATTATTGTATCGTCAAAGACCCCTTGCCACTCGCTATCAGATCGCGGTTGTCGCTACTCGTAACCAAAAAAGAATCGGCTTTATCCACAGTAACCACATCGGGCGCATGAGCATCCTGCAGCTTCTTAAACGTTATCGTCGCCACCGCCTGCTTGCCCTTAACCGATGCCGCCTGGGACTCAACTGCCCGAACCAACTTGATCACCCCAGCCGTCGCAGTATCAGTGCCATAATCACGAGGAAACGCAGTGCCACTAGAGACAGATATGAGCTGCAGGGAGTCTTTAGGATAACGCAGCATTGTCTGCACCGTATTTACCAGCTGGCCGCCACTGTTCGCATACAATGTAACCGTCACTTCCTGACCTACTTGCGACACGGTCTGGGTCGCTGATTGTGATTGCTTCGTCACTCCCGGCGCTGTCTGTTTTTCGTCCACCAGCCGTACCTCCAGCGACGTGCGATCGGCTGCACCATCGCCGTCATTACGCCCTGAGCTATATATTGTCCATAGAACAATCAACGCTCCAATGAGCACCAGGAGCACGGCAGCTACAATAAATGGTCTGCGCCGTATCCCCCTGCCGGGCCGGGTTGACACATTAGTGTTTGGTTTTATTGAAGTCGGTGATGTCTTTGCCATACCACCCATTATGCTTATGTATCCAGCCACTTGCAAGGCTCACCCTACCGTCTACAGTAATCACATCAGCTGCACGCCCTGTGATGGGCGGCTCGGATTATCTTATCGCTTCCTCCTCTCCTCCCCACTCTCCCTTCTCGGCAAAGTATTACCGAATCGCTCTCTGAGGATTCGGGAATTAATTTCTGGATTTGACATTTCGTTTGACATGTCGCGTACCTGTACGGTATATCTGGCGGCTATGGACGAATTATTTTCCAAACCCATCATGAGATATAGCAGCACTCGTGGTACTTCGCCGACCAGGCCGGGAATAACCAATGCATATTTCCTGATGTATCGCTCACGAATGAGGCTCAGCAAAACAGATCTCGCGCGGCTGGTCGGCGTTGATCCTAAAACGATCTACAACATCGAAAAGGGACTCGTTGAACCAAAAGTGTTTCTAGCGATCAAAATTGCAATAGTCCTCGGCGTCAAAGTCGAAGATATTTTCAAGATTAGAACACTTTGATCATTATTCGCAAATCCGGCAATATAGGCCTGATTCCTGAGAGGGGTTTTCGGCAATATATTGCCGAAAACCGGGAGTGTCTTAGAAGCGCAGTCTTTGGGGATGTAGTTTAAATTTCCCTGTATTGCTGGGAGGGAGCAGCCTATCTAGCCACAATCCGGGATGGGCTCTAAATACCGGTGGTCTGTAGGCCACATTGATCGGTGTGGAACAGGTGATCAGGCCGAGTCTTGCAGTCCTCGCAAATGAGCACCAGTTGGTTGCAGGCAGCATTGGCGCAGTTTTCGTAATTTGATGTTTTGGAGGCGCAGTGCGTACACTCGCCGATATCTTTGGCGTGATCGCTGAACTTCATGCCCATCCGACCGTCGAATACATATAATGACCCCTCCCACAGGCCGTCATCACCGTATTTCTGGCCGTATTGTACGATGCCGCCATCGATTTGATACACCTCCTTGAAGCCGCGGTTTTTCATCAGGCTGCTCAGGATTTCACAGCGAACACCACCAGTACAATAGGTGACGACCGGTTTGTCCTTGATGTCGGCATACTTATCTCCGGCCAGCTCCTGCAGAAAATCACGCGTGGTTGCCGCATCGGGCACAATTGCGCCTTTGAACCGGCCGACTTGAGCCTCATAGGTATTTCGACCATCAAAAAACACCACCTCGTCGCCACGCTCTTCGACAAGCTGATGCACTTGTTGTGGGCTCAGGTGTTTACCACTACCGACGACACCGTATTCATCGACCCGAAGCTCATCAACGGCACCAAAAGTGACGATCTCGTCACGAACTTTCACGGATAGCCGGGGAAAGTTTTCACGACCGCCCTCCGACCACTTAAAAACAGTGTTTTTGAAACCGTGAAAAGATTTTGTTTCACGGACATATGTTTTAAGCGACTCGATATCGCCACCCAAAGTACCGTTAATGCCATGTTCGCTAATAAGAATACGACCGGTCAGTCCCAGGCTACTAGCCAAGGTTTTCTGCCACAATCTGACCATCTCAGGGTCCTTGAGTGGCGTGAATTTGTAGTAGAGAATGGTCTTTTGCATTGAAGCTATTATACCATAAATATAAACATATGTGCGCCCAAATCCCCGGTGGACTCTTAGCGTGTCGCAAGCAAGGCGATGACAATCATAACCGCCACAGCCGCTACCGTCGCAGCCAGAGTTGCGGCCTGACGATTACGAAGGGTGCGCAAGCTGGCTTCATCAAGCTGCGGACGCTCCGGCCTTCGCCCATACCCGGATGAAGCGCCTGTCTCACCGCCATTCGTGGGCATAGAATTTCCCAGAAGATTCCCCACGATCAAGCTGCCGGCCGTTGACGCGTCCGTGCTAGCTCCTCCCCGATCATCATGATGGCGCATACCAGGGTCCTGCTCGTAGCGCAGGTCTTTTTCTTTGGCTTCACGGTTGAATGCTTTGACAACGTCCCCACCCTGCAAAAACTCACCGACGACGCGGCGGAGCCCTGGCTCATCGAGCCGGCCCAGCTCCGTCATTTGTTTGAGCGAAGTGCCTTCGACGGTAATCTTTTCAGAGGCTGCCAGCAACTCCTGCTGACTGAACTCACGCACGTCTTTATTAAAAGGCATCACCTCCGGGGGTTTACGGTTTGACTCCGCAGCATGGCCTGAAATCGCGCCCACGGCGACCGGCCGTTCTGGGGACACGCCTTTGGCGACTATAGCCGGTGCCGCAATAACCGCGGCGGCGGCCAACGGCACTTCACCGAGTAATCGCCCCATGCTGGAACGTTCGGCTGGCGATGTAGCCAAGACCTCAGTCGGCGTACGAAGTGGCTTTTCCGACGCTGACGGAGCAGCGGCCGTTTCCATAACGTGTGAAACAATCTTTTCACGGTCTTTTGCGGCCTGTACTGCTCGCATTTTCTCGCGAGCCAGCTCTCGAACTTCCGCCTCCCGGCGCAACATGGTCTGCTGCAGTTGTTGGACTTGTTTCTCAAGGCTTTTACGGATGGGGGTGGCACGTTTTTCAGCAGCGCGTGTTCCCTGCTTGCGGCCGCGGTGACGGCCGATAAAGTATCCGGCTACACCCCCAATCAGCAACCCCTGGGCCGCCGCCCGGGCAGCATTGTATTCAGGCGCCATACCGCTCGTCGGCGCATAATTGGGTGACGAAGGCGTATGGTTTACCGACCAGCCCGGCATGCCGCCGGGCATTGGCGCGCCACCGAACGGCGCGCCCGGCGTAAACGGTGGCACATTCGCGCCACCAGAGCCGCCGGCGGCGGCCGTGGGGATGGGCGGTGCATTATAATTACCACCGGTATTAGGATTGGCCGGACCCCCAGGCCCTCCCACGCCGCCAGAACCACTAGTCCTTGGCTGCGCGCCGCCCGTAGCATAGGGATCATTCTCGATGTCGAAGTCGTCATCTGTCGGCTCGACACCCCCCGACTCGCCGGCATCACCGGCTACTGGGGCAGCCTCGATATCCGGTAAGTCCTCAGGGTCAATGTCAAAATATCCTGATGCGACATGGGCCGCTCGTTCGGCCACCGCCTCGGGGTCAGCCGCAACATTATCTGCCATACCCTCTTCGATTGCCCGGTAATACGCGAAGCTTGCCGACAGATCAACTGCTTCGGCTGAATCACCATGCGTCAGCGGCAGCTCACGCTCAATTCCGTCCAGTTGCAAGTCAACAAATTCCTGAGCACGCTGGCGTTTTTCCTTCTGATCATCGACGAATTCGACGGTTTCAGGACCGGCAACTGCCTTCGCGTGGGCCTCATCCTCCGTCGGCCCCACTTCCGAATGAGCTGGAGGAGCAGTATCTTTGGCGGCCGTTTCGGGCTTGGGCAGCAAAAATCCAGATAAGACAGTCTCTGATTGTTTCTCTTTAGGTTTTGAGGCTTCGCCGCGAATTTTGCGCAGCCATCCCTCGAATCCCACTTTGCCGGCCTCTGCCTCAATTTTGGCCGGACGAACCACACTCGATTCGCCAGCGGAAGGAGAAGGCGGCAGTACACCGAACCGAACAGCCGAGCTACCGGTCTTTTTCTTTTTCGAGCTGCTTTCTTCTGAATCGTCGTCTTTGGTTTCGGATGATCCGCCACTAAATTCAAGTGATGCAAATACCATAAATTACATGCCGCCGTTGCTTTCAGTCATTTTATCATATAAGATAGAAATGACGTAATTTTAACCATAAGGCAGCGCAACAATGAAACGTACAGTTCACGACAACAAGCATTTTGTTGATGTCCCTGTGGTTACAATCTCCTAAAATCCTCGCCCTCGACTCGCCCTCTCCCGAACAATATCTAATACGGAAATCATATGAACAATTCTGATCAAGTTAAAACGGTGTTTCGTTACTATTGGCGGCACGCCCGGAAATCACCACGCCTTATTGCTGCTATTCTTGCCGCCACGCCTGCCGCAGCGCTCGCCAATCATCTCATACCAAACCTTATTATGGCGGACATCCTCAGCCGGCTAAGCTCCGGACGTTTTACTCCGAATGACATCTGGGGCAGCTTCGGGTGGGAGCTCGTGGCTTACGGATTAATCATTATGACCGGTATCTTGTGCTGGCGGTTTATCGATCGCTTCACCTGGAAACTCGAAGCTAATACACTACACTCCATTCAGCACGAAGTATTCGACGGCATGATAGCCAAAAGCGCGAACTTCCACGCCAATCATTTCAGTGGTTCGCTCGTATCAAATAATAATAAACTCCTCAGCGGTTATATCCGGATTGCCGACTCATTCATATTTCAAATCCTGCCAATGACGGCCAGCATCATTCTGGCCGTCATTATCCTGAGCACCAGGGCACCGCTCTTTGCCGGGTTGCTTGTGGTGTTCGCCATCGTGTTCATTTTTATCGCGTTCAAGATCTCCAAGCCAGTACGCAAAGTTGGGCGCAAACATTCGCAGGCCGAGAGCCGTACCACCGGTTTCCTGGCTGACGCCATCAGTAATGTCATGGTCATCAAAAGTTTCGCCCGAGGCAACTATGAGCGGAGCCGTTACCGGGAGTCCACCGACGAAACCCAGCACAAACTGTTTGCCGTCGCCCGTAAGGCCGCTTTCCAGCTCAACGTACTTGGGTTCATGACACGCACTATCTCGCTTGTCTCAGTCATTTCGGCTGTCATAAGCGTGATGATCTTTCACGCTGATATCGGCACTGTATTCCTCATACTCACCTACACTATGACAATCGTTGATAACCTGTTCAGCTTTGGCAACCAAACGCTGCGCGGTCTTAACCGGGCCGTCGGCGACAGCAGCGACATGATAACCATCCTTGCAGAGCCGCCCGAAGTTACCGACCCCGTCAAACCCGAGCCGCTCCGAATTTCATCGGGCGACATTCATCTCAAGAACGTCACCTTCAAGCACAACGGCGCTGACGATGCCATATTCGACAAGCTCAACATTACTATCAAGCATGGCGAAAAGGTTGGCTTGGTCGGCCACTCAGGCTCAGGTAAAACAACCTTTACACGCGTATTGTTGCGCTTCAGTGACATCGATGATGGCGAGATACTGATTGACGGGCAAAACATCGCCCACATCACCCAGGATGACCTCCATAGTAAAATCGCCTATGTGCCGCAGGAGCCCCTGCTTTTTCATCGTACTATCGCTGAAAATATCGCGTACGGCAATCCTGAGGCCAGCCAGCATGATATCGAGGTCGTCAGCAAGCAAGCTCATGCCCACGGATTTATCCAGGCACTGCCCACCGGGTACGACACGCTCGTGGGCGAGCGCGGTGTTAAGCTATCCGGTGGCCAGCGCCAGCGTATCGCCATCGCCCGGGCTATGCTCAAAGACTCGCCCATCCTGGTCCTCGACGAGGCCACGTCGGCCCTGGACAGCGAGAGCGAGGTCCTCATTCAAGATGCTCTCTGGAAACTAATGCAGAATCGCACAGCCATCGTCATCGCGCACCGGCTCAGTACCATTCAGCACATGGACCGGATCGTGGTGCTCGACAATGGCCGCATCATCGAAGAAGGTACCCACAAACAGCTCATCAAATCCGGCAAGACCTACGCTAAACTATGGGCGCACCAAAGCGGTGGGTTTATCGAGGACTAAACAAAACATGAAATACCACCTACCGGCAACCGACCGGCAAACTCTGAAAATATTTTGGCATGCATACACCGCATACAAGACAGAAGCACTCATAGCGCTGCTCTTTCCAATCGGCGCCATCATCATGACAGTGGTGGTGCCACTCATAATTGGACGCATCATAGCCGGTTTGGCAAACCCTTCGGCAAATGTCGCTTCGCTCATACCATATTTGGCTGCCGCAAGCTTCCTGGGCGTCATATGCAACCGCTATGGGGCTCGTCATCATTTCTCATTGCAGGCCAAGGCCATGAGTGATCTGCAGGAACGAGCATTCACGGCCTTAATGCGCCGAAGCACCGGGTTTCATGGCAATAATATTGGCGGTAAACTCGTATCAGACGTAGTCGACTATCCCAGTGCCTTCGGTACACTCATGGACGCAATAGGCGTCAATCTCTTGCCTTTAATCCTGATTCTCATCTGCGGCTCAACATTAGTGTTCATAGAATCGTGGCAGCTCGGGCTCGTCGTTGTCGCAATGTCAGCCTACACTGTCATAGCAACAGCTTGGACGACGGTGCGCCGATCGGCCGTCAGGCGTCGCCGGCAAGCCATGACCAAAAAAGTCACCAGCCACATCGCTGACACAATAGTCAATATCAATACCGTCAAAACCTTCGCTCGTGAGCGTCAAGAAATCGCCCACTATCACGATTTGAGCCAACAGTTGGCAAACCTCAGAATCACTGATTGGGGCGTGGGGTCAGGTATGGCTAATACACGCATGGCAGTCCTGCTCGTCATGCAGCTGGGATTCATAGCAGTCCTCATTCATGTGGTACGCGCCGACCCTTCCGTGTTTGATATTGGAATTTTTGCCTTTTCGTTTATTGCTACACTCAGCATCCGTCTCATACAACTCCATCCCACAATGCGTCAGATCGAAGATGGATTCCTGAACGCCGCACCAATCACCAAGATACTTGGAGAGACTCCCGAAATCGTCGATTCACCGAATGCTCACGACTTGCAAGTCGACAAAGCAGCCATAGGTTTTGACAGAGTTCATTTTCGTTATGATGATGCCGGCAAGGATAGTCATGTATTTCGCGAACTCTCACTCGCTATCCAACCCGGCGAAAAAATCGGCCTTGTTGGGCCGAGCGGTGGCGGCAAGTCAACGCTCACCAGGCTGCTTCTTCGATTCGAAGACATAAATCATGGGTCAATAACGATTGACGGCCAAAACATTGCCGAAGTTACCCAAAGCAGCTTACGCACTGCAGTGTCATATGTGCCGCAGGAACCGTTACTCTTCCATCGCTCGATCAAAGAAAACATTGCATACGGCGACAGCTCAGCTAGCGACGAAGACATCGTACATGCCGCCCGTCGGGCATATGCGCATGAGTTCATCACTGAACTCTCGGATGGCTATGACACCATAGTCGGCGAACGTGGCGTCAAATTATCCGGTGGTCAGCGCCAGCGTATCGCCATCGCCCGGGCCATACTCAAAAATGCGCCGATCCTGGTACTAGACGAGGCCACAAGCGCCCTGGACTCTGAAAGTGAAAAATTAATCCAGTCCGCGCTAACCGAGCTCATGAAAGACAAGACCGCCATAGTTATTGCCCACCGGCTAAGCACTATCCAGCAACTCGATAGGATTATCGTGCTCGACGGAGGTGAAATCACCGAAGAGGGTACTCACAAGAAGCTACGGGCAGGCGGTGGGCTCTATGCTAAATTGTGGGCACACCAAAGTGGTGGGTTTATCGAGGATTAGGGACTAGATTGTCCGTTTATTGAAATATAGACAAAATTCTGTGATGACTGTATATTAGAGGCACTATGTCATATCCTCATTACGGACAGGGCGACCCTTATAATGCTTACGGGCAGCCCGGTGGCCAGGGGCAGCAGTCACCTCAGCCTCGGTTTTTTGCCGATGAGCAGGGCAATACATATCGCCAAGACCCTGATGGCAATCTAGGAATTCAGGGGCCTGACGGTCATTACTACGCCGTCGATGCGAGTCAGTTTGTCAGTACGCAGCCAGGGCCTAATCAGGCTAATCCGAACTACGCACAACAGCAGTACTACACTTCCACTCCGCAGCAGCCTCCATCACAGCCGGGTTACGTCGACCATGACCACACCCCAAACAAGCCCAATAAAAGGAGGGGACGAGTCCGCAGGCGCCTTGGTGTTACCGGTCTACTATTAGGTCTCGTCGTCATCGGCGTTGATGCCGGTTATGTTGGCTATTCCCAGGCCAGCGTCTCCGCAGCCGCCAGAGATCCAATTCTCAAAGACGCCGTAGAGCCGTTCGTCCTGGCTAAAGACCTTGTTAAACGAGTTCACGACGGTTCATCTGGCGATAATCCGAAATCGCAACCATCTGAGCGGCCATCTCCCAGCAACTCGCCCGACAACGACCCAAGCAACGAGCCCAGCGATGAACCATCGGATACATCGCCCACTCCGACACCAAGCACCTCCCCGAGCGACAGCACGCCCTCACCCAGCCCTTCAGCATCATCAACCCCAAATACTCTGCAGCTTACAGGAGACAAGAACGGCGATGGCCTCCTATTCGGTGCCACCGGTACTGGTGTCGCCGACGGTAGCTACACCAAATGGTTTGGCGCACCCCTCGAAATCGTCACTGGCTCAACAACCGCTTTGGGGCCAGCCGGCGAATTCAAGTCCTGGAATGGCAACTACGACACTGCGATCACCAGCATCGACCGCACCAAGGGCGAAACATGGGATACGGCTCTCACACCAGCTTACGACACAGCCCGACGCCAGGAGTTACGAGATCTTCGCACAACCTGGGCCACGCGCACCGGCACGCCATTTCTGCGCTGGGCCAGCGGATTTAACGCCGCCGGTTCTAAGAATGAAGTCAAACCCGGCGAAGAGGCCAAGTTCAAAGCCGCTTTCCAAGCGGAGGTCAAACGCGCCCAAGAAGAGTTCCCTGAAGCAGTCATCGTTTGGGCGCCACTCAGCAAATCCACCAACGGCCTCATCACCACCGCCGCATACCCTGGCAAGGATTTCACCAAGCTCATCCTGATGTACGATTATAACGAGCGCAATTTCAGCGCCACTACCGCACAGACTCTCACCGACATGAGCGAAACCAGCACCAGTGGCGAACCGTACGGCATCAAACAATGGAGCCGGTTTGCACGCGAAAACGATACACCACTTGCCATCATTTGGGGTTCACGCGGTGTATCTGACGCCACGTCAAAGGGAGGCGACGCACCCGAATGGATAACCACGTATCTTACGTGGGTCAGGCAAAATGCCGGCAACGGCCCTGGCCAGATCGCCTACACCATCCAAAACAACACCGGCAATTACACCTTATTTCCTGCTACCGCCAGCAAACAGCCGAAGGCCGCCGCTGCCATGCTCGCAGTCATGAAAAAGCCACAATAATCCCATTGTACATATTTCTTGTACGTGAGAGAGTTTTAAACCTGAGCCGTGAAATACTGTGAAATGTTTTATTTCACAGTATTTCACGGCTTTATGCAGAGTGGGCAGTCGGCATGGCTGCCCACTCTGGGGTTAATTTTTCTCGGGGTTTGTTCCCTGTTGATGATCTTCTTTTTCTTTACGACCACCCGGATTCAGTTCATCACGATCGCTCGTATCAGAAGCATCTTCGGGGGCAACATCGGAGTCGACCGTCTGCTCATCGCCAGGCTCAGCGTCACCGCCGGCCGCGTCGTTGGCGGCAGCCAAGGCACTGGGCTCAAATACTGTTGCCAGAGTAGCTTCGGGATCGGTCTTGACCACGACATCTTTGGGTACTTCCAAATCCGCAACCGTTACCTTGTCACCCTCGGCGGCAAGCTTCCCAGCATCATAGTACAGCGCATTCGGCATGGTGGCGGCCGTCGCCTCAACAACCACAGCCGTCAGGTTATTGATAACGATCAGGCTGGCGCGCTCGGCCGGAGTCGATTCCTCGCCTTCGGCGTATTTGGGATGAACCGGAACTTCAGCTTCGATCTTCTCCCTCGCACTTACCGCACCAAATACCACATGCGAAATGGTGTGTTTTTTGGGTTCAAAGTCAATGGTCTTAATCATAGCCGTATAATGCTTACTGCCGACCGTTAATGCCACGGGGTGATGTTTGCCGGCTGCCATATATGTCTTGTAGATCGTCTGATACTCAGCCTGTACCAGTACCGAGTCCTTGCCGTGGTCATGTATAACTGCCGGCACCTGGCCGTCGCGGCGTAAATACTTAACGGCCTTACCGGTTATTTCGCGTGGTTGCAAATTAAGTTCGATCTTTTCCTGCGTCATAAGCGTCTTCCCTCTCTCCGTGCAATTTCGGAGTCAGTATTACGTTGCTATTGTTCTACAAGTGTATCACGTTTATGCTAGGCGTGTTTCGCCTACCTGACTCTACCCTAAACCTGCATCCTAAAAGAAACCTGAGAATTATACCGAACCCGAGTGGACGAACAGCCATAATTCCGTTAGGCTAGAGGTATATGTTTCCCTTACTTTCTCATGTCGCCAGTTTGACGACCTTTGCCGTCGGCGGCCTGACCGACATAATCGTGGGGGGTGGTCTGTGGGTCATCGTCCTCACCGTATTTATCGAATGCGGATTTTTTGGCGGCTTCTTCTTGCCCGGTGACTCAATGCTGTTTTTGGCCGGTTTTATGGCTGGCGAGGGTGCGCACAACATCGTCTTTACTATCGTTATGATTTTCCTCGCGGCCGTTACTGGCAATATCGTTGGCTATACGATTGGCGCCAAAGCTGGCCCTAAGCTCTTCCGCAAAGAAGACGGCATTTTCTTCCAAAAGGCCAACATTCTGCGCGCCCAGCAATTCTACGAAAAACATGGCGGCAAAACCCTCATTCTAGCCCGGTTCGTCCCGATTATGCGCACCTTCGCCCCTCTGGTGGCCGGTATCGGCACCATGTCGTTCCGGCGTTTCTTTTTCTTCAGCACCGTAGGCGCGGCACTATGGGCCATAAGCATCACCCTGACTGGCTATATTGTCTTCAAGATGCTTGGGCACGCTATAGATATCGGGCCATACATGGAGGCGATTTTTGTAACTATAGTTATCGTTTCCATTGGTGCGAGTGCCTTTCATGCCTGGCGCGAAAAGCGCCGTCATAGCGGAGCTGTCAGCGCCAAGCAGCTCGAAGCCGAACAGGCCAAGGCCGAAGCCGAGATCGACG
>JBDHUK010000004.1:0-28644 GCA_039809165.1 Saccharimonadales bacterium (SeqCode) | reverse complement strand
CTACTCTACCACATTTATCAGCAAACAGCTAAACAAAAAAGCTGACCCACGTGCACTTCAAACCAAACTTAATTTTCACCTCTGTTATCAAAATTGCAAAACTAAGCTATGGTACCACGACAGAATTATTCCCACCACTGTTAATTAGCGTGCTTTGCACGAAGTGCACGTGGGTCAGTTTATAAATATTGCTTGGTCGAGTTAATTCTTTGCTATTAAGTCCGTGGGCTTTCCGTAGGACAATATCATCCGAGAATTCAAGAACGCTACTGAGTTTTGTTTTCTCTCTTAGCAGATTATCAAGTCTTGCTACGTCCTTTAGATGAGCTATCGAAATTAGCCGAGCTAAAAGACAAAGGATTCATCACCGAAGTAGAGTATTCGGCCGCAAAGTCACGGCTATTATCATAACCAGTATTTTCCAGTCATCCTCCGTCATCTACCGCATTTTAAAGCATGTTTTATTGATACCGGTTTCCAACGTTTCTCCACGATTTACCCCACTTTTTTCCACAATTCTCCGCGCTTTTACGCAGCATCAAGCAATTGCATAACTGACGAATGAGAAACTGCATTGCAGAACACGGCACCGTGCAAAACACCCCTAAAGTCGTGCTGTCTACCGCGAATATCACTTACAATACCGCCTGCTTCTGCAACAAGAATTGCCGCAGGTGCGATATCGTGGCTGCCAGCACCAGGAAACACACTGAATGCGCTCTTTCCTACGGCTACCATGCAGCCCTGGTATGACGCCGAGTAGTCGCCGCGCGGTGGACCAAGTTCCGCTTCAAGAAATTCGAGGCTAGGTTTTGCACCATCCCACGTCGAGTAGTCGTATTCCATGCCAAATCCGACTTTTTCCCTACTTACTCCGCCCTTTTTGCGGTTTATGTGCATCCCTAAGCCCCTAGCGGCGACAAACATCTCTTCACGGCTGGGATTGAAGAAAAGCCCCAGTTCCAAGTTATCTCCCTTTTGAAGAGCAAGGGCGAAGCCGTAGCTTGCGAGCATGCCTGCTTGCCCTTCGGCGTATTCACCAGTGCCATCCAGAGGATCAAGGTGCCACAGGTATTCAGAATCCCGAGAGCCGTACGATATCTCTTCGCCTAAAATGCTGTGGCCAGGGAATTCCCGAACCACAGCATCAATCACAAGCCGGTTGATCGCCAAGTCAACATGAGTAATCAGACTCCTGTCCAGCTTCATATCTATCTGCAAACGGCCATCACGCTCCGATTGCATGATTTCACCTGCCTGTAGTGCAAGTTTTTGGGCGAATTCAGCAAATTCCGACATAGCGTTAGCCTAAGCAGGCTGCACGTCGCGCCAATACGGCCGCACAGGCGTGTTCTTACTGAGCATGGGCGCATTTGCACCTTCCGCTCTTGCCCGGCGCACAGCGCCTGCCATAACCTCCTCGGCGCTCACTTGAGTCAACTGCTCTGCGTAAGCGTTAGGGTAAAAGTCTTCGCCTGATGTCGTATGGTAGACCGCTCGAACCGCTTGGAGCATCTCTAGTGTATCGTCATCACCAAGCCACGACTTCTTGTAAGCATTCTGATCGAGATCAGTGACCTCCTGAGCAGTTGGCAAGTTACGCTGGCGTCGAATCTGAGTCGCCCCATAAAGAACCGATAGGAAGTTCACATTGACGGCCGGAATCACATCACGATGTTCCTCCGTCCAAGCCACGAAGTTATCGTAGCGACCCCGATCATGAGGATGGCCGAAGATAAAGTTCGGAATGATCGGCATGCCCATCTCCCTGGCTTTTTCCATAACCGTTTCCAAGTGTTTCAGATGGTAGGGCTTACGCATCGCCTGAAGAGTCTCAGGGTTTACACTTTCTACGCCTATCTCGGTATACTTCACTCCAAGCTCATCAAAGGCTTCCAGATAACCATCATCTTTCCGGCCATCACCGGCAGCAACATTAGCCGTGGTCTGGATAATGAACCCTTTGAAATCGGGGTTATATCGACGAATCTCGTCGCCAACTTCGCCAATCATACGCCAGTTAGGAGCTTGACCGAACGTTTTGTCATCTAAATACACTAAGTTGAAGCCTAGAGGCCTGAACGACTCCACTTGCCCCCAAATGCGTTCGTCGGATGGCGTTTCAATCTTTCGAGGCACCATACAGAATTCGCAGGCAAACAGGCAACCGCTACTTAACGTCAGCCGGGGGATTACTTCCTGCCCCTCAAACAACCTGTTATCGGGCGTTGCTGTTGTATCGATACCGGGCAAGTACGCAGGTAACTCGGCAGGACTTCCTAGAAATGTTACGTTCGGGTAATGAGCAAAGTCTCCAGGATTAACATGGCCGCCCATAATAATTCGCTTATGCGGTAACCGCTCAACCAGCTCTCTGGTTTGCGGCGCATTCGATTCAATCGTGGAAAACAGTAAAGTACCGGGTGTATCCGCCAACTGCTCGGTAGATTGGTCGACATCGGTAACCATATGAACCTGTTGACCGTATCTATCACCTGCCATGCCGGATATTACCGGTATCCATAGTGGCAATTCCATATAATGCTCGGGCTTATTGTAACCCGGCATACCTTCGTAAACTTTAGCGTAATAATCGTCGACCCATTTGGCGTCTGCATCTCCGCTCATCATGAGCGAGTCGCTCACTTGCACGAATACTAGCTCGTTCTCTTCGGGCGGACGAGGAGCAATATTTCCTATTAATTCAGTCACGCAGCTTCCTTAACTCATTTAGTTTCTAGAATTCATCGGCGGTCAGTCTAGCCGATTACTAATGGACCGTGGGATGTTCTATTGCCTACTGCTCGTCGTTCAACCCCTCTTTCAGCTCTTCGTGCAATGCAAGAACACGATCAACTGCTATCGGGCCGCGTTCCGGGTTGGGATCTTCGGATAGAAAAACCAGCGCCAACATTGTAGCAGTATCAAGTCGGAATATGGTCTCGACTAACGGACCGATAGTGGGTAGGTCTTTGATTGAAGTGTAACCCTTGAGGAATTCCTCGCCAGTCTCTCCGGTTTCAGCAGCCCGGGCCAGCTCCAGTGCCGGATGCCCGACCAATGCGTTGCTCCAGTCCAGCAAGGCAACTACTATGCCGTTGTTCATACGAAAGTTGGCGTGACGAAAATCCATGTGTAGCAAGTTTTTGACTGATCGCGTTGGCTCAAGTTTTCCGACAATTACATCATGATCTACTAGCACCGGCAGATTTTCAACCAGCCCGTCCAATTCCTTCCATCGTCTATGTAATCGATCTGCGATTAACTCAGGAATCTCGCTGCCCTCTTGGGCGCTCAATGTGATGCTTGGGGTCTTAATGCCGTGGATACTCGCCAGCAGCCTGCCTAGCTCAAACTCGTCAGGTTTGCTATCGTCGCTTGGAACAAAAGCCATAATCAGAGCGCCAAAACCCTCGGCTTCGATATCACCGATTGGCTCGGGGACTTGCGTTATACCCTCGGCTCTAGCATGACGTATGAGTGCGAACTCTTGATCGAGAAGAACTTTTGAATCGATATGCGCATCATTCACATTTGAGAAAACTTTGTCTTTGGGGACTTTGATAACGGCCGGCCCTTCCGGAAGCTCAGCGCGTAGAATATAGAATTCATTGCCCACTCCAACTTGGTGGATACCCTCAACGTCAAGCTGCTTCTCAAGCGATGCTATAACTTTCGCGAATAGTTCTTTGTCATCGAGTTCATGCATTAGTAAATAATATCACGCTAAGCACCTGCTTGATTAGACATCAAATCTATATCAAAGCGTGTCCTCTATTACGGTTTGCAGCACAGATTTATGTATCATACTAGTATGTCCGAGAGCGGTTGAGCATTTAGTGCAATTAGGCGAAGAGTACATTGGCGAGCTAGCAGTCAGCGAGCCTAGCCTGTATGGGCAGTGGCGAATAAGCGCTCACGCAAAAGGTAGACCATATAACGATGGTACTCGCTTAACTACAGCCACCTCATTGCTTAATATCGGAGCCGAAACGACGTCTCAGTCATGGTTAGACGAGCCGTTATTCGAGTGGAACGGCTCAATCGATAATCCACAATTCCGCCCTGCAGTATACTGACGAGTTGGCTGCTGATTGGTGGCATTTGGATTACGAAGACCGCCTGCGGTGCCAACAACTGCTATTTCCGGCCGGAATTTCATTCAATTCGCAGAAAAAAGTTGGCACCCCCGAAATCAGCCCTATTTACTCCTTACGAGCCAACAAAAAAGACCTCGGAAAGGTCTCTTTAGTCAATATGGTGGAGCTGCAGGGTACCGCCCCCTGGTCCGCCGGTTTATCTTGGTTATTCGTCTACAGGCATAGTTCGTTTTATAATCTTAGGCCATGGGTACAGGAACGAACAAATTTTCCATGGCAGCAATCCGAAGTCTTAACGGTCGTTATGGATGATAACGTCCGGGCAACCAGAAGTATATAGCGCGCGTTTCAGATATCTGATGTCTCGTCGGGCGCGGCAGTCTAGATAATTAGGCTGCGAGTGCGAAAGCGCCCTTGGGAGCCAGCTTTGCAGCTAGTTCGTCAATGAGAGCTACGCGATCAGTAGATTTTGCATCTATTGAGTTTGTCTATTCGAGACTCAAAAGTCTCACGCTGACAAGCGACCTGCTGATATAACCGATAAAGTCCAACGTCGAGCTTAAAATTCAGCCCCATACGTTATGTATTATACCACACTTTGTCAATAGTGCCCATGCTTAGCATCTGTTACGCTTATGCTACACTACATTCATGAAGCCCACGAGCACGACCTCCCCGGCATACCGCGTTCATGATTGGATAAGCGCCTTGCTGCTTGTCGCAATTCTGGTGATGTATTACCTGAGTACGAATTCTACAAGCTTCGGTGGGCTTGTCATTTTTTATCTGGCACCGATTACCGCAGCGATTTGTTTTACAGTGTTCTTCAGTCAGTTGGCTCGCGTCAAAAAGCTCAACGTTCACGCCCGGCTCAGGAAATGGGAAATCGTCATGATCGCTGGGGCTGCCTGCTTGCTCGGCGGTGCCGTGATCGCAGGAGATGTCATAGGGTCAATGACGTATGGTACACCTGGTTTTGAAGGATTCCTTGCTGGTTTGTACGGTGTAATCCATCTTACACTTATCATCGGACTGACGGCATTTGGGAATACCGTATACTTCTACGCGCAGCAACTCCGCTCCATACTCGTGCCGATCGGGGTAATTTTTTACACGATTTTCTGGGTCGCCACGGCAATCATCGCCTATTTGCTCTACACCGCTACGGTCTCGTTTCATAACCCATCAACAGAGTAAGCATGACCCCTCAGCCGAGCAGCCTACGGCAGGCAACCGGCTATGGGCAGATGTTCGCGCAGATGTCGCGGCCGCAGAACACGCTATATCCCATCGCACTGATTATCATCATCGGTGGGTTATCAGATGGGCACTGGTGGCAGATTGCTGCGGCCACGGTTTCGATCAGCGCGATGTACTCGCTGGCCACGTTACTCAATAATATTGTCGACCGCGAGGTCGACATCAGTAACGCGCGAAGCGACAATCCGCTGACACACACCCGAATTCCGGGCCGGGCATTACGTATTTTTGCCGGCTTACAGGCTGGCTCTATACTTTTGCTGCAATTCCTCATGCAGCAGCCCGTGAGTCTCATTCTATGTCTATCGTATCTGGCGTGCTGTGTTGTTTACTCAGCGCCTCGCATACACCTGCAAACTCGTGGATTCACCGCGACGCTCAATCTGGCACTGTGTTACGGATTCGTTCCAGTGCTCCTCGCCGCCGCCCAAGGCGGCGCGATTGGCTGGGACACGGTCTTGGTAGGATTGTGTCAGATTTTACTTATTAGCCCAATCCTGCTCGCCAAAGATTATAAGGACGAACGCGGCGACCGGCTGCATGGCAAACGGACGCCACTGGTGCGCTACGGGCAGCGCGGCGTTATGATTGCCACCGCCGTGTGCTTCGTTGGATTCGCCGCGCTGTTCGTCGCATTTCCCAAGCAGCTTCCAGCCACAACAGCGGTAGTATTTCTGGGCAGCACCTACGCTGTCATGGCCCTCGTACTACACCGCCACCGAGGCAAGTCCAGCTGGGCATATGGACATCTTGTGCGCCTGACCCTGATCGTACTGTCTTCAATGATCTTCTGGAATACGTTATAACGCCATGTACCTCATGTGAAGTCTATACCAATCATCAAGCGAGAGATTCTGCGCCCGGAGTCCTGGATTAATACCGGCCTCAGTCAGAAGAACTCTGGTGTCATCTTTTGAGAGGTGTAATCCGCCGCTCAGTGAATTAAGCAGAGTCTTGCGCTTGGCGCCAAACCCGGCCTTCACAATCCGGAAAAACTCACGAGCATCAAACATAGAACCGTCCGGATTTGTCATCGGAAACAAGGGCGTAGAGCGGCGGCGCAGCACCACAATCTGCGAATCCACCTTGGGCGGCGGCGTAAAGAGTTCGGCCGGGACGATCTTGTCGAGCGTGACATCAAAATAATACTGGGCCGTCACGCCCAGGATCGACAGGCCGCCCGGCCGCGCCGCCAAACGCTCCGCCACTTCCCTTTGCACGAGCAATACCGCGACCGATGGCGGATTTGAGGATTCGGACAATACCCGAACGAGCTTGCTCGTCAGATAGTACGGGATGTTTGCCACTACCTTGTACCCTGGAGGGAGGCTCGTCAAGTCAAACGCGAGGATATCCTGATGCACCACACGCAAGTTGCCGGCAGGTGCTCCCACCAATGACTCTACTCGTTCGGACAAATCGTGGGCCAGGGCTTCATCAAATTCGACAGCCACAACCTGATCGGCGGCATGTACGAGCAACTCCGTCAGCGTCCCCAAACCAGGGCCGATTTCCAATACCGTATCATGCTCGTCGACCCGTGCCGCCGCCAGCATCGCCTGCAAACTCACTGGGTCATGTAACCAGTGCTGGCCGAGGGACTTCTTGGGTATCGCTCTCGTATTCATGTGTACATCCTACCAGTAATGATGGGCAACCCAGAAATTGTATGCCGCAGCCCAGCTGCCATAGCGACCAACCGCATAGCCATTACACCATCTGAGCTGAGTGACCGGATTAGTAGCCCAATCCGCACCAGCCGAGGCCATCTTGCTACCTGGCAACGCCTGGCATAATCCGTACGCCCCACTGGCGTTCTGCGCCGTCGGGTTCCACCGCGATTCCTTGGTAATAATATAGTCAACGTATTCATAATCGCTGGGCGAGATACCGGCCAGCACCATATCGCCCTTGATACCGCTTATGTTCGTGCCGACCACTACAATCTGGGCTACCGCCTCCTGTGTGATCGTAGTTTGTAGTGGGCGACGGCTCACCTCCACGCCGTTCTGAGTGTTGATTTCATAGATCACCGTACGCTTGCCTGGCGTACCCTGCTGGCGGACCGCCGTCACGCCATATGATAACGAGGCGTCCGTAATACGTTGAGTGGGCATCGGAATGTCTTCGACTACCGACCGTGCGGCGATGCCGTTTCGTACTACTGTTATCTGCGCATTGGCAGCCAGAGGCGTATCGAGTCCGGGAGACACGATGTCCTGTGCCAGCACTTTGACGTTCTTCTCCTTAAGCAGTTGACGTACCGTATCCGCATGCGTCCGCGTCGACAGGGTTACTCCATATAAATGCATTGTCACCGGCTCTGAGCGATCAACGATTACTTCCTGTCCGATATTTCCGTTGGCCACGAAATCGGTCACCGGTCGTGTCTCGATGCCGTCTTCCGGATAGACTGTCAATCCGGCTTGACGCAAGATACTCCGAGGCGTGGTAGCGGCACTAAATGTATAATCCCGATGCTCCCCATCAAGAATCGTCACTGGCACCGCCCGATAGATATTGATACGGAAGTCGTCTTGCTGAATCTTAGTGCTCACGGCCGGCTCAACCACATCGCCCTCATTCACCGTAATATCCAACTTTTTGAGCAGCGCCTCCACGGTCGGCTCCTTGCTTGAGACCGTCTCGCGAACGCCATCGCGAGAAATCACGACCACGTTCGGATTGATCGTCTGAGGCGCTAATCGATTAGCAATCGTCAGTACCACACCCGTCAAAACCAACAAACCAACTATGGTCAGCACAGGCACCGCAAATGGATGCTCGGATAATACACGAAGCCGACGATGAAGCCGCGGCGCCGGCACGACGCCGGCCGTGTTCGGCCGGGACGTTGGCTCGGACAGTGACGGCAGTGAAATCTTTTTAACCATAATCTCCGATATTCTAATATGACCCTTCTCAAATCTCCCACCACTACAATCGCGCCTGAGGGCACGGAAGGAAATTTGGATCGGTTCTAGTGGTTATTGTAACAAAGCCGTCGTTGGCGCGAAAGTTGCTCAGGCATTGTCAACAAGTGATGATGAGTATATAATACCCCCGATCACAAGGAAAGACCAATGCCCCCACCTGAAGCAGTCAATAATATTTCGGCATGGCCCGTAAGCTCGTTTGAAGATCGCACTGAATATGATGTTATTTTTCCACATGGCAAGATGATTCATGTGAACGCTCATCAAGATGGCATGTTTAGTGCCCATGGCATAACTTCTGGGTATTCTTTTGTTGATTTCCTGTTGGACATGAATAAGCTCATCAGCCAAAACCCTGATCGACCATCCAGTGGCACCTTGGAAGTAACTCCAAACCCAGCCCTCAAACAATGGAGCACCTGGCCCCACTTATTATCCTTCGCATATCCGCTTTTACCCCAAAAGTTCGGAGCAAGCCCAGAGCGCTCGCTACAATGTGTGCAAATTTCCAACGACGAAGAACATGTTTCGTATATCATGGGTACCCCAGAGACAACACCCCCGACAAACGCGAGTCTGATCATCAGAACACCCTCTGACACACCCGGATTCAATCAGTTATTTGAACTATTCGCGAACGCTTGCGCTCCCAACGATTCACGATTGGCCACTAAACTCGGGCAGTACATCGTTGACGAGCTTACCTTTCGCAGCCCCAAATAACCGACGTTGCTTCCGGTATCTACTATTTACAGCTTCTCGAGCGGCGCAAAACCCACATTGAGCTTCTTGGCACCTTTGCCTTTGAAGTAGATAGTCGCCACATCGCCGTCGAGTTCGACGATCTGGCCTTCGCCGAACACCTGATGCCGAACCATATCACCCTCATATAATTCGGGCACATATCGCGGTTCACTGTCGGCAAACTCGGCCTTGGGCGGACCGAGTATACCTGGCGCTGGCGTATTGCGAACACTCGCTTGTGCATGCCGGCGCTCATATTGCTCGAACCCACCGAAAGACCCACCGCCCATGCCATGGCCGCCGCCCTGGCTATACACACCGCGCTCACCACCGCCGGACGTAAAACCCCAGCTCCCGGCATCGGACTGCACATCACCGCCGATTTCGCTAATAAACCGGCTGGGTGGATTATGCTGCACACCACCGTACAATAACCGGCTGGTCGCACAGAATAAATACAGCTCCTGCATCGCCCGGGTCATACCGACATACATCAGGCGGCGCTCTTCTTCCATTTCGGACTGGTCATAGAGCGCCCGGGAATGTGGGAAGATCGTTTCCTCAAGCCCCACCATAAATACGACCGGAAACTCCAATCCTTTGGCCGCATGTAGCGTCATGAGCGTCACCGCGTCGCTCGTCATATCCGCACTGTCCAGGTCACTCACCAGGCTGATTTCTTCCAGAAAACCGTCCAGCCCGGCCTCGGCATAGCCCTGCGCCACGCTGAGGAGTTCACGGACGTTTTCCTGCCGGCTTTCGCCCTGTGGCGTGCCGTCATCGAGATAATGCAAATAATCAATGCGCTTGAGCAACAAGTCAAGGAGGCTGGTGACCGACAGGTCGGACGCCAGCCGGCGGCTGGTCGACATAATGTCGGCCAGCTCGGCAAGGCCCTTCCGGGCCTTGCCGGTAACCGCATCGCACTCCGCCGCCTGCAATAATGCCTGTTCCAACGTCAGCTCTTTGTACGCCATCCAATCGTAAAAATTCTGAAGGCTCTTAGTGCCCACACCGCGCGTCGGCACATTGACGATCCGCTCAAAGCTGATCCGATCCTCCGGCTGATAGATCAGTCGGAGATAGGCAATGATATCTTTGATTTCCTTGCGGTCATAGAACCGCTGGCCGCCGACAATCCGGTACGGCACGCCGTAGTGAATCAGCGCCTCTTCCACTGACCTCGACTGAGCATTCGTACGATACAAAACCGCGAAATCCCGGTAGCTGCGCGCACCGCTATCGATCGCCCGGCGCATGGCAATCACGATCGCTTCACCCTCAGCGCGCTCGTTGAGCACTTGTTTGAGCTGCACCGGCAGCCCAGCGCCAGCGTCGGTCCAGAGTTCTTTGTCAGACCGCTGCTGGTTTTTAGTAATGACGGCGTGCGCCGCATCCAGAATGTGTTTGGTACTGCGATAATTCTGTTCGAGTTTGATGATAGTACAATGAGGGTAGTCTTTTTCAAAATTCAAGATATTCCTAAAATCCGCTCCTCGCCATGAGTAAATCGAATTATGTACGACAATGTCATTAGCGGTATAATTGTGCACCATGGCTACGTCAAGGTCATAGACGGGACCCTCGTATGTCTCCTTAGACACAATTTTGATCCGGTCGGAAGTTATCTTGCCATTATTCATAACCGGGACGGTCATTCCGGGATGCAGGTTGCCAGCAGGCGTAAATGCAAATTTCTGCTCAGTCATGAATGCGTATTTATTAACATGAACGTCGGGGTGGATCTCAGGCAACATGCTCTCAAGGACCGATTCTATACGACCATAATCCTTATAACCAATCTCACTTCTAAAAGTTCCTGCTCTGCCAGCTCGCACCGAATAGCCCATTTTTTCGAATAATGCCAGGTCAGCCTTATCACTTGTGTTGGCCGAGATTCTGCTCGCCGACCACTTGCTCGCACCAGTTTGTCGCTTATCACCGAAAAGCACGACATTGATCGCCAATCGTTTCATGTCATTTCTCACCGTTGCCTGAGGCCTAAAGTGGGGGTAGTCAAAACTATAGCCAAGGTCATTGAGAATTTCGCGTCCCCTGGTCTCCGTATCTATCGCCTTGAAAAGCGCATCAAGCTGCGCTTGGGTCATCGCTATGGCACGGTTATTAAACGCATGAAATACCGTTTGCGGAACACCGTATTTATACGAGTAAAGTGCTTCGTAATATTGAGCATCGGCCCTTGAGTCGCAGACCTTAATGATCCACATGCGATCGGCTCGTTCCTGGTTTACACGAACTCGCAGGCCAATATCATCCTTCTTACCATCAAAACGCATGCCTTTGGCAATGCCAATTCGGAAGCCAAAATTCTTAGCATACATCAAGTACACAAAGTGATTATCCGTCTTGTCGAAGCGAGCAAACAGCATGTGATTCGGAGTACACACAAGTTCCTTGCCAGACATTGTTTGAATCCTGATCACCTCGCCGCTATACGGAAATGACTTGGTATTCGAGACGGGGAATTCGGCGGTACTGCCGTAGCCACTGGCCGTCCGGACATCATCATCTGTCGTAATCGTCTCTATCCGCTTCAAGCCAAGCGCCGTTTCGACCATCGTCCCCGGCAAGAGGCACTGCCAGTCATCGCCCACCACGGCAATATTATTCGACGGGCTAGTCAGGAGCTTCACCAGTTTATACTGCGCCAGGTTCGTATCCTGATACTCGTCGATCATAATGTACTTGAACTGCCGCTGCCAACGCTCGCGCACCTCAGTGTGAGCCTCCAGCATGCCGACCGTCCGATTGATAAGGTCGTCAAAATCAAGGGCGGCGGCGTCACGCAGGATGTTTTGATACACAGGATACACCTGCGCCGCCGCCTGCTGCGCCGGTGAGTTGGCAATCGCCTTGTATTCGTCGGGGCTGAGCATTTCGTTTTTGGCGTTGCTGATGAGACCACTGATCATTTTGGCCGGAAAGGCCTTTTCGTCGAGCACCAGCTGTTTGCTGGCTTGCTTGACTGCCGCCTGCCGGTCGGATTCGTCAAAAATCACGAACGAACGCGGAATACTGATGTATTCCCCACTTTCACGTAGCAATCGCACGCAAATTCCGTGAAAGGTACCCATGAACGGCATAAAGCCGCGATGGTCGGGATTCTCGCCGACCAGGTGCGCCACTCGTTCGCGCATTTCGCGCGCCGCCTTATTCGTAAACGTCACCGCCAATATATTAAATGGCGTCGCCCGGTGCGTATAAATCAGATACGCAATGCGGTGCGTCAGCGTCTTGGTTTTACCTGACCCGGCACCGGCTTGAATCAGCAGCGGACCCTCCGTCGTTTCGACGGCGCGCCGCTGCTCGGGGTTGAGCCCCGTCAGCAAACTCGAACTATCCACGCCCACTTCCCATCTGTGTCATCATCTTATTGTACCAAGGATAGAACTGTCGCCGCGAGATTTCTATAGTAGTTTTTACGTAATCTGGGTCTCGCTTGCGCCAACAGAAATATCTCTGACGATTTCCCATTCATAATGCCCGTTAGTCGGCCGCTGCCTGATGAGCGGCATACTGGTGATCCTAAACTCTGCCGGGTCGATATGTGCAGCATTGAGGGCCGCTTCAATCTCGGCCTCGTGATTTTGTGATCTCGTATAGGCGAGCGAGGTATGAGCAATAAAACGCCCATAAGGAGATTTGGTGGCGCGCTCAGGACCTACTACGCTCTCCAATGAATCCGTTACAATGTCATACAGTTTCTCTAATGCGGATTCCGGCTCAACTCGAAAACAAATATTGCCGCGCACCATCACGAGATCTCCGAAATGAAATTCAGGCAGCACAAGATTTGCGGCGCCCGTTTGCACCTTCTCTGCTACGGCGAGCATTTCGGCTTCCGTGTAATCATCTACGGTACCGACCCGAAGAATTGTCGCGTGCAGCCACTGGGGCGGAATGGGGTCGTACAGTTCCGGACGTTTTAGGAGCGGAGCATACGCCCGGGCCATAGCGACTACCGATGGATGATCGTTGTAGACGACATTGAAGTTCCAATCCACGACGCCATCATAGTGGTTGTGCCGCTCAAAGTGATCCTGCGCCATAGCTCAGACCTCCTCCTGAGACAAATTTGGGATTTGCCGTTTGGAAATTTTGGCCGCGGCAACATCGCAGCCATAGCGTACGGCATCAGCCAATTCTCGGCTTCGTACCACCGCCGCAATCACGCCGGCGTTGCATGCGTCGCCAGCGCCCGTCACATCCACGACGTTATCAACCTTTTGGGCCGATACAAGCACCGGATCAGCTTGGCCGTCGCCGTAAAAAGCACCGCATGCGCCATCTTTTACGACTACGGTGAGCCTAGGAGCAATCGCCGCAAGCTTGTCATAGCCCTGCATAACCGTATCGACATTCCATAGCGCGCAGAACTCATCTCGGCTGGGCAGATAGTAATCAGCGCCGCGCACCAGGCCACGCACCGATTCCATCATCTCAGGAGATGTGTCGTTCGTGACCCGGCCATGGTCAACGGCAACCAGCACCCCGGACTCTTTGGCAATCGATACTATCGTTTCAAAATCAGGCATCAGACCTTTGAGCTTAAAGCAGCCGCCAAGATACAATACTTTTGCCGCTTGCAGCGCCCGGCGCAGTTGCTCGCCGACAGTCTCGAATCGCAATGACTGATTCGCCGTCCCGGCCACACACATAATGTGCCTGCCCGTTTCATTTGTCATATTAAACCCGATGTTGGTAGTAAGCTCAGGCTTCTGTGTAATGAATGGCTGGACGCTTTTGTCAGACAACAGCTTCACCAGGGCGTCTCCCATCACATCCTGGCCGCAGACGCCAACAAAGGCGCTTTCCATACCCAACATACCGAGCGTACGGCAAAAATTCACCGCCGAACCGCCAGCCACTGCCTCATATTCCGATCCGACGACCTCGGACTCGACCCGAATCCCATCCTCGCCGAACGGAAACCTCTCCGCGTTAAAGTCCACATAACAGGCACCGATCGCAACCACATCATACGATTTCATGAAGACATAGTATCAAACATCTTTGCCTCAACCCAGTAAAGCTCGCTATACTAGCATCATGCAAGATAAGACAATTATCATCACCGGGGCAAGCGAAGGACTGGGCAAATCGGTCGCGACCAAATTAGCCCAGGGCGGATCAACGGTCATCCTGGTCGCTCACAACAACGACACGCTAACCCTGGCAGCCGAACAGATCGGTAGCGCAGCGCACCCATACATCTGCGATATTTCCTCCCCTGAGCAGATCGGAGAGACGGCCAAAAGCATACTCGCGGACTTCGCACACATCGATGTGCTTATCAACTGCGCCGGTATCTGGACCGATGAAGAATTGGAAAAGACCGACCCTGACCGTCGCAAGAAAGTGCTGGAGATAAACACCCTGGGCACCATTGAGTTTACGAAAGCTCTTGAGCCAACATTCAGAAAGCAAAACAGCGGCCACATCCTCAATGTCATCTCTACTTCGGGAAACTCCGACACCAGCTCCGGAGACAACAGCTTGTGGCAAACATACGGGGCGAGTAAATGGGCCCTCTCCGGTTTTACACGGGCGTTCAAAGACTCTCTGGACGGTACCAATATCAGGGTTACAGGATTCTATCCGGGAGGATTCGACAGTAATCTCTACGCGAACGCCGGCAGGCCGGATGCCCACAATCAGCCTTGGATGATGCAAACGGATGATGTGGCTGATGCGCTCATTTTTTGCCTCACACGACCAGCGGATATGACAGTCGAAAAACTCGTCATTACCAAACACCGCACGGCTAGCTAGAACAGTCCACGTACTACCGCAGTATTACTGATAAAATATTGCTAGTTCATCCGGGTCGATCCAACAAGCCAAGCTTGTCCAATCCCAGCAACGCAGCCTCGACATCCGTCATCCGACCAGAGCGGACCAGCTTGAGAAAATCCGCCACTTCGACAAGCCGCACCTCGATAAACTCACTTTCGTCCAACTGTTGACCGGTCACCCTTCTGCAATTGGTCGCTATAAAGCAATACCGGTTCGTAGTCACATACGCATCATCAAAACACTGAGTCACCAATCGGATGTTCCCCACGTAACCAGTTTCTTCCCGTAATTCACGAAGCATCGCCTGCTCAGGCGTCTCCCCAGGCTCCATGCCGCCGACGTACATTTAATGTAGTATTCTCTGATCGCGCCATCGGGCATGTGATATGTACGCTCTTCGATCTTGGTATAGGAATCGAATACCAGTTGAGTGCCAAGGAGCTCCCATGGTTCAATATCACTTTTCGGCATATTCTTAACTATAGCAGAGGGGACAGTAAGACCAGTATGATGATCGTTGTATTATAAAGCTTATGGTATAATGCCAATTAAATGATTATGAAAAGGCCTCAAAAAACAAACCGTACACTCACAAAACTCAAAGCCAAAGCACCGTTTATTATCGGTATCGTTACTATCGCAGTCGTAGTTATTGTCGGTGTATATATCCTGATGCGAGTATTTGCCAGTGGCGTGTTCATTCAGGCCGAACCGGAAGGCGGTACTATTTCCGGTAACGCCAGTAGCTTCAATAGCTCGACAGCCAGCGGCGGCAAGGGCGTCAAATTCAATCTGCCAGCCGATAAATTCACGAGCGCCATCAAGAGCGAATCCGGCGGTACGTCAATCAAAAAAGGCTCTTTTGCCTCCAAGTCAAAATTTGAAGGCAAAAAATACCCCAAATACAACTTGGTGCAAGTCGCCGATGCCGCCACCACCGCGGTGCGGTCATGCAGTATCGGGCCGATCCTCGACAAGCGCCTAACACCGGAGTGGACGAGCTGTGAAACTTGGCAAGAGACCGGATGGCGACAACAAGGTCTCACCGGAATCAGTGGCAGCGGCTATTCTAGCCGCAAAGACATCATGCTTGTCTCGTGGCATGATGGAGGTGACAACAATGCACGCCTCACCGTCATAAATACTACTACCAAGAAGCAGATATTCGTCTCACTTATCGCCGCCTGTGACGACAGCGACGCCGTGTGTTCGCTCGGCAGTACTAACAAGTGCGCCGGTATCCACGCAGGCGGCGTTGCGTGGTACAAAATGAACCTACTCGTCGCTGACAGTGATTGTATCATCGTATTTAATGTCAATGAAGTTTATAAATTACCGAATGGTACGTATGTTATGCCGGCGATGCATTATTGGAAGCGTTCTAGTGGCTCGTTGACATATTCGAGTGCCGGAATCAATACCTCCGGGTCCCAGCCTATCCTCATGCTTTCCGAATATGAAACGGGGGGCTGCGGCAGGACAAACTTTACCTGGTTCGACCTCGACACGACCAACGCTCAGCCCGTGCTGAACAAAGGCAGCAGTGACACTGCAGCCGCCGAAGGTATCTACTCCATGCCGCAGTGTTATGCACAAGGCTTGACCTACTACAACGGCATGTGGTTCTTCAACACTTCAGGCTCCGGTAACGACTATATGTATCGCTACCGTACCTCGCGCTTCGCCCCTCCCGACACCTCCCTGCTCATGCCCAAGAATACACCGCAAGGTATCTTTATCGACAAAGCAAATGACTTGATGTGGGCGCTCACAGAAAGCCCTACTACCAATGACAACAATGCTCGCGTATTTAGTTTTCCGTTAGGACAGGCGACCGAGCAGTAATACTAGCCAACGCCAGTGATCCTGGAAATATGTGTTACTATTTTTCGTATGAATATACCAGTGACACAGGAAAGCGTGCTGCAATACTTCGACAATATTCAATACCCTCGTCTCAGTCGATCTGAGTTACGCCGCACAACTGTGCTTATTGAAGATAACCAACCAATTACCATAGAACAGGCAGCCCGGATCACGCAGACCGACCTCGCACTGCGAGCCCAAGCACAAGCATTCGGCAAGGCAGTCATATCCGCCGGATTGATAGGCGTTGCCTGGCAGAGCGATGCCTACATCGACTCGCATGGCGGCGACGCGCCAGATATCATAACGCTGCCCCACATAGTCGATACAGAACTGCGTTCATTATACGATATACTGCAATTCGGCGACGCGACCATACAATCAGCCAGCCTCGGCGACCACATACCTGCCCTCACGCTCTCAGCAGCAATTGTGGCTACCGGTTTTTTCGCCCTGCAGGAAGCAGGACAACTATTGTACGGTCACAGCTGGCGCAATCGGTACGAAAATGCGCAAAAACTCGCAATCAGCCGACTCCATACCGGCACTCTGAGATGGAGCATCCAAGCTGACTCCACTGTAGCATTTGTGGGCAGCGGCGATCCGCTTGCAAAAACCATCGCTGACCAAAAACCTGGCGACATCGTCCAATTTGCAAGCCAGCCAGTCAATGGCCAGTGGGTATATCTAGGCAATCAACCTACTCAAAAAGAGCTCGAAACAGCTTACGAACTGGCCGACATTGGTAATGCTGGCGAATTACTGTTCCTACCGACTCGCGCCAGCCAGGAATTCTTGCCCGGCCGAGACGACTTTGAATTCACAATCGGACAAATAGTGCATTACATACAGGCGGCTGACGATCTCGTCGGCCCCAAGGATGTACTAGTTATCGGCAGCCGGCAGCGAATGTATCAGACTTATTCCGAGACTACTCACTCTATGGACACTCCGGATCCGCATGTTGATACGCTCGAAAAAGCCATGGAGAAGCCGCAAGATTCTCGTGGCCACCCGATCCATCTAATCGATCCCAATGAAGTTATCGCAGAACGTATCATACAAATTGCCGGCGGCGCTCCAATCAGCTACTACACCACCTCCAAAAGTGCCAAAATATACCAACGAAGATTTCACGAATTGCTTAGTCCGGCCTCAATCGGCGATCCCGGCAAGGAAGGCTACAGGGTGCTATACGGCTTGGCAGATTACACAACAGTCAACAATACCGTAGGACCTCACGATATTGCAGTTATCATCGACCCCAGCCAGAAGCCCAAGATGGTTGACCGTGGCGTAAATCCAGATCATATTCTAGTGGTTGCCGATGAGGTCTTAAAGATTGCCGCACCCATACTTCATCGAACTACGACGTAGTACGTTACGGCTTGCCTGGCCACGTGACCGCGCCCTTTGGCAGGCCAGTGCCCGACGTAATACCAATAGCCTGCAGTACATCAGCCGGTATGGTAGTGCCAGTGCCGGCCTGATTATTGGAGCGCAACCGGTAATCACCGGCAGCGGCATTGACGAAGAACGGATCATTGCCGCCGGCAACGTCAACACTATTAGCATTCCATGATCGAGCAGCGGCAAAGGCGCTGATCGATCGATAGTCAGTGTTGCCGCCGGCGTCCGACCAGCGTACCAGTACCTGATTGCTACCTGCAGAGCGCCAGTAGGCGTTATAATTCAGCACGGCAAAAAACTGCGAGGGCTGCGTGTTAGTGGAGTCAGTACGGGTACCGGAATAATAATCCATCCTGACGTCCGCAGCCAAGACATTGTTGGCGTAATGGACATTAGTAGTGTCCGGGCCGACCGCTCCAGCTCCCGTATTACCGGTATCCGGATTATCGGGCGAGCGTGGGTCGTCATAAATCCAAACGTTGCCCTGGTAGCTCTCGCTGGTACCTGCCGGGCTATTGTTTACAACAGTATTGTTGTAAACTTTGACGTTCGCGGAAGCCACGCGTATACCGGCACCTTTATTGTTATACACCAGGTTAGACGCGATGATCGCGCTGTCCGAAATCTCATGCATAATTCCGGCATTCCCGTTGCCATACACGATGTTATTGGCATAGACGCCGTTGATACACGTAATGTCACACCACACCCCGATAGCCTTGCCCTGGCCGTTTTTGATGATATTATTCTTTATTACGAAGCCATTCATATCATGCAATTTGATATTGGCCGCATTACAGGAATAGTAGCAGTTTGTCCAGAACAATTCGGTATTGTTGCCGCTAAACAGGCTGTTCAGGATCTGTACATTGCCCTTGCCGCCGTTGATGCCGTTGGCCCCGTTACGTACGAACACCGAGCGGTTCACCACATTGCCCGTCTGGGTGGTAGCCAGGAACAGTCCGTAGCCAGCCATCTCTTTAAACACAACGTTTTCGTAGCGCTGATTGCCGGCACCGGCATATATCGCACCCGGGTTATTGAAATACACATGCGAGGCATACCGCTTGAATCCCAGTCCGAGCACTTTGGAGCCGGCGCCGTTCAGCTGGGCAAACATTGGACGAGCTGCCAGTTCGACAGTTTTGCCGGCCGGGTCAGCACCGATGTATATGCGTTTGTTTGTCCAATCATAATAGAAATTATTGGCATCAACCGAGCTGATTGATTCAACCTGATGTACATACTTTCCGTTGATATATACCATTTGAGGATCGAGCGCCATGGGATTGGCCGGATCTTTGGAAGCGTCGCGGTGTGCGCATGGCCCGTTTCTGGTGCCCTCTGGCCGGCCGTCGTTGCCCGTCGCGCCCTTACGCTGCGAATCCAGAGAAACACTATAATAATTGCTCGTCGTAGCAGTCGGCAGCGTACCGCAAAAACTTGGCGTGCTCCACGACATAGACCAACGGTCCATGCCCGATTCCTTGGTCCAGCTGGCGGCCGGTATGACGTCCGTACCATCAAACCAGGCTTTTTCGTTGGGATATGCCTGGATGGTAACGGATTTGGTCAGCACCGCAAACGTTTTTGTATTTAGGCTAGTATTGCTGTGGTAATACCAATCACGATACACTGCCGGGCTGGCATTTGTGCCACCGCGCACCACGATAGTGCCGCCGCTCGGCGCCAGATCCACTGCCCGATTGATGGTTCTGACCGGTGCTGTCTGCGTGCCAGCATTGGCATCATTGCCGTTCGTAGCCATGAAAACCGCGCCCGATGGAATAGCATACTGCGAGTCCGGAATTACGGTCCCAGATTCATCCAGTGTACTCGGATCGTTCGGATCGGCCGAAGCACATGCCCCGAACCGTACCGCCTGTCCGCCTGAAGCAGTACTATCAGTCACTTTAGTCGCGCACCCGGAATTTACACCGACCTGAGACTCGGGCTCGACTGATAAGAATGGCGTGGCCGCCCGTGAAGCCCCAAGTAGATATACTCCGAATCCGGCAAACACCAACGCAACAGCACAGATGAATATCCGAGGTCGACGCCGGAGTACGCCAACCCTTTGACGCCACCACCCAACCTTGCCCCCTATAACCATATGCTGTACTATATCATACATACATGACACGTCTTCCGATTACCGGTTCCGACGATAATACCTGGGGTACTATCCTCAATGACTTCTTATCTGTTGTGCATAACTCAGATGGGACCATTAGGGGGGGGGTAATCGGGAATGATCAGGTTCTTGACAACACTCTTGCCGAATCAAAACTAAGTCCAGCCGTACAGGCGAAGCTTAATGCTGTAAGCGGAGTCACATCAGTAGCCGGAAAGACTGGCGCAGTGACACTCACCTCCTCTGATGTCGGGCTCGGAAGTGTAGATGACACCAGTGACGCCAGCAAGAACAGTGCTGCCGCTACACTCACTAATAAGACTATATCCGGTGCCAGCAACACGCTGAGCAACATTGCACAGAGTTCCGTCACGAATCTGACGGCTGATTTGAGTGGAAAGGCCCCTACGGCCAGCCCTGTCCTCACCGGCACTCCAACCGCGCCGACCGCCACAGCCGGAACAAACACTACCCAACTCGCCACTACAGCGTTCGTAACTACGGCCGTCTCAAGTGCGGCAGTCCCGGATGCCACAGCATCCACCAAGGGCAAAGTCCAGCTCGCCGACTCCTCTGACGTGGCGGCCGCTAGTGGCAGTGATGTTCTGACGGCCGGACTCATCCCGGCTTCGCAAGGGGTTACAGGCATCGCAAAAGTCCAGTTTATCGCCCATGGCGGCACCGTTATGGGATCGCCCGGTCCTTATACGATTATCATTGAAGCCGGTCCTTAGAGCATGGCAGTTCCAACTAGGACATCATACACTTCCCAGACCTCATCCGGCACCACCAACAGTGTCAATGTTTCGTCGGTCGTCGACGGTTCGTGGATGCTGGCAGTGTTTGAAGTAGGGGCCACTTCTGTTCTGACAGATGTCACGCCTCCCAGCGGTTGGACCCGGCTACTGCCCGTTGCAGCCGTGCAGACATTTGGCAGCCGCACCTTCAGTATATGGGGTCGCACAAAACAAGCCGGAGACTCGACATGTACCTGGACATTATCTGTTGCGTATACTTCACGACTGGTCCTCATGTGGGGGACCGGCGCAGACGTGGTTGCCAACTGGCATGCCGGACAGGTAGGTGTCAGGAATGTCGGAAATAGTATAGCCGGTCAAAGTTCGCAGGCCGGCACGGATACGACCACCGTCGCGCCTGCGGTTGCCACCTCGGTAGACGACAGTCTAGTATTGGCCTTGAATGCCGAGGCAACCATCGCCACAGAATCCGGGGTCTCCGGATATACAGGCGGCACCGAATGGTTCTGGACTCCAACCGACGCCACATATATCGAAAGCCTGCATGTCCTGTACAACGAGCAGGTCACTCCCGGAACCGTGGGTGATGTCACCACCACATACCCCAATCCCAATGCCAATAACGGTGCCGGCGTCCAGATAGTTATTCCACCAGTGGGAGTGCACTATGGCACCCCATCCGTGGCCGGCACTGTCAGTGAAACGGTTTTTGACCTCACGGGTACAGGCGCTCGGACATATAGCGTCAACATGCCGACCGGTATCACGGTAGATGACTATATCATGGTGTGTATGCGTCTTCAGTCAAGCAACATTGTTACCCACCCGACACTATCCGGTTTTGATTTAGTGGGACGTACTCAGTCAACGCCTACTAGTAGTTCCAATCGTTACAATGCCATCTTCGCCAAAAAGATCATCACCGCAGGCGACATACCGAGCACAACAGTAACCGCTACGATCAATCAAAGTGCGACAGGATCTAATCGTGTGATCGCCGAAGCATTTCGACTGACTAATGTCGACCTCGTAAATCCGGTCGTCAGCGTCGCGAGCGTCTCCTCGGCTTCCTCGGGTACGCTTACGCGGCCGTCGTATACCAGTATTGTCAATGCATTAGATATCTTTTATGGTGCCTCGGAGTTTTCCGCATCTAATGATCATATGCTCCTATCATATCCAAGCGGTTATACGTCAATACTCAGTAGCGGCGGCCTGAACCCTGTCGGCGGAACGACCAGCGTTTCACGAACCTACCTGTACCTCGGAAGCCGGCCAGTTGACAATGCGACGATTCCTGCAGCTGCCATATCGTGGAGCACGACAAGTGGGGCTGACGCAGAAGGTATCTCAATTCGCGGCAAAAGCCAAGTATTGCCACCTGGCATTGAACTCAAAAATGGCACTGGCGCCCCGGTCTACCTCACGTATCTCGACCAGAGCGAAACACGCCAGTCGCCCACCAGCGTCAAGGTATGGTACCCCGGCTATCCGAGCGTTACAGCCCTGCTGAACGATATCGCCCGGCATCCAACCATGGCCCACCGCGGCGGTTCGGCAAACTACCCGGAGTTTAGTGAATACGGGTATGACCGGGCAGTTATGAACGGTTTTGGCGTGCTGGAATTCTCCTGTGGCTGGACAAGCGACAACGTTCCCTTTGGCCTGGGAGCGCAATACCTCGACGGTGCAGCCGGACTGACACCCGGCACAAACCTCAACCCCACCACTATCACCTGGTCGGCCCTATCGTCAACATACCAAAATAAAATCAACCCTGTATCACCTGGAGTATTTCAGCCTTTTTACCGATTGCAGGACTTCCTGGCTAAGTACACTCAAACCCACGTCGTCCTTATTGATCCGAAGTTTGGATTTGCCACCAGCACGAAAGTCAATATCATGCTCAATCTGTGCGACACTTACGGTGGGCCTTCGCGTATTATCATCAAGTTTGACTCGCCCACTACCGATCCGGTGCTATACACGGCGGCCCATGCCCGGGGTTACCAATGCATGAATTACTGGGGCACCGACTTGTCCAGCCTCACCGCACAGCATGCCAACTGGGATATTCTAGGCTACGCCTATAACGCATCGCCGTCGGACTGGTCAGCGATTCTGGCACTTGGCAAGCCAACCTGGGCGGCAGTTATTCCATCGGCGGCCGACGTCGCTACTGCCGTCTCGAGCGGTGCCGGACTGATGATGGTGAGAGATGTCGTCACTATCAGCCCCGTCAGCTACTGGAATGCCTAGCGTTTGGCGTCAGATAATACGCTCGTATATACTTGCAGTATGAGCAAAGCTTTTATCTTCGACCTCGACGGCGTCCTGATCGACGACGAGCAAATCTGGGAAGACGAAAAAGCAAAACTATACGTCAGGCTGTTCGGCAGTGACGTAGCATCGCGGCTCGGTTCGACCTCTGGCATTCATTTGGACGAAATCATAGCTCGTGCCACACGGCTCGGATCGGACGTCGACAAAGATCACGCACTGCAAGCATTTTTTGACGTCGCCGATACCATCTATCATACCGCGCCGATCACTGCGAACATCACAGAGTTGACCGATGTGCTCAAGGCTCACAACTATAAACTTGCGATTGTGTCCGCTTCGCCGCCTGCCTGGGTCAGCACCGTCATTGAGCGGCTACCATTCAAAAATGATCTCGCACTTGTTATCTCACTGTACGAACGTGACGACTTGCAACACAAACCCGAACCCGACGGCTACCTGGCAGCCATGCACGAACTGAACGCAGATCCAGCTGAAACCATCATCCTTGAGGACTCCAACGCCGGGATTGCGTCCGCCAAGGCCTCGGGCGCCTACACCATCGGCTTCCGTCAAAACCTCATCAAAAGCTACGAACAGCAAGGTGCCGACACGTACGCCGATACCGTCCAGGATGTCATCAAAATAGTACAAAACCGCACGGCATAATACTATGGCAATGTGACAGTCTTCACCATTTGCTCGACCAGCGCGGCCTGGCCACTCTGTGACGATGGATAGGCATAAGAGGCAGTCACGACTCGCTCGCCATCGGTGATGCGATAGGTATAGTGCTTATCGCCTTTAGACAACCCAATGCCTTCGGACTGAGCCTGGGTATAGGAGTATACGTCGACCATCAGACCTGAATTCGTCTTGAATCCTGCCTGCCGGTCACCAAGCGGCACCCCGTCGGCAGATGTGGCACTGTAACTAACAAACAGGCCGTACGGATTGTCGCTGCCGTCAGTTTGCGGCACTACCTTGCCTACGGTGCCGGCAGCTGTCGTGAGGTCGTGAGTATAGATCGATGTGCCGCCATCGATATTCATGAATGTCAGTCCATCGGCGATACGGATCGTATACTCGCCACCAGTGCTCGTGTATTTATACCAGGATTCAGAGACTTTAGATTCGGATGACTGGTTACTATTCGAGTTATTCAATGATTCAGACGATGAGCTTGATGACTCGGATGAATCCTTATCAGCCCTGGACTGCTGCGTGTGCCACACATAATAACCAGCGAAGCCGATGACTGCCAGTGCAAGTACGATCAGCAAGACTTCAACCACACCGAAGCCGGATTGAGTAAATCTGCGGAACGACCGTGTTGTGGATTGTGTCATGGTCATAGTATACAATGACGGCCTCCTTCTCGTCCATAAAGCTTATGCTTCATATTATCTGGTTTGATATACTACCAGTAATAATGGCACTGAAACCAATCATCATATCAATCATAGTCGGCATTGTATTGACACTACTATCAGGGCTATACACCCGGGAAAAAGATATAACAGTTTACAATGACTGCACTGGTACGTGTTCGTCATGGGTGGCAGGAGGAGATACAGTTGCGGCCTTTGGATTCCCACTATCATACTACGATTACGGATACAACGCGCTAGACCAAACAAAAGAATCATACCCTGAAAGCGAGATCGAAAATATAAATCCCAGCATTTCCCCCTTCGGCCTGGTGGTTGATATTTTTGTCTATGCAACAGTGACGTATGTGGTGGTTGGCCTCATTCGCCACTTTCGTCACAAAAACGCCAAGAAAACAGCCGTATGACTCAGCATAAGATATACCCGTTAATAGAGGGTGTCGGCACCTGGTACATATTTGCAATCGTCGCGCTATTGCTCTACCTGGCAATATTCAATCAACCGGCCGCGATTTTGCGTGACGTGCTGGTGATCATAGGAGCCGGAAGTATCGTGAGTTCGTTCTTCCAATTATTCACGAACAGCTATGCACGGCGTACACGCAGCTATGTACCGTTGATAACGTTGATGCCTTATGGCCTGGCATGGCCAGATGATAGGACGATGCGGCAGTACAAGCTCAAGAAAAGCCGGCCGCTGATTGCGTGGCCGTACGCAATCAGCGCTTTCATTACTTCATTTCTGGCTGGCGTTGCCGTTGCTGGCCTGATGCCGTAGCGATCACAGTAGTAAAACGCTGACGATAGGATTGGCAGAACCGGGCTTCAATGTGGCCAGACATTCATTCACATTGTTTGACACGGAACTGCACCGCCTTGCGCACGAGTTCCACCGGCAGCGGCTCAGAGTCCGGGAATTGTACCGAACCCTTACCCTGCTTGTACTTTGCAAATTCCGCGGTAAATGCCGCGTGGCCGTTGGGTGTGGCGTAAAATCCAGTGTGGTGCGCGAAACCGCCGAAGTACACCAGCGGCTTGCAGTTCAGCTTATAGCCGGCGAGGCCATATGCGAAACTTTCGACCGCGCCCGGAGCCTCGCCGCGCACGATAGCGCGCATCAGGTCAAGCCGCTTGCGCTTGTCGCCGCTGAAGGCGGCAAGATATTCATCCACAGTCGCATATGCCATACGTCCCTTGCCTAGCCTTTTTCGCCGTCAGGCTTGTTTTGGACTGATACACCACCCATGATGGCGTCTCCGGCAATAATCAGTGTCGGCTGCTTTGGATCATCAGTTTGACGGGTTTTGATTTCGACGCCGCCAAGGATACCGTTCACATCATTTTTGATTTGGACATTTTCGGGTACGATCAGCTCGACACCGCCCCAAAACGTAAAGATTTCCACCACTGCTCCATCAGTAATTACAGCCTTGCGCAGATCAACCTCCGCGCCGCCCAGGATAGCCGAGATACGCGAGCCCTTAAATGCCCTGGAAGTATTCACGATATCCACTCCACCTAAAATAGCGGTCACATCCTCACGGTCAGCTTTTTGAACCTTACTCGCGACCATCGAACGGCGAAATACCAAACTCAGCCCGATGAAGATAATCAGAAGCGGCCAGACAACACTCCATGGTTCGACATCAATCACGCCAGAAACATCCAGCTGATACAACGCCCCGAGAGCAAAGACAAACAGCCCCACCAAATAACTCCGCGCATTATTGATCACGATCACCACGCCAGATAGCATCAGTAGTACCGGCCACCAATCACGAAAGACTCCACTAAAGTCCGCAGCGCCCACATTATTAAGCAGCAGCCCAAGACCAAACGCCAAGACCAGCACACCCAGCAGTCCGCGTAACCATTTTGAAGTATTCATGCTATGCGTTCACGCCTCCGATTCACCGACTAATACTACCTATACTACTCTCTTGCGACGACATCTGCCAGCCGCATAAAATCCTGATTACGACCTCTTGACTCCCCAGGAGGGGTCATTATATGATCCGTACAAGAGCAAAAACCAAAAAGGGTAAACTCCATGAATCCTCAAGATAAGCTTAAACAACCTAAGTTTTGGTCACGGCCCGAAATAACATCACCCGACGGCGAGCCGCTCCCATGGCTTTCTAGACAGAGTTCATTTCGGGCAAATAGCGGTATCGGGGCAATAATACTAGCGAGTTTTGCTTCAGCTGTCGGAATACTGCCGCTTTTACTGATGCAGCAATCCTTTCCAAAAGCGGCAGCTGTTATTTTTGCCACTATTGGGCTTCCTGTCGCTGCCTTCTTTTATTATCAAGGGATTCGCAGAATGCACTGGGAACATACTCATGGCGGCATCCTCAAAAGAGGTCGAGCCAACCTCTTAACACTCGGCGTTGCGATTGCTCTTGTTATTTTTATACTTTTCATAGCAAAGTAGAAGCTCACGTACTATGAATTACATTGCCTTAACCGCACAGCAATAAGGATGAGGTTATCGGCAGCCCTCATATCAACGGGCGATACCTTGGTTTTAATGCATCCCGTCAACTTGCCGCAAGAATTCCGTCATGACGCTCATATATTCATCCTCGAACTCAATATGCGCGCAGTGCGATCCTGCCGTAAAAATCCGAAGCCGTGAATGCGCAATGTGATCATGGGTAATGACCGCCTGGTTCGGTGTCAGCTCATCATACTGCCCCGAGGTGATCAAACAGGGAATCTTGATCCGCGATAAATCCTGAATCCGATCCCAAGTACATAATGTTCCATCGGCATACGCTTCGCTTTTACCCCACATTGTTTCGTACTTCGACTGCCCATAGGTACCTTCGGGATCATCATATTCAGATGGAAATGCACCACCGCGCCAGATATGACGTTTTTTGTACTCTACATAGGCCTGCTTGTACATATCGGAGTCAGTTTTGCCGGCTTGCTCGCACTCGATAAGCGTTCGGTAGATATCTTCCGGCAAATCTCGCTTCAGCAGCTCAACCTCTTGCTGGTACAGCGGCATACTTATCATGGTACTGGCGAGCGTAACACTATGCACACCCTGCGGTTCAGTCAGCATATATTCAATTGCAAGCATGCCACCCCAGGAATGTCCTACGAGATGTATCTCGTCAAGGCCGAGCTGTTCTCGAACGGCCTGCACCTCGCGGACGCAAACATCGATACTCCAGAGCGAATCATCGTCCGGATGATCAGATAGCCCACCGCCAAGCTGATCAAAGAAAACCACCTGGCGATCGCCGGCCAACCGGGCGAACCCAAGCATATAATTGTGGGCTGAACCAGGCCCACCCTGCAACACCAGTAGCGGCACCTTGCTCGACGACTGCTCACCGAATATTCTGTAATATGTCCTATGTCCGTCCCACTCTATATATCCATCCGAGGCATGTGCTTGCATTACAGCCATAGTATCAAAACCCACGGAAGATACCTAGTCGTCTACACTCTCAGAACAGCATGTACGAGTGAGCGCAGCTCCGGTACGACCTCCACCTCGAACCACGGATTTTTGGCTCGCCACCGGAAATTAAGCGGCGAGGGATGCACCAGCGGAAAAAACTCCGGCGCGTACTCCGCGTACGAACGCACTGTTTCGGTCAGTGTGCGCCCGGCTCGCGCACCCAGATAATATTTCTGCGAATACGCGCCGACCAGGATCGTCAGCTGCACATCCGGCATATGTTCGCGCAGCAGTGGGTGCCACTTGGCGGCGAACCCCTTGCGCGGCGGCAGATCGCCGTGCGCACCTTTGCCCGGATAATAAAAATCCATCGGGATCAGCGCGAACAAATCCGGATCATAAAACTGCTCGTCGCTCACGCCCAGCCATGTGCGCAGCATGATTCCGCTGGCGTCGTTCCAGGGTTTGTGGCTGTCCTGAGCTTTGCGGCCCGGGGCTTGGCCGACAATGATTATCCGCGACCGCGCGGA
>JBDHUK010000003.1:0-30353 GCA_039809165.1 Saccharimonadales bacterium (SeqCode) | reverse complement strand
GCAGTTATCAATCTCAAGACCGATCCAAAGCTCAAACAGCTCGCCGCTCAGGTGGCCGACGAGCTGGGTATCAGCCTGAGCGCCGTACTTAACAACGAACTGCGCCGTTTCACACTTGAACGCCGCGTCACCTTCGAGACACCCGAGATTCCAAACGCCAAGACCGCCAAAGCCCTAGCGGAGTCCAAAAAACAGATAGAAAAAGGTGATTATTATAAGTTTGACAGCAATGAAGACGCTTTAGCATTCCTGAGGGATCAATGTTAGCTCTTGAGCGGCATGATGATGTGTACGTAGTCACCGCCGCCTTTGGCGGCAGGGTCGCGGAGCAGGGTGGGTTCTAGTTTACCATTAAAGCAAAAGGCAACCTCGTCACTGCCAAAAGCATGAAGTGCATCAAGCAGATAACGGGAGTTGAGCGTGATCGAACCACTGCCACGAATTTCGCCACCTGCGGCGGCGGTGTTTTCACCGAGCTGAGAGGCAACCGAACGGATGCTTAGCTCGGATTTATTCTCGTCAACGGATATTGTGACGCTGCCGGCACTCTCGCGTGCGAATAAGCTCGACACCTTAGTCACGTTGACGAGGTCGGCGCGCTTGACCTGGGCGGTGACAGCAAATTCACCAGGAATGAGTTTGCGGTAATCTGGGTAGCGGCCATCGATCAGGCGCGCCACCATATCGACACCCCCGGCCTGGAATAATATCTGCTGGTCATCATGCGTCACCTGGACATCCTCGTCGTAATCACCGAGTATACGCAGCAAATCCTGGATAGCCGTTGCTGGAACGAGCAATCGGACATCCTGCTTATTTGGACCTAGATTTTTTTCGGCCAGGCGATAGCTATCTGTAGCAACAGCATACAAATTATCCTCAAGGGTGTGGATAAGTACCCCGGTCAACACCGGCCGGGATTCGTCGTTGCTCGCGGCCATAATGACCTGCTGCAAGCCTTTCTTGAATTGAGTGGCGTTGATCGTCCAGGACCGAGCTGATTCCATCGTTGTGTCGATAGCTGGCATGATAGGGAAGTCGTCAGCCGGCACGCCGTTCACGACGGAGTTGTATTTGTCGGTCGTGATATGCAGCTTGCTGTCTTCAAGACTCAGGTCAATGACTCCGGTCGGCAGGCTGCTTACAAAGTCTTGCATAAGCCGGGCCGGAACGGTAATGGCTCCTTCTTCGGAAACTTTGGCGCCGATATGCTGGGTTATGGCAATATCGAGGTTGGTTGCTGATATGCTCAGTCTATTTTCGACGGTTTTGATAAGTACGTTCGCAAGTATCGGCAGCGTTCCCCTGGTGCTCGCTACCCGGGCTACGAGCGAGAGCGCTTTGTTGAGGTTTTCCTGAGTGACCTGTAGTTTCATAATCCGAGGCTCCTTATTATTACTTATAATTTATTCGTTGTAGTTGTTATAGGGGGTGTGGAAGATGTGGAAAATTGTCCTGGCGCCGCTGTTGATCGGCTGTGAAAACCTGTGAAATTCTTGTGGGCTGAATGATGCGCGGTATTGTGTAAAAACAGTGACTTAGTCGCAGCTGAAGCAGGCGGAGTGGCAGTGGCTGTGGGTATGATGAGTGTTCGGTCACAGGCAAGCCGGGTTTTGTGCCTGGGTTTTCCACTGAAAAACGTGACTTTTCCACAAGACCGCCGAACTGATGAGTGGTTAGGCATTGAGTTGCTCCCGGATACTGCTGACAGCATCGCGCATGTCGGTATCGGTGTGGATTTCTTTTTCGATTTTTTCAACGGAGTGGATGGCGGTGGTGTGGTCTTTGCGGCCGAGTTCCCGGGCGATTTTGGGAAAGCTGAGATGGAGGTCGTTGCGCAAGATGTACATGGCGACTTGGCGCGGCATAACGATGTCTTTGTCGCGCTTGCTGCTCAGGATTTCATCGACGCTGATTTGGAAATGCTTGGCAGTGCGTTCGATGATTTGCTTGGCGCTGAGGTGTTTGGGGCGCGCTTTGGTGGCGCTGCGGATGCCGGTGACGATGGCGAGGCTGGGGGCGACGCCGCGCATTTCGCAAACGGCAATCAGCTGGTTGAGCGCGCCCTCGAGCTCACGAATATTGGTCTGGATGCTGCCAGCTAAATATTCGGTGACGTCTTGGGGAAGCTCGATGCCATGGATGCTGGATTTGGTTTGGAGAATGGCGCAGCGAGTCTCGAAATCCGGAATCTGCATGTCGATGGTCATGCCCCATACGAAGCGTGAGCGCAGGCGATCTTCGAGGGTGGGGATGTCGCGAGGCGGCTTATCGCTGCTGATGATGATCTGTTTGTTGGCCTGGTGGAGGGTATTGAAGGTGTGGAAAAACTCTTCTTGTGCCTTTTCTTTGCCGGCGATAAACTGAACGTCATCGACGATCAGGACGTCGGCCGTACGGTAAAATTCATTAAATTCTTTGATCTTCTTAAAGCGCAGCGCCTCGACGAAACCCTGGAGAAACTGCTCGCTGGAAACATACACAACGCGTGCCGAGGGGTTGTGGAGGAGTACGGCATTGCCGACTGCTTGCATGAGATGGGTTTTGCCGATACCGACGCCGCCATAGAGGAACAAGGGGTTGTATTTGGTGCCGGGGCTGGCGGCGATGGCTTGGCAGGCGGCGTAGGCCAGTTCGTTGCCGGAACCTTCGATGAAGGTCTCGAACGTGTAACGCTCGTTGAGTTTTTGCTGATAGGACTGACCAGTAGCCCGGCCGCCTGGCATAACGGCAGCTGGGCCGGATGGCGATGGTCTGAACGCAGGCGCTGCCGAAGCGGTGTTGTGGGTGGGGTTAATGCTTGGACCCACCGGTTGGGGCGCGGAGGGGGCCGCCGGAGAGATGGAAGAGGGGCTGTCTTGGGTGGGTTTTTTGGCGGAGCTGGTATGTACCTTGTATTCGATACGGGAAGTTTTGGCGCCGTTCTTGGCGAGGATATCGATGATGAGCTTGTTGTATTTGCGCTCGAGTTGTTGGATGAAAAAAATATTCGGAACCCCGATAACAGCTGATTCCTCGTCGCATTTAAGAAGTTGGGTAGGCTTGAACCAGGTCATGTAATTAGGGCGCGAGATAGATAGCTCGATTTCACCTAATACCGTTGGCCATAATGAGTTTGGCTGCACGTGCGTTACCCTCTTTCTAAGGTGTACTATAGTTGAAACGAGATGACTTTTCCACAGGCAAATTTACATCATGCAAGGGCAGGGGAGGGATGCCGAACCGGATGGTTGAAATTATACACAGGCCAGCGCTACTATCTGTTAAATTGTGGATAAGTCTTGTGAAAAAGGGGAAAACCTAGTAAAATTCAGGGGGTAAATAAGTGGTAAACGTGTAAGAGCGTTGTAATCTGCACTCTGAGTATTGTAAAAACTACGATATGACAGGGAAGGGTGCTACTCTATCAAGTAGTAATCTATAATAGAAGTCAAGGATATTAACTATGCCTAAGCGAACGTACCAACCTAAGAAACGCCACCGCAGCCGCGTGCATGGCTTTATGAAGCGGATGTCGACGCGTGCCGGTCGGACGGTGCTTGCGCGGCGCCGGCTCAAGGGCCGCAACAAGCTCTCAGCCTAACCAGATGCTTGCATGTAGTGCGCTTACATGCGTCAAACCGTAGCATGAGCGCATACTCGTGTTCGTATTTTGTTTAATTACGGTGTATGATTGGCAGTCTTTGTGGTTGCCTGCCAAGCCGGAATGTGGAATTCGGATTATAATAGAGTCGAAATGATTAGCCGTAAAAATCGTTTTCATGGTCATAATGCGCTACCACGCGTGTATGGCCGCGCGCAGACGGCGCGCGGCCAGCTGCTGGCTATCAAGTATGTGGCGAACGCTCGCCGCACATCGTACCGAGCGGCGGTCGTGGTCAGCAAAAAGGTGCACAAATCAGCAGTTGTACGAGCTCGAATCCGGCGCCGGCTATATGAAATACTACGAACAAATTCCGATCATATGACGGCTCCGTACGATATAGTACTCATTGTGTTCAGTGAAAAAATCGCTTCCATGGACGGCTCCCTGCTCCGGAATCAGGTTATCAAACAGCTCAAGCAAGCTGGAATTCTGAGGAAAACCGATGAATCCATGAGCCATAAAGATATGTGATGGGTTCAATGGTATAGTAAATACTGAGGAGTAATTCTACGTAATGTTCACGACGCTTATCGTTCAGCCGATATTTAACTTGCTGGTGCTTATTTATGCCCTGCTGCCTGGCCACAACTTCGGCATGGCGTTGATTATCTTCACGATTGTCATCCGCATGTTGCTGTGGCCGCTTGTCAAGAAGCAGCTCCATCAGGCGAAACTGATGAAAAAGATCCAACCAGAGCTCAAGCGTATCGCCAAGGACGCCAAGGGTGACAAGCAAAAACAAGCTATGCTCCAGATGGAACTGTACAAGGAAAAAGGTATCAACCCGTTCGGTACTATCGGTATTGCCCTGCTGCAGTTGCCGATCCTGCTCGGTTTGTACAGCGGCTTACAGAAGCTTATGCACAACCCAGAGGAGATCATCACCTTTGCGTATGCGCCCTTGCAACACCTGCCATGGATGCAGCATCTGGCTGAAAACATCGATAAATTTGATATAACATTATTTCATATTGTTGATTTGACCCGGCCGGCAATCGGTGCCGAAGGCTTTTATATTCCGGCTTTTATTATCGTCGTTGCGAGCGCGGTGACGCAGTATTTCCAGGCCAAACAACTTATGCCGGATGCCAAAGATGCCCGAAAACTCCGGGATATTTTTAAGGATGCCGGCCAGGGCAAACAAGCCGACCAGCAAGAAGTGAATGCCGCAATCGGGCGCAGCACCAGGTTCTTCTTGCCGGCGATGATTTTCTTTTTTACGATCAATATTGCTTCGGCGCTTAGCCTATACTGGTTTGTCGGTGGTTTGGTTGCTCTGCTGCAGCAGACCTACGTTCTCCGCAAGGACGAAGAGGAAATGGAGGATTTGAGCAAGGGCAAAGCTCCCAAACGGGATGTGTCGCGCGTTCCAGAAGCGGAGGTGGTTGCCGAATCAAAGCCGCTCTCCGGTGCTCCGGAGCTCAAAGATTCCGAGAATCCAGCCGCCAAGCCAGTCCGGCCGGGCACGACGGTCACAAGCATTACGCGCAGCAAGAACAAGGGAAAGTAGTTATTATGTCAAGGCAGCAAAATCAACCATGGAGGTGGGCACTTAATAAAGAGGAGACGTGAGATGAACGATAATGCCACCGACAAACAATCGATCGACGAGGCTATCCTATATGCCAAAAAATACCTCGAAGACATCCTATCGTTTTTTGGCCTGAATACTGATATCTATGCCACCACCGAAGACGGTGAGGTAATTGAACTGGACATCCCTTCTACACATCTGAACGGATTTTTGATAGGTGTCCGTGGCGAGACGATGCGTTCACTTCAGTTCATTGTCTCAAATGCCCTCAAAAGCCGGGGTTTTGAATACAATCGGGTTAATGTCGATGTTGCTGAATACAAAAAACAGCGTGCCGATCGCTTGACTGAGACTGCCCAGGAATGGATTAATCAGGTCAAGGACGGTGGCAAGCCGCTCGATTTGAAGCCAATGGGAGCGGCTGACCGCCGCATTGTCCACAAGGCTGCCGCCGACGCCGGGCTCGCGACCGAATCGGTGGGCGAGGGCCGCGAGCGGCACATTGTGCTCAAGCCGGTTGGCGACTAGCGCCCAAGAGCATGGTTGTAGACGTCGAGGGTTTGGTTGGCCATCCGGGCCCATGAGAACTTCGCAGCCTGCAGGCGGCCCTGCTTGATGAGCGTGGCGCGCAAGTCAGCATCGGAGATTACATCCGAGACGGCGCGCGCCATGTCGCTGATGCTCGTGGGGTCGAAATAGTGGGCAGCATCGCCATGCACCTCTGGTAGACAGGTAGCGTTGCTGCTGGCGACTGGCGCGCCGTGCATCATGGCCTCCAGCCCCGGGAGACCAAAACCCTCGCTGAGCGATGGAAACACGTAGCAAGCGGTATGGTTGTAGAGCCATTTGAGCTGACCGTCGCTGATATAGCCGGTGAAAATGATGTCGGTAATTCCCTGTTGGGCGGCCTCGGCCTCGTGGCGTTCGTACAGCGCATCCTTTTTGCCTGCCAAGACGAGTTTGAGATCGGGATAGTGCCGCTTGAGCTGGGCAAACGCCTGAATGAGCCGCCCGAGGTTTTTGTGTGGTGTCGGCCGGCCGATATACATGATGAATCGCTGGATTGAACCATCGGGGTTTACAAGCTCCAAGAGTGGCTCGGCGGCATCAGGGATTGGATCGGCGGCCTCTAGTGTGACGGTTATTTTGTCGGGCGAGATATGGGCATAGTGGGCGACGTCCTGTTTGACAAATTCAGTCGGCGTGATGATAAGCCGGGATTTGCGTGCAGCGATGTGGTTGACGAGCTTATAAATCTGCTGCTTGAGGGTGAAGACTATGGGATTCTTGGAGGGATTGCGAAAACGGATGGTGGTCAGGTCTTGCATGGTCGTAACGACAAGGCCGTGGTATAGGAGGGGCTGCTGTACCATAGGAAAATGAACCAGGTCGGGTTTGAGTTGACGAATCTGATGCAGGAGAGGCAGCTGTTCGGCGAAGGTAAACTCTTTGATATTGCAGCGGACTTTAGTGAACTGGGAGCTGGTGATATTGGCGGTGTCAAAATCTTTGTCCTTGAGGAGCACAAGGTATTCATGTTCGCTTTTTGTTTGCTGCAGGTAATTGAGCAATTGGCGGACGTAGCGGCCGGTCGATGTGCTGTATTCACGGGCATCGATGATTATTTTACTCATGACTTCCCTTTCTGGCTGATGGATTGCTTGATTCGCTTGAGGACTTGGGATGATTCGTCGCGCCATGATGGTTTGGAGGCTACATGTCGTATGAGCTGCTTGGGGTCGGGAGGCGGAGTCTGCAGGCAGCGCGTAATGGTGGCTGCAATGGCTTTGGGATCGTTTTGATCAAAGTAGGCCGCTAGGTCGCCGCCCGATTCATGGAAGACCGGTATGTCGCTGACGGCTACGGGTACACCCCTGCTCAGGGCGTCGTTGATTTGCATACCGAAGCCTTCGTAATGAGATGAGACGACCACAAGCCGGGCGCAGGTGTAGAGTGCGGTTTCGGTGTTGTCATCCACGTAACCGAGATAGCGAATGTCGCAACCGGCAGCTCGCAGCTCTTCGAGTTTTGCTTTGATGGCTTGAAATTTCCAGTCCATTTTACCGGCGAGCACCAATGAGTGGGTGTTGCGCAGTTTTGCTGGCAGCTTGCTGTAGGCGGTCATGAGGGCGATCAGGTTTTTGCGCGGCTCCATCGTTCCGATAAAGAACAGGTAGGGCTTATCGATGCCGGCCTGAGCGATCGTCCGGCGCGCTGCCGCTTGCGTCGGGCAGTCGTTGGGACGTGGAGGAATGGATGTGACAAGTATTTTGTGGGCTGGTGTATGGTATATCTCACCAAGGCGCTGAGCCGTAAAAGCTGATACGCTGATCACGAAACGTGAACGGTGTATAGACTGCGGAACGAATCGTTGCAGGTCGCGGACGTTTTTGTCGGAACCATACTCTGGGAACTCGTAGAACATGAGGTCATGCACGACGATAGCGCTCGGGACGCGGAAGATACTAGGCTGGCTAAGAAAGTTCGGGTACAGTACGAAGTCAGGTTTGAGAAAGGTGAGGAATTCTATGGGGACTTGTAGGCCCAGCCGGCGCAGGGCATTTACTGCCGGTCCCGGTGCGTGATATATGGGACGGTAGGAAATGTTCTGCGCCGTGGGACTGGCCGGTGGCTGTTTGCGCTTGAGGAAATTGTAATAGTATCCCACGAGTTCTATGGTGTCGGGGGAGCCGGCGGCAATGCTTTCGATCAGGCGAGCGGTATATTGTCCGACTCCGGTGCGGCTGGTCATGAGGGGATTGGCGTCGAAGAGAATGCGGATTTTATGGGGTGCCCTATGACTCATAGAGGGGAACAAACCTTTCCTTGACGATGTCGGCGAAGTCGAAGCCGGATTCGTAGGTCCTGCGCGCTCCAACACCAAGCCGACGCATGAGGGCCGGACTTGTTACGAGCGTACGCATCGCATCACCCAGTTCGTCTGAGTTGCCTGGTGCAACCAGTATACCATTCCGTGGATTGATGATCTCGGTATTGCCGCCGACCGCGCAGGCGATGACCGGTTTGCCCAGCATGGTTGCCTCGACCAGCGATATGCTGAATCCTTCGTGGTAGCTTGGATGTATGAATATGTCGGCTGTCGCAACATAACTCAAAGGGTCATCGCTGTGACCGAAAAAGATGATGCTGCTGTTGCCGGCAGCCTGGGCTTCGAACCGGCCCCGGTCAGGGCCGTCGCCGACAAGCCACAGCCGGCATGATGGGTAGAGCGGCTGTAATCGTGTGAAGGCGTCGATCAGTTCGCCGATTCCTTTGGCGGCGACAAGGCGTGAAGTGGCGCAGAAAATAAGCGAGTCCTTGCCGCCGGTATTCCGAGCGTGCGGCGTTGGCTTTGAGTCTACGACGCCGTTGTGTACCACGGTGTAGTTGGATTGTAGTGGACGGCCCAGCTCTTTTTGTATCAAGGCCGCCTCGCTGTGGCTGACGAGTGTGATGGCGTCGGCGAGCGTACTGCAATAATAGACCAGCTTGCCCACCGGGTTTTTGTACCAGAGCCGGTGCTTTTGGAATATGTATTTCAGATCGGCATGATCTGTCCAGATGATGCGTTTTTTGAGGATTTTGCCGGCGATCGTAGCGGCTACGAAATCATCTTTGCTCTGAGGATGTACCACGGCCGGCTTGAGGCGAGCGATCAGGATAAGATACCAGCCGATCAGGATAATTTGCCATAGCAGATACAGCGGAACCAGTATGGTGTTTTTGCCGCTCCAGTTTTGCTTGCTCCACCACCAGCCTTTGATATGCGCGACGGATTTGGTGTCCGCGAATCCGAGCAGCATGGGCGATCTGGAGACGACGATCGGCTCGAAATCGTGCCGTGCCAGTTCTGCTGCAAGCTGGACGGGAAAGCGCTCGCCGCCGCCGAAGTCGTACGTGAAGGCATTACGGATAAGGAGTACCCGGGTGAGGTGCATGTGGGGGGTGGTCGCGGTCATATGCTATCAGTGTACAATATGCGGCCGCTCCCCACGTAGCTGGTGTATAATATCTGAGAAATGCCATACCTCAACAAACGCAATCGTTCCATTTTGCGAGAAATGGTAACGACCGATTTCAAGCTGCGGTATCAGGGATCAGCGCTCGGCTATTTGTGGTCACTACTGCGTCCCCTCTTCATGTTCGGCATTCTGTATATCGTATTCGTCTATATTTTTAACCTGAATGAAGGTGTGCCGCATCTGGGTGTATACCTGCTGCTCGGAATCGTGTTCTGGAATTTCTTTGTAGAAACGACAACGATTGGCATGAGTTCGGTGGTGTCTCGTGGCGACCTGATCCGAAAGATCAGCATTCCCCGTTACCTGGTGGTCGTGGGCAGTTCGGCTTCGGCCTTTATCAATCTGGCGCTTAATCTGTGCGTCGTGGTGATTTTCGCGCTTGTCGATGGGATACGGCCGGATATCAGCTGGCTGCTGCTGCCGGTACTGGTCATAGAGCTGTTCATGTTTGCGACCGCCGTGGCGTTCTTTTTGGCGGCATTGTTCGTCCGGTTTCGTGATGTCACCTATATCTGGGAGGTGGCGACGCAGGCCGGGTTTTATGGAACGCCGATTTTGTATGCCATCACGACCAGCTTCAGTCTGGTGCCGCTCCATTTGCAGAAACTGCTGCTGCTCAATCCCATGGCTCAGATTATCCAGGACGCGCGGCATATATTGGTAACGGATACGACTGTCACTGGATGGATGATTCTGCCGCTCTGGGCGGCGCTGATACCGATCGTGGTCATTCTTGCTGTCACGGTTATTTCCACGGTGTACTTCAAGAAACAGGCTAAATATTTCGCGGAGAATATCTGATGACGAAACCGATGGTCGAAGTGCATGATCTGCATAAGGAGTTTGTACTTCCGCAGCACAAAAACAGCTCGCTCAAACAGGCGTTCGTCAATATCGGGCGTAAAAATGTCAATGTGCGCCAAAAGGTTCTTGATGGTATCAATTTTGAGGTGCATGAGGGTGATTTCTTTGGTATCGTCGGCCGGAACGGCAGCGGCAAAAGTACGTTACTGAAAGTGTTGGCCGGGGTATACGCGCCGACCGCCGGGAGCGTGCAGCTGCACGGTAATCTCACACCGTTTATCGAACTGGGCGTCGGGTTTAACCCGGAGCTTTCCGGCCGCGACAACGTGTTTTTGAACGGCGCACTGCTGGGCTTTTCGCGCAAAGAAATGGCGGTGATGTATGATGAGATCGTTGCGTTTGCCGAGCTTGGCGAGTTCATGGATCAGAAACTGAAGAACTACTCGTCGGGCATGCAGGTGCGGCTGGCGTTTTCGATTGCGGTCAAGGCGCGGAATGATATATTGATCTTCGATGAAGTCCTGGCAGTCGGCGATGAAGCCTTTCAGCGCAAATGTCTCGACGTTTTTGAGCAGTACAAAGCCAGCAAGCAAACGATTATACTGGTTACTCATGATATGGAAACCGTCAAGAAGTTCTGTAACCGGGCCATTCTTATCAGTGAGGGCAAAATCATCGAAGCAGGTGATCCGTACCGGGTCGCCAACCGTTACAGCGAATTGAATCAGGCAGAGATCGACCGTAAAATCGCCACCAGTAATAAAAAGGGCGATGTCTCCCGGCTGCACGCCAGCCTGGAGGGTGAGGATGGTCGAAAGCAACAAACATTTGAGAGCGGCGGCACTCTGTCAGTACGGGTCGCGTGGGACGATATCGAGGATCTGGAAAGCATCGGTGTAAATATTTTTAAAGAAAGCGGCGAACATATCACGGGACTTAACAGCAAAAACAGCGGCATCGACTCTATCCTCGATGATGGCACGATGCGGCTGGATTTTTGGCTTGATATCGTACCGGGCACGTACCGGATTATGTTGGAGGCGTACACCACCACCGGCCGGCGCGCTGACGTGTTACTGAACGGCCCTCACTTCTCTGTGGTAGCTCCCCCGAAGGGCCTGAAGTGGAGCGGCCTGTTCGCCGTCCGCCACAAATGGCGCTCCGGTTCCAAATAATTAATCTAAGTAACTGGTCTAGCTCTGGCTGGAGTCGAAGAGTTCAAGGTACTGGGAACCCATCGTACTGAAACGATCCAGGATTTTTTGGTGGGCCGCTTGCTGCATGGCACTGTAGGCGGTATCGTCGAGAGACAAGGCCCGTTCGATGGCGGCGCTGAGGTTTGCGAGCCGGGTATTTTCGTCGGGGTCGGCGAACGATGCCAAAAATCCGTCGCTGCCATCGCTGATAATCTCGGGCAGGCCGCCGACGGCCGGTGCTATGACCGGCGCATGGGCATACATGGATTCCAGGGCGCTCATCGGAATGCCCTCCAGGTCAGAGGTAATGATGGTGAATTTTGATGCCGCGAAGACATCGAGCGGCGTGTCGGTGAAGGGGTAAAAACGTACTTGCGTATCGAGGACGCCAAGCTCCGAGGCTCGTGCCCGGAGCTCTGGCTCCAGCTCCCCTTCACCGACAATCGCGATGTGTGTGTGAGTCTTGCTGAGCAGTGGCTCCAGCCGGGCGGCCAACTCGATGAGACGCCCTGGTGATTTATCGCTTTGCAAACGGCCCACGTAGCTGATGGCTTGAGTCTCATCTTGCAGGCCAAGAATCGCTCTGCCATGAGTCTGGTCGGGGTTTGACTGTAGCACGGCGGTGTCAACGCCGTTGTATAACACTCGGACTTTGTCCGGATTCACGTCGTACTTGGTGCAAAAATAATCCCTGAGGTAATTGCTGATGACGATCCGCTTTGTGATGTATGCGTCGAACGGGTGGGAGATTTTTAGAAAGGCATCATTGTCCTGGGGCCGGCCATGGGTATGTATGAGATCGAACACTGCCGCCCGAGCAGATGCGCCGGTGGTCTTGATGGCAGAGAGGGCATGATATCCGGCAACCGAATTGGTGATAAAAATAATATCGGCCCGTTGCCGAGCGAGGTAGTGTGCCAGGTATTGTTGGACGCGTTCCTGGGGCAGAGTACGGCCGATGAGCAACGGAATATCCACGATGGCCGATACGTGTTTTGCGAATTCGGGCGCCCAGTTATTCAGGCGTGGATCGGTGGTGAATATCGTGATGTCGTATCTGTCCCGTGGCAGGTCTTTGATAATGTTGAGCAAAACCCGTCCGACGCCGCCGACTTCCAGCTCGCCGGTGATGACGGCGAGCTGGATTTTTGAAGTTGGCGCCGCATCCGGCATGCGGCGCAGCGCCAGCTCAAAACGCATCCGCGCCTTGAGCGCGGATGCCCGGCGGCGCAGGGCGAGGGCTATTTGCTGAGCCATAGTTTTCTCCTGAGCGCGGCGGTCGTACCACGCCGCAGGTGGCGGAAGCGTTGATGAATGGCCCGGATGCCTGATCTGCCTACGAATAATACGGCCAGCAGCTGCCGCACGCCGCGCAGAGGGTGTCCGTAACGGATCATTTTGATCCCGATCTGGGCGTTGTCAGCGAGCATGACCTGCTTCATGCCCACGCCGCGGCGTTTGTAGGTGTGCAGGTAGTGGTTGCCTTTTTGGCGGAGTCTGCCCGTGCCAAAGACGGGTGGGCAGGTATCGGCCCACAGTGCATCGATGTGATTTTTCATGACTTCTGCCATGAGTTTGTTCTGTGTTTGGGTGATGCCCTTGAAATTGATGCGCCATCGGTAAGTGGCGTACTCGATGGCCTGGAATGTACCGATTCTGGCTAAACGTATGAAGAGCTCGAAGTCTTCGGCGACACCACGGGTGTCACCATTGACGCCGTAGGCGCCTGTGCTACGTAGGGTTTGTGTTCGCATCATGGTCGAACCATGTCCGATCGGATTGCGTAAAAACATGGCGCGTTTGATGTCTTCGTCGTCGGCCGGCAGGACGTCGCGGTAAATGAACTCGCCGTCTTCGTCCATGCCCTCGAACACACCGGTAACGAGTTCGACACTCGGATGGGCTTGCAGGATGGCTATCTGGCGTTCGATGCGCCGTGGAAAACTGACGTCATCGCTATCCTGACGGGCGATGTATTCACCTCGCGCCAGGGAGATTCCGTGATTGGCAGCGGCAACCACTCCGGAGTTTTTTTGATGGACAACGCGCAAGCGAGGATCGCGTTTTTGGTATTGGTCGAGAATCGCACCGGAGTCGTCCGTGGAGCCATCGTCGATGGCGATCAGCTCGATGTTCGTATAGCTGCCCTCCAGGATGCTTTTGATCGCCTGCTCCAGATATTCACCGGTGTTGTAGACAGGCATGACGACTGAAACGAGCGGCTGTTGCGCGTGAGTGTGGGTGGGTTCGGACATGCTGACGATTATTATACTAGAGATCGTGTTCGTAGGTCAGTACTCGAGACTGGACGAGGGAGTATTGACTCGGTACCGGAAAAATTTTTATAATGTATATGTTAACGTTAAAATAAACAGTATGAGTACACGAAAAAAAGTTCTGATTATTTCACTCGCCGTGCTGCTGGCAGCCGGCGCGGCTGGCGTCTGGTACGTTAAATACCGTCACACGGCTGAAACCGCAAAAACCACCAGCACCTCAAAAACCGCTCAAAAGGACTATTCTGACGGGGGTGACCGTGAAAGCAACAGCGGCGGCATACAAAAAGGCGGCGCTGTGGATACGGGCGGCACTGGCGTGCCTAACACTACTAGTGGTATATCGTCTGCCTCCGGGCTCATCACCGTCGGCAAGCCGCTCAAAGATGCGCTGCTCGAAAATGGCAGTGTCATCGGTGGGACCGCCAAAGACCTCAAACAAGTTCAGTACCGGCTGATCGATAATCAGGTCGGCGTCATCGCCGAGGGAAGCCTGCGCGTGGTAAACGGAGCATTTTCGGGGACGCTGCAATTTGACTCCCGTTCGGCATCAGGACGACTGGATATCTTTACCTACACCAATCTCAGCGAAGAGGAAAACAACATCGAAATACCCGTAAATTTTAAAGAGTAGTGTATGAGTAGACTGGATAGATTCAAAAAGAGCACAGTGATCGTCCTGGCGTTTCTGGTGGTGACGATGGGGTGTGCCGTTCTGCTGGCGCCCAAGGCCTCGGCGTCGTATCAGGAACACAGCCTGATCGATAGTGGATTTTTCCTGAACGCTGCCAGTATGTCTCAGGCTGATATCCAGGCTTTTTTACAGGCTAGAGGCGGATATCTGGCAAATTATTACTCTTATAGTGATCGTGATGGTGGGAATGTGATTGCCTCGCGTGTCATTTATGAGGCGGCTCAGGATTATGGAATCAGTCCTAAGGTGCTCTTGGCGACTTTGCAAAAAGAGCAGAGTCTGGTAACCGCCAAAAGTCCCACGCAGTCACAGCTGAATTTCGCTATGGGTTATGGGTGTCCGGACAGTGCCGAGTGCCAGGCGAAGTACGGCAGTTTTTATAAACAGGTTGATAATGCTGCCTGGCAGTTCAGGTTTAACTATGAACGGGCGAATGGCAATAACAGCTGGTGGCGAGTCGGTTTGTCGTATCCTTGTGGCGGCGCCACGCGGTATTACAGCACGGGCTTGTACCCGGGCCGCAGTGTAACATTTTATGACGATAACGGTACTGCCTATAAGACGTTTGTGATTAATAATGCCGCCACATCTTCACTCTATTGCTATACGCCGCACGCTTACAACAACCCGAACGGGCTGTATGGCAATCCGCAGTTCGGATATACGGGACAGTACTATAGCGGCAGCTACAACTTCGTGCGTTTCTACGAGGGCTGGTTCGGCTCGACGCAGCCGGACCTGACGGTGGCCTCGCCGCTTCGCATATCGAGTGTTCATGAAGGTGTGTATTCCGGTATACCCACGACCGTGTCATTTGATCTGGGCAATAGCACGGGCGTGACAAAAACGGTCAGTGTGGCCGTCACAGTCCGGGGTAGCGGCGGCACTAATCAGGATTTCGCCCTCAAGTCGGTCACCGTACCGCCCTGGGGCTGGGCAACCTATTCTGACACCAGGACTTTGCCCACCGAAGATACATATACATTCGGTCTCACAAGCTACGTAAACGGCAGTTGGGATGATAATTACCCGGCCAGTTCGCATATCGACAATCCTCGCAGTGCTCAACTGGCCGTACGCGCCGCGCCGACGATATCGGTAGCGCCGGCTGTAAGTGGGGCTGCTATGCGGATCGGCAAATCAGCTACGGTGACATTCACTGTCCGAAATAACAGTGCGCAGCCCATGGATGTGGGCAAGGTGGCGGTTGCCATGCGCAGTCCACAAAATACCAATAGCGACCTGCCGCTGCGCGCGACGGGCGTGATAGCTGCCGGCGGCACGTATGTGTACTCCGAGTCATTCATGCCCACGATGGCCGGGCAATACACAGGCTTCATTACCTCAACAAAAGACAATGGGACGACGTGGAACAATACGAACTATCCGTATAGTGGGACGGGCGTGCAGCGCACGTTGGCATCCGATGTCAAACCCAGCCCTACCCTCACCCAAGGCCCCACCCTCAGCGTGGCCAGCCCACGCGTCGGCCAACAGGTAACAGCCTCCTTCAAGGTAAAGAATTTTGGCGACGCGACAGCCAATGCCGGCTACATAGGGCTGGCCATCCGCGATCCACTGGGCCGGAATGTGGACGCAGGCAGTGTCAACCTATCTATCGGCGGCGGTGATGAGTATACATTCCAGGCAACTCCGGCTTTTCAGACTCCGGGAACCTACACCGCCTGGATCACCAGCTTTCATAATGGCTACTGGGATGACGTCGGTTATCCGGTGGCTGAATCCGGGGCAGTAATGAGAAAAGTAACCTTTGAGGTCAAACCCAGCCCTACCCTCACCCAAGGCCCCACCCTCAGCGTGGCCAGCCCACGCGTCGGCCAACAGGTAACGACTTCGTTCAAAATCAAGAATTTCGGCAGTTCCACGGCCAATGTAGGGTATGTCGGCCTGGCTATCCGCGACCCTTTGGGCCGAAATGTTGATGCCGGCGGAAATACGGTGTCGATCAATGCCAGCAATGAGTATGCCTTTGCTGTGGAAAAGGTATTTCAAGTGCCGGGAACCTACACCGCCTGGATCACCAGCTTTCATAATGGCTACTGGGATGACGTCGGTTATCCGGTGGCTGAATCCGGGGCAGTGGCGAGAAAAATAACATTTACAGTGTCGGCCAGCCCGGTCGTGATGTCATCGGGTTTGCAGAGTTCCGTGGCGTCACCGGCGGCCGGCCAACAGTATACGCTCAGTTTCAAGGTAAAGAACACGAGCGCGGTCACGATCAATTACGGTTATATCGGGCTGGCCGGCCGTGACGGCGGAAACCGCAATATCGACCCTGGGTCACAGCCGCTCACCTTGAATGCCAACGAAGAAAAGACGGTTTCATTTAATGTAACGCGAAATACTGCTGGTGCGGTGCGATACTTCGTAACGTCCACGCCGGATTTTGCCTTGTGGTATGACGGGCCTGCGCCAGAGACCAGCGGAATCGCGAAGACGCTGAATCTGACTATCCAGTAGATCGGGAGACTACTTCCTGGACGACGGCAGGCCGAGGGCCTCAAGCATTCGCCTGACTGATGTGGCGAATTGCTGGCGGCTGTATGTCCGCTCGATAACAGCGTAAAGATTGTCGCTGAGATGATTCCTGAGGTCCGGGTCCTTACGCAATCGGCGCAGTGCTTCGGCGTATGGCAATGGATTCTTGACGTCGTGGACAAGCAGTCCCGTCGTGTCATCGTGGATAAGTTCGGGAATGCCGCCGACCGCCGAACTGACTATCGGCAGCCCGATCAGCCCGATTTCGAGCAGGGTGTTCGGCATACCGTCAAAGAGCGAGGTGTACAAAAAGGCATCGTATGTGTCGAGCGGTAGGGTGCTTAGGCCGTCAAAGGCGCCCTTGTAACGGACGTTCGTGGGCAGGTTTTGTGTTGCGGCGGATGCGTCGAAATTGTCGGACGGCGTGCCGTACATATCAATCGTTATCGAGTCATGCTGTATGATTTTGCCGATTTCGCCAACTAACTGTGGGATTTTTTCGGGAGCCAGGCGAGAGGCCCATAGTACTCTGAACGGCTGATTGTCATCTGGTGTGCGTGAGCGGATAGTAGCGCGGATATCAGTGATGGATTGTTCGTGAGGCAGGTGATGTACGGCGAGCTTACGGGCGTCGAATCCGTAGTCGTGCTGCCACATTGTGGTAACGGCATTGTTGTCGGAGGTGATATATGAAGCGTAGTCGTATATTTCCGGCACATGCGTGTGTGAATAACCGAGCGTTTTGCCCTCGGGGCTGATTTCCTGGCTGAATGAGGTAGCGGCAAGTTTGATTCCGTGCTGCTTGAGCCAGCCTTTGTGTGATTTGCAGAAATCATAGGCCAGCTCCGAATTGATGATATGTATGGCACGCGGCGCGGCTTGGGCCAGTATGGTTTCGAGAAGCCGGAACTGTATATCCGGCCGGATGTGTTCGGTTATCTCGCCAAAGCTGCAATGATCTACTCCATTCGCCAGGAGTCCGGCCCATTCGGAGTGCCGCGGCAGCGTGGTGATGACGAGCACTCGCTTGCCCATGGCCGCGGCGGTGTTGGCGTACGAGATGGTGAACTTATCAGCGCCGCCACGTACGAGCCATGGGGCGAACAGTATGTAGTCGTAGGTGGCTTGACCCATTTGGTTTGCGAGCTCAACGTAGAGCGCGGCGCTGAGTCGCGTGTCATAGGATGGCAAGGATTCGGCCGGAGTATGTTCTATCAGGTACCGGCTCGGAAACGTGCGATTATCGATGCGGTGCAGTTCTCGCCACTCGGTGATGAACCAGGCTGGCAGTAGCGGCCGCAGGCTTGGTTGGCCCGGTTGCGTTCGGCCGGTTTTGGACAGGATTTTTTTGGCTGTTTTGGTTACGCCGAGACGCCGGGCGGTAGACTTGGCGGCGCGTATAGCGTATGCCCGGCCGGCGGCGGACAGGCTGGCGGTGCTGCGCACCGGCGTGGCCGTGGCCGCCGCCGGCCGGGTGAGGGGGCTTGCTGCGGCGTGATTGAATGTAAAGATATCCATACTCGTGTAGTCGCCGTAGGTCTGGCAGCAAGCCCCCTCACCCTCTCGTATCCATGCGGCAGTCCGAGGTGCTACCGTGTGCGTATGGCCGAGCCAGGCAAGCCCCACGCCGAGCCACGAGACAAGGGGAATATCAGTGGGCTTTTGGGAGAGCGCTTGCCGGAATGTGCGATCGCCGATCGCCACGACCGGAGCGTACTGAGGAGCGAGTACATGACACAGCGGATCGACGACGACGGACTGATCTCTGATCGATACACCGCCATCCGTGGTGTGCCAAATGGCTATTGCCGGGCGAAGCAACGGCCCATCCTGGGCGGACTGGACGGAGTGGGAAATGAGGTCGGCGGCAGCGTGCAGCCAGTTTTGGCTGATGAGCGACCCGACCGGAACGACGCAGATAGTTCCCTTTATTTTGGCAAGATCAGATGACGCCATTGATTCGCCGAGCGTGGTGATGGTATGTGCGGTGCCGTCCGGAAGGGCGTGGGCGGCGCGGAGTACACTGTTCATGGTATGGGCGAACTCCGCGCCGCCCTCATTGCCGACGACTATGATCGACAGGTGATTGCGGCTCATGACACTAATCTCCTGAATTGTTTTTCGAGAACATCCGGGCCATGCTGGGTCTGTAGCAGCTGTTGTGCGTTTACTGCAAGTTCGTGGGCGAGTCCGGGGTCATTCTTGAGCAGATGAAGCGCCTGGACGTAGGCGTCGATATCATCGATCGGCTCGATGAGCAGGCCTGTCCGGTTATTTTTAATAAACTCACCGACACCGCCGGCTGCCGATGCGACGATCGGGAGGCCTGCGGCTGCGATACCGAGCAGTACATTTGGTACGCCATCGTTGGCGGAAGTGTATAAGAACACATCGTAATCCGACAGGTCGATTGATTGCAACCCACTGAACGAACCTTGATAGGTTAATGCAGATATACCGTCGAAGTATTCGGCCGTAAAGTCATTGTGTAGGCTGCCGTACGCGTCGATGGCGAAGTCAACGGGGTTAAGTTTTTGGGCGATTCGCTTGAGCAGGTCGGGGCGTTTTTGGGTAGACACGCGGCTGGCCCACAGTATCCGAAGCGGTTCTGAATGACCGGACTTGGGCTGTATGATCTGGTTGATTTCAGCTGGTTGGTAGTGAACCACGAATTTGTCACGTTCCAGGCCGTACTCCCACGCCAGCTGGTCGGCTACGGCGGCATTGTCCGTACATATTGCGTCAAGCGCAGGATAGGCCGCCGGCAGCCCCGAATGGATATGGCCGATGAACCGTCCCTCATCGTCTATGTCTTCACAGAACGCACAGGCGTACACCGTGTAGTCGTTGGCCCGTAAAAGCCGCGTGTAGGCGGCGGCGAACGCGAACCCAAGCGCGGATTGAATGATGTGCAGCCGTTTGCAGCGCAACTGGACGATAAGCCGGGCAAAAAGCTGCAAATGCAAATCCTGCCAGATACCGCTATCAACACATACCTTGCCCCACGGCATATAGTCAACGCCTTCGGGTAGACGGTCGGCCCATGGACTGGGCGTATTATCGGTGGTGATGACGAGGATGTGCCAGTCCGGATGCAGTTTTTGGAGGGCGCGGACGTAGTTCAGGACGACCAGATCGGCGCCGCCTGCCACGAGGTGAGGAATAACGAATATATAATCCGGTTGTTTGGAAACATACTGCACCAGATTGCGGTAGGCTATGCCGAGCTCGTACATTTCTGATATGTAAAATGGTATCGTTGCCAGTAGTTGCTGGTCCGGAAAAATCTGCCGGTCGATAGCGTGAAGTGCTCGCCATTCGTCGAGCAGCCAGGCAGGGAAGCGCGCCGCGCCGGCTGACTGGCGCCCGGCGGCGAATCGCCGCCGGGCGCGGTCGGCATGCCCACGCAGTGTGGGGTGTGCCGACGCCGCAGCTGCAAGTTTTTTGGCGGCACGCACTGAAACCGAACGGGCTTTGTGTCTGAGTGAGGCTGACGTCGTGGCCGGCCGCCGCGATTGGAATCCGGCAATGACGGCAGGGTCGATATGTTTGAAGTAGTCAATGTCGAGCAGGTCGGTGTAGTGGACGGTGCGGCGGTCGGCCTGTTGGATGGACATCTCGGATACGTCTTTGCGCCGGGCAAACAACGCCGTGCCCGGCACTACATAGTGCGGAATACCGGCCGCGAGCGTTTGTGAACCGAAATGCCAGTCTTCGGAACCAAATCCGTCGGTGTTGGGAGCGTAGGGGAAGTCTTCAAAAACTCTGCGCGGCGCCATGACGACCGAGTCCCAGCGGTTGGCCCACACCATGATGAGCGCGTCCTCGGCTTTGGAGCGTGAGTCGTATTTGCGCCAGGCTAAATTCTGTTCGCCGAAATTGATCAGCCATTCGGTGTGCAGGACGGCTGGTTTGGATAGTTTTTGTAGCTTTGTGACACCTGCCAGCAGCCAGCTTTCTGATACTATATCATCGGCGTCCAGGAATGTTATGATGGTACCCTTTGCTTTGCCGACCATGAAGTTGCGCGACGCCGAAAGGTCCTTGAAGCTATTGCGATACAGCGGAAACGACACTAGGAAGTCCTGATTTGCCGTGATATACGCCTGCATTTCCGGAGTGGGACTGTCGATATGGATGAGTAGTTCCCAGTTGATGCCGTGCGCATCGAGCTCGCTACCGGCACGAAGCGCGCTACGCAGCGTGCGGTGCATGAGTATACCCTCGGCATGGCCGGTGATGATCATGGAAAGGAGGGGTTTGCGAGGCATCTCTTACGATTATACTATAGGCACTATTGGGTACTGACGGTGGGGATACGAGGGTAATAGCAAAGCGTGACCGGGTTGACTGGCGTGATTAGTGAAAGGTTATATCAAGGCGTTATAATATTGCGTAATGCTTGGGGCGATAAAAAGACATCGTAAACTGTTTGTGGCTTCGGTCACCATCCTGTTTCTGTCGTTTGTCTTCAACGTGTTTGGTATGCAGTCTATGGAGTGGTTCGGGTTCTTTCAGAAAGACTCTAATGCGTTGGTAGTACATAAGCTCGCCTGTTTTGATGAACAGGGGGGTGACAGATTCGCCGGCATGCTCGTGATGGCGGAGAAGCCTGATAAGTTCTCCGTAGACGATAAGTCGCCGGTTTGCCAGAAAGAGTATTCCCGGGCATACGTATCGCAGTTTGGCCTACAGGGCAAGCTGAGCGAGATCGGGGCTCTTGTCGTTCATGACAAGATCGGCGTACCACTTCGTCATTACCTGACGATGCTGAAATTCGGGTGGGCGCTCCTGACGGCGCTCGTGTTGGCCCTATTCGTCGTGTGGGTTGCGGACAAGTTTGCCAGATTCACTGCCATTACCGTGCTGTTGCTGCTCGCGATGTCAGTGTGGGTAGTGGGGTTTGCTCGCAATATGTACTGGGCGACTCCGCTCATGTTCTTGCCGATGATATACGCACTGTATTACTACCAGAAGCCCCGGCCGCACAAGCAGTACATCATATTTCTGGCGGTCTTATTGGCGCTATTCTTTGTCAGGTTCCTGAATGGCTACGAGTTCGTGCCGGAAATAATTCTGGCACCGGTGGCCGTCGTGGGCTACTATGCGTATCTCAAGACTCCCCGTATCAGGGCATTACTACGCGAGGCAATACCTATTTGTCTGGTCGGCGCCGTGGCATTTATCGGGGCGTTGTCGGTCAATTTTGCGCAGGTGTACAGCTACACGGGCGATGTGGGCCGAGCAAAAGACCTCATCGCGGAGCGGATACTGCTACGTACCGGTGAAGGAGGGTCATCCGGGAAGTTGGTCTATAACGGCTTAGGCAATACGCTGCCGGCAATTTATTCTGGGCTTAGTAATTATATTGACCTGGAGACTGCTGCTAAACAGCCGCGTTTCTTATTAACCAATATCATTTCAACGATAAACTATGCATTTCTGCCGGTAGTCAACATTCCGGTCCAGCTCAAGGAGCCGCTCTATACGATCATCAGCTCTTTTGTCGTCGTGGCGCTCGCTGCGTTTCTGGCGATGAGGAATTTATGCCGGACTGTCCTCGACGCGGCAGAGGCCACGAAATATCGGGCACTTCGACGAGCGATGTGGCTGGGCCTATTCAGCGCCTTGGCGTGGCTGGTACTGGCACGAGGACATGTGTTTGTACACGCTCATTTGAATGGAATCATCTATTACTTGCCGTTTCTATTATTCGCGTATATCGCACTTGGCGAGTGGCTGCGCGTAAAATATGATGCTATCCGTCCTGGCATTATGGCAGTGCTGCGGCCACCGCAGGGCGGCCGGACGACACGAAGTGCAAAACGGCCTCGTCGTGGGTAAGGTTTTTTCGTAGAGTTTCAAAACATAACGCATAAGACAGATCCCCACTTGGTTAAAGGATCTATGATACAATTATCAAGCCTCGGCGTATATAAACAATGTTGCGAGTAAAACAATCGTCGCAATCCAGCGATTGATCGTTCGTTTACAATCTAGGCGTTTTAGCTAGTCGGATACTTCGAAAGGAAGAGTCTTGCATAAAACAAAGAGGCGTCGCCTCGGAATCGTAACTCCCCTGGTACTGGCATGTACTCTGGTTGCCGGGTTTTTGTCATCGCTTCTCGGTGACCCACTCACTGCTTCTGCGACCGGTACACCACAAGTGACCGTGAACATGCCGTTTAGCGGCAAGTGGGCGTGGAACGCGAATGTCAATCCTGCTTCAAGCCCACCCTACTGGAACGATTCAACCTCAAGCCATCCCTCGGTGCACCATACTCCCGGTAATGGTGATTGGGGTACTGATCTCTACGGGAACGAGGGTGGCCTCGTCAAACTCAACGTGACGGCCAGTTCCGGTGTGGTCTCGTTCACTTGGAGGTCGATGACGACTTCGTGTGGTGAGAGTACCGGGGTGAACGTCTTTGTTGATGATGTGAACGTTGGGTGGATTTACTTTGCTCATCTCAAAGATGCCGTAACATCAGGAGCTATCACCAACATGATGACTATCGGCAAGGTTCACGCTTGGCCGAACGGCTGTAATCCTGGCACGCACGTGCATGTCGAGATGAGGAATGCTGACAATAAGGCCTGTTACATCGACAAGGGTAATCCGGGCGTTCTCGTTAGTGCTGGCGCTGGGATCGGCATGTTGGGCTCATCTAACAATGTGGCTCGGCAGGCGTGTAGCACGTCACCTGCTTCTTCGGCGGATGGCAGCAATTTCAATGGTGACGTCTATGGTGATCTTGCAGTTCTGCATGAGCGTACCGACGGTGGCGTAGATGCCCATATTTTGTATGGCAGCATGGGGACTCCGCTCCAGACCCCTGATAGCCACGTACGAGGTCTCCCCGGCTCTTCGGGCTGGGACTGGGATCTTGTCAGGACTGCTAGTGGCGACTTCAACGGTGACGGATTCAAGGATGTGGCCCTGGTTCACAAGAACGGTAGTGGCGGTGCTGACGTTCATATTCTGTACGGTCAAGCCAATCCGTTTCAGTACGCCGAGACTTTTGTCCGGAGTCTCCCAGCATCCTCTGGATGGAATTGGGACCTGATGAAGCTGGAAGCTGGAAAATATAACGGTGACGGATATGGTGATCTTGCGATCCTTCACAAGCTCCCGGACGGCGGTATCGGTGTGCATGTATTATTTGGAAGTGCAGGCACGCCTTTGCAGAATGCCGGCACATCGATGAGGGTCATGCCAGCCTCCTCTGGTTGGAATTGGGATCTCATCAAGACCGCCAGTGGTGGTTTTAATGGCGATGCCTATATGGATATTGCCTTGATCCACAAAACTGCGAGTGGTGGTGCAGACATCCATGTCTTGTACGGTGGGGGTACTCCGTTTCAGTACGCCGAAACTTTCACTCGAAGTCTCCCGGCTTCCTCCGGTTGGAACTGGGACCTGATGAAGGCCGAGGCTGGCAATTTTAACGGTGACTCTTTTGATGACCTTACCATCCTGCACAAACGCACAGACGGTGGCGTAGATGCCCATATTTTGTATGGTGGCTCAGGTATTCCCCTTCAGACTCCAGATACCTTTGCCCGGAGTCTCCCCGGCTCTTCAGGCTGGAACTGGGACCTCATCAAGACCGCGTCGGCCGGTTTTAATGGTGATGCTTACGCGGACGTGGCGCTCATACACAAAACCGCGAATGGTGGTGCAGACATTCACATTCTGTATGGTGGGGCAACACCCTTCCAACACCAGAATACTTTTGTCCGGAGCCTCCCCACTTCTTCTGGTTGGAATTGGGACTGGATGAAGATCGAGAGCTAATATTGTAAATACGCATCGAGGCAACAGGTGGTCGGGCGGACTGAGATTTACGCAACCAGCGTAATTATCTCGTCCGTCTGACCACTGCAATCCATGTACATGATTTGTAATGATTAGTGTCCGTTCGCATCAACGAACTTCTCGGTAAAATACAATCGCTGGCTCTCGCTTACCGGCAACGCGCGGTACGAGGCGTCGGTAATTGTCAAATCCGCCCTAGGAAGTAGTCCGTCAGCCCCATATACAAGCTGCTGCTTGATGGTATCGGCCGAGCTCAGCACTACCAGGAATTTCCACTCAGATTTATCAGGTGGTAGCGAAAACCCTATGGTACTGGTCGTCCCCACTGGACGCACCATATAGCGTGGTAATTTATTAAACATTGGCAATTTGCTGTAGAGTGGGTCGGTTTGGTACTGCGCGGTAACCTCGATGACTTGCGATCCGGCTTCAGAAGTACTCGGGAGGTCAATAACACCGTTCGCCGGTTTGAGTTGACGAGGTGTCGTATCGGCACGTAGGGTCTCGGCCTTCCGTTTCCAGAGTATGTGCGCATCATTTTCGGCCACGATATCATATGAATCCACGAGTGTTTCGTAAAAATCGGCGTGCCTACCCCAGAGCCACTCTTCAAAGCCAAAGTACTTCGGCCGTAATGTGATTGCTAGCTCGGGTTTTTGCGTGGCGAAGTCCTTGCTGTAGTCGTCTCGCATATCGCCTAGACAGTGGATGATATAGTCGCAGCCCTCCTTAGATGGCTGTATGATGTTATTCTCGCGCTCATACAGAGAGGCATAGGTTGACCATAGGGGTGGGTGTTTGTCTTGCCTGGCTGCCTGACCGATGAAGGGCTGGAAGCTGTCGAGCCGTTGCTTATATGTATCAGATAACAATGATGTGTGATCACCTCGTATATTGTGATATGTAAACCTGACAGTCTGATATATTTGATACTTTTCGACCTTTTGTATACTGGTGACAACCACAAAGATCATTAAAACTAGCGCAGCAAAGCATAATGGGACGGTGTATCGTCCACTTCTATTTTGATTGAGCTTGTATAGAATGGTTGCCGCAATAAGTACGTCCACGAGAATGAAAGCTCGCAAGGTACCCTGGATTTGTGCTGATGGAAAAAAATATCCCAGCAAACTGCTGAGCGTGGTAACTCCGTAGAGCAAAATGAATGCAATCGCGATCCACTGATGCTCCGACAATATGCGCATTTTTTTGGTGAGGTAAAGGATCACAATGCTCACTACAGTACCGATGTATAGAGGGTATAACGATGGGTCGCTGAGTTGTGCTCCCAAGGCGCTCCACTTTAGAAAGCCTTGCGGCTCTGCCCCAAAATACCAAAACTGGTCGCCAGGAACCGTAACTAATGCATACCTGAGTAGCTCTAGGGGGTGGCCAAGGCTGATGATTGTTGAAAACAGGATTAGAAAAATAGCCGTCAGTCCTATATGACGAGCGAGTGGAATATATTTTAAGATGAAGGCTCTTGGTTTGCGGAGCAGTTTATTTTTGTATGCCTGTCGGAGTCTAATTACAAATTCGACAATACTGTATGCAAGAATTGCGGCAAGCCCATGTTCAGTGCCGAATAGTACCGCTATAGCAAGTGCCGCTCCGATACACACTGAGAACAGATCGACCCGAATGGGCTTGGCGCCTAGCTTAGCCGCCTCAAGCTTTTGCCGAAACAGGATTAGCATACCAATGATAATTGGCATGGTGGTACGGACTCCCAGTAATGAATTGCTGGGAGTAATGACATCGGCTACAGGCGCAGTAATGCAGAAAACGGCCAAAAACGTAACTGCGGCAGGCAGTAGAGGGCGTTTGATACTAGACGCCCGAAACCAAAGATAAACGAACGTAGCAGTAACAATAACAAATAAACCAAGCGAGGTGAACCATCTGCTCATTTCTGAGCCAAATAGACCCTGTCCAAACAGCAGAAACAGAGGTAAATGTATGAGTGCTACGCCTGCACCGTGGAAAAACGGAAAGTCCCTGCCCAGTGCCTGGCCATCGGCCAAGCGCGTGAGTGGGTTCATAAGCTGAAAAGCCCCATTGGCGGCGTAGCCATTGAAGAAGATAATGTGACTCATACTTTCAATGACGAAGGCGAATAAGAGTGCCGCAAATGCCGTGCCGGCGAACACGAAAAGAATGAGTCGCCAATACTTCACAGAATATTTAGACAGCACGAGCCGGGCTTTCCCCAAAAAGTCATAAAGCATTACATTTAATGATACCACCCGTATATCCAAAGTAGTGAGCAGTGGACTCACAGTCGCAGTCATGTAGAGATTAATTACAATATCGTGCTATTGGCAATCATGTTACAATATGGTTAAGCTTTAGCTAGGGTAGCGAGCCATAGGAGGGTATAAGTGCCAACCGTATATAACACGGTTATTGTTGGTGGGGGGTTTTACGGACTGCGCATCGCACAGTTCCTGACTGAAGAACTTGGCGTCAAACAGGTCGCGGTCATCGAAAAAGAGTCCGATGTCATGCAGCGGGCATCATACAATAATCAGGCTCGCGTGCACAACGGCTACCACTATCCACGCAGCGTGCTGACCGCGCTCCGTTCACGGGTCAACCTGCCTGTCTTTGCCAAAGAGTACGAAGATGCGGTGGTCAAGGACTTTGACAAATACTACGGCGTTGCTACCCATCTGTCAAAGGTGTCGGCCAATCAGTTTCAGCGGTTTTTTGAGCGCATCGGCGCCGAAATCAGCAAAGCGCCCGAAGTCAAGCATCTGTTTGACTCGAAGTTTATCGAAGAAGTATTCAAGGTCAAGGAGTATGCTTTCAATACCAAGATACTCAAAAAACGCCTGCTGGACAACCTGGGGCGGCTGGGAGTTGACGTGGCTACGGGCGAGCAGGTCATGAGTATCAAAGAAGAGGGCGGTTATAAGGTCGTGCACACAAATAAACGCACGCTCAAGACGAAGTTTCTTATCAATACCACGTACTCATCGATCAATATCCTCAATAAACTGGCGGCGCTGCCCATATTGCCGCTCAAGCACGAGCTGACCGAAATGTGTCTGGTCAAGCTGCCGCCGCAGCTCATGGACAAGGCATTTACGATTATGTGTGGTCCGTTTTTTTCGATCATGCCATTTCCGGCCCAGGGGCTGCATACGTTGTCGCATGTGCGCTATACGCCGCATACCGAGTGGCACGATACTGACAAATCCGTCCGCAACGGGCATGACTATCTCGACAAACTGAAGCGAGTGACGCATTTTCCGCAGATGTTCGCGGACACTAAACGCTACATGCCGGCCGCGGCCGGAATCGAGTATAGTGGCAAATCATTATGGGAAGTTAAAACGGTTTTACCTCAGAGCGAGGGTGATGACAGTCGTCCCATACTCTACAAACCTCACTATGGTGGTTTAAAAAACTACATCTGTATTATGGGCGGAAAGATCGATAACATATATGATGTCTTCAGGGAACTGAAAGCAACGTATGAAGGTAAGTAACTTTTTTGTGAGTGTGGTGCTGGTCGTCGACGAAGGATCGACGACAATCGGCCGCCGCGTGCGTGATCTGGGCAGCATACTGCGCAAGCGGTATGCGAACTACGAAATCATGATCGTAGACAATGGCCTGCCGCCCGAGGAGCTGGAGGGCGTGCGCGAATTGCTGCCGAAGGTGGCATGTATCAGGGTGATTCGGCTCAGTCGCAGTCATGACGCGGATACGGCGATCTTCGCTGGTGTCGAAGCCTCGATCGGTGATTATGTCTGCACGCTCTACAATAACGATCCCGTCGAACTCGTGCCGGATTTTATCGAGGCCAACCGGTCGGCTGATATCATCTTTGGCATCGCCACGAACCTGAGGCGCAGGCATTTCGTCGAAGAATTTGGGGCCCGGCTGCTGTATTGGTACAGCAAAAGGTTTCTGGAAATCAATATTCCACGCGGTTCATCATATTTCATCAGCATGAATCGTGCGGCCGCCAACGCGCTTACTCGCAGCGGCCGATTTATGCGCCACATCCGGCACATGGGCAAACGGGTCGGTTTTAAATCCTCGAACTTCAAATACGAACTTCTGGATGACGGCCGCGGCAGTTATCACAAAATGAGCGTTTCAACGTATTGGTCCCGGGCTATCGACCTGGTGTCGAACTACTCAAGCCATCCGCTCAGAGTGGTGACCTACTTCGGCCTGATCGCCGGCATGCTCAACGTGCTGTACGCCGTATATGTGCTCGTAATACGCGTCGCCAATGACAGTGTGGCGGCCGGCTGGAGCACGCTGTCGCTGCAATCCTCGCTGATGTTTTTTATTTTATTTTTGATTTTGGCGCTGCTGGCAGAGTATATTGGTAAGATTCTCAATGAGACGCAACAGGAACCACCGTATCACATCATGCAGGAGCTCAGCAGTACGGTAAGTATAGCCGACGAAACCCGTCGTAATGTCACTAAATAAACCAGAGCCAGGAGGACCCCGCTATGCCCAAGCCAAAAGCCAGGACAAAAACGAAAGCTAAAACAGTCAAGCCGGTTGTGCCGGCGAATGCCGAGTCCAAACTTGCCGAGGTGCGCCGGGGCAATGCATCATGGGAGTTTCCGGATTTCAGGGCGCAGGAATTTTCTAAGAAAAAGAACAAGTATGCGGTCTGCGTCTTCGTGATCAACGAGGGTGCAAAGGTGCAAAAGCAGCTGCGGCAGATGCAAAAATACACGGACAGAATCGATGTCATCGTGGCCGACGGCGGCAGCACTGACGGCTCGCTGGAGCCGGACTTTTTGAAGACGGTGGATGTGCGCGCCCTGCTCACCAAAACCGGCCCCGGCAAACTGAGCGCGCAGATGCGCATGGCATTCGCCTACGTGCTACACGAGGGATATGAGGGTGTCGTTGTGGTAGATGGCAACGGCAAGGATGACATTACGGCTATCCCTGATTTTGTCAAACTGCTTGATGAGGGCTACGATCATGTGCAGGGATCGCGGTTTATTCCGGGCGGCCAGGCGATCAACACGCCACTGGAGCGCCACGTGGCAGTGCATTTTATCCACGCCCCACTGATCAGCCTGGCCGCCCGTCATCGCCATACTGATACGACCAACGGTTTCCGGGCCTACAGCAAGAAGCTGCTCAGTGATCCAGAGATCGCAGTGTTTCGTGATATCTTCAAAACGTACGAGCTACATTACTATCTGGCGATCGAGAGCGCCCGGCGTGGCTACAAACTGACTGAAACACCAGTAACCCGGGCATACCCCAAGAAAGGCAAGACGCCCACCAAGATCAGTCCCATAAAAGGCAACGCGCATGTCATGGGCGTGCTCATCAAGGCGGTGCGCGGCAAATACCGGCCCTAACTACTAATAAAAGCAAGTATCTGGTATAATAATCCCATCAAACTATAAAGGAGGGTTCAGATGTCACGACAGGAGCGGTTGGTTTTCCAGGACCATACACCGCGGCAAAAACCGGGTGAATATTCGGCCTTAAGTTACGCGGATGGTCCGACATTCTCGTTGGCACTCGAAGACGGCATGCGGACAGCTTATGTTGGCGAAGGGAGCTGGCAGCAGGATGATTCGGGTGGCCTGGTATCCGAGCAGCGTATTGTACGCGTCTGGTCCTTGCATGGGCCCAACCCCTGCGATGAGGTTATTGCGATCGTGCACCCCAAAGGACGCTATATGGGAGCCACTATGCGTGGACAAGTACATACGGTCGGTTTCGAGGATGGCGAGGCTTTCGGAGCGTGGATGGCGGAGCACGATGTGCAGCAGATCGGCGAATGGGCACTCAGCGAACTGGTAGATACGTATGAACTGCCGGACTGGGGATTGGATAGATTGGACGTCTAGGGCTGAGGTCT
>JBDHUK010000002.1:0-30734 GCA_039809165.1 Saccharimonadales bacterium (SeqCode) | reverse complement strand
TTTTTCACGCTTGTCGGCACACATGGCGCCCATATTACCATCGGACTCATCTGGATGGCCACGCTTGTGATCAGAACAGTCCAAAAAGGTTTGACCGCTCCACTGGTTCGGCGCTTAGCACTGCTTAGTCTTTTTTGGCATATGTTGGATGTTGTTTGGATTTTCATTTTTACGATTGTCTATTTGTTGGGGGTACTCTAGATGTCGCATCGCATAAGCACCAAGCCTTACATCATCGGGTTCGGACTCTCCGTATTGTTGACAGCCGAGGCCTTCTTTTTGACTATCAATCACAGCCTATCCACTCAAACCATCATTACTATCGTACTCGGACTTGCAATCGTACAGCTGCTCGTCCAATTGCTTTTCTTCTTGCATCTTGACCGTATTGGCAAAGCACCCTGGAATATACTGGTTTTTGTATTTACAGCCATCGTTGTCGCCACCGTTATATTTGGTTCCATTTGGATCATGGACCATCTTCGATATGGCCACCAGGTATCACCGGAAGACGCAGCCCAGTACCTCAAAAAGGACGAGGGCTACTGATGGGCTCCGCCCTAAAGGCATCGGGCGCTGTCATACACAACACAAACACGAGCCTAGCCTCACGAGCCTCAGTGCGTGCCATATGGCGTCAATATTATTACCTCACTAAGCCGGGAATTGTTCGCGGCAATCTATTCACGGCGGTTGCCGGATTTCTACTTGCAGCCGCTGGCTCTGTCGCGTTTACGCCACTTATCTCACTAATTATCGGACTGGGCATGGTGATTGGCTCGGGCTGTGTATTCAACAACTACCTCGACCGAAATATCGATATCAGAATGGCTCGCACCAGCCGCCGGGCGTTGGTCACTGGCGTCATATCAGTCAGGCACGCGCTTCTATTCGGCGCTCTCCTCGGTTCCGCTGGTCTTGCGATCCTCGCCGGCGGCGCCGGCGTGTTGGCGGCGGCTCTTGCCGCCGCCGGGCTATTTGCCTATGTCGTTGTGTATGGCATAGCCAAGCGACAAACTGTCCACGGCACGTTAATAGGCAGTATTTCAGGAGCCATTCCGCCACTTGTGGGCTATGCCGCAGGAGGCGGCAGCCTCGACCTGGGCGCATTACTACTTTTTGTCGTCCTCGTTACATGGCAAATGCCGCACTTCTATGCCATCGCCCTATATCGGCATGAGGATTATAAAGCCGCCGGGCTGCCTATCCTGGCCGTAGTACGCGGTTTTCGGACGACGACGGCACAGATTATCATGTATACGGCACTCTACGGTATAGCCGTCTCCGCCCTCACCATCACTGGTGCTGCGAGTGCCGGCTTCGGTATCGCAATGACCATCCTGAACAGCGTATGGCTATTGCAAACACTGCAGGGGCTGCGCATCGGCACAGACGATGACGCCAAACATTGGGCTCGACGGGTTTTCCGCTCATCCTTGCTCGTGTTGACGCTGTTATGTATCGCAATAGCCGTCGATTCATTCATCTAATAATCGGCATCGAATCTTTGGATGGCATCCGCAGGGTAGCTAAAACTATTTTACCCTGAAAAGATGCCGGACATTGGTCAAGCCGTTCCGGCAAATGGCAATAAAGACCTGCAGCCATTCGACTCGGCGAGCAGCTCTTGCTATTCGATCGATCCCATATCGGGTCATGATTTCGAGCTTGCTATCAAACCTCCGCAAGTACGGCAGGCTCCGACGCCAGATCATCTTGCCAAGACGGAGGCCATAATCAATGACAGTGCCGAGAAGCACGATAAGGAACACGGCGGCCCATATAACACATTTGCCGCATACCACCGCGATAGAACGTAGCCCAATCACACATAAGATTGCAGTACGACGAGTCAACCGTACGAGTTGGCGAAAACCATAGAAAAGTGCCGCCAGCAGAAGTAATATGCCACGATAGAGCGTCATCGTAATACGCCAGACATACAATGAATAGATCTCAAATCCGCGGCGAAGTACGAACAACACGGGGTAATCGACCGCGCGAGTCGCAGTCCTACGGGCTAGCGGCTTGGCAGGTTTTGACGCTCCAAAACGCGCCGCGCGCCCCGAGGCCGTCCGAAGCTGGCGGATTGCGCTGATAGCCTGGGCCTTGTGAGCCGAGCGCGCAAGCAAACCATCCCGGATCTCCGGCTCACTTGCGGCCGCGATATCCAGTAAGACCTCATGTATCCGGCGGCGGCGAACCAGCCAGCCAATCAATAAACATATGGTCATCAGCCCTAAGATATTCAACAATCCAATCAATACTATTTCCGGCGACAATACGATTTCGGTACCAGGTACTATTCCAGCCAATAGAAAGGCGATTAGCGGATCAACGACGATAGGCAGCGTCATGATATACAAAAACGCCAGGGTTAGACTCGCCACCATAAGATACCGAAACATCACTGACCGGACGACCCGATTTACATATTCCATGCTCACCTCTCACAGAACTTCGGAAATATATTGCTATGTATTATACCATAAACACAACATAATACTATACTATTTTTTACGTTTCTCCCGGTATGAAGAGGCCCGAACGACATAGAGCGGCCTGTTGATGACTTCCGCATGGATATTTGCGATATAAAGTGCCACCAGCCCTAGCGCCGAAAGTACAATTCCAATCCAAAACATATTTAGCACCGCTAGCATAGCCGGACCACTGAAGTTAAGGCCAAGCGGATCACCAAGTATCACATCTTCTATCAGGATAAATACTCCTAAAATACCCGACAGTGCCATAATACCGATCCCTACATATCCGGCAAGACGAAGCGGAAACACGCTAAGACTCACAAAGCTATTCACCGCCAGACCGAACAGTTTATTGAAGCTATAGCCGGCCTGCCCATACTCCCGAGGCGGCGCCGTGAACTCTATATAGGCTCGCCTGAATCCTAGCCAATCGATCAAACCACGCGTCATGCGATTGCGTTCGGTCAGACGGTTAAACACATCCACGACTTGCCGGTCCAGAAGCCTAAAATCAGATGATCCTGGCACGGTATTCATATTGGATATTCGATTCATCATCTTATAAAAAATCCAAGAAGTTACACGCTTCCAAACGCTCTCTTTCTGATAACGTTTGCGAACACCAACAACTACTTCCGCGCCATTTCGCCAAGACTCCAAAAATGCCGGTATGAGTTCGACCGGATGCTGCAAATCCGCATCCATTATTATGACCGCGTCCCCACGAGACGCATGCAAACCTGCTGTCACCGCAATCTCTTTGCCAAAATTTCTTGAAAGCTCAATGAGCGTAACCGGCGACGATCGCCGGCGCGCCAAATTGCCTATTATCTCGACCGTAGAATCGGTACTGCCATCGTCCACAAATATATATTCAAAATTGTAATCTTTTTTTCGCACCAGTTTCTTGGTCACCCCCAACAGCCGCTCGCAGAACTTCGGGATGCCTTCGGACTCATTCCACATCGGCACCACAATCGAAATAAGCTGCATAGTACAGAAATTATATCATGCGATTATTGAGAGGTATCATCGTGTATCAAGTCGGCGCAAGAACTCATACGGCTCTTGTGCCACACCGCTGCAAGAAGTGCTCGGCTGAGATACCGATGGATCGACACACGCTCGGTCACGCGACACACTCCATAAGCCGAGAGTGCCTACGTTCTTTTGGTCGGCGAAATTCCGTAGAACCGTAGCGTTATCAAGCGTAAAGACCTCGTCGGGAGTGTCATTATATCCAGCCATAACTGTCACCATCATCGCTCGCCAAAGTGCCGAGGAACCGTTTTTAGGATAGAGCTTCGAGAGTTGTGCGAATGCCCCATCCGCCGCCTTGATAGCTGTCGAACCCATATCTACCGTATGCGCATTGTAGTTCATAGCCATTATATTAATGCCGCTCAAACGAACATTATGCTGTATCAATTGCTCGACAAACTTCAAACCGGGGCTTGTTAGGCCGTCGCCATGCGCTGGCAGCGTAACCCAAACCTGCAGATCCGGTTGGTCCGACTGCAATGCCTGAATTGCCGCCGCCCGACGTTCGCCGGCCTCAACACTTGTCAGCGCTTCGCTTTCGATATCAAAATCAACTCTTTTCATCTGGTACATTTCGATTACCTTGGCATACGCCTCCTTGAGTTCACTCGGCGACTGACAAGCTACTGCCAGCTCGGTGCCATTAGCCCCACCGAATGACACAACAACGGTACCTCCGGCGGCCTCAAGCGCTGCTATATCCGTCTTGATGGCATTTGCTCGTGCCGATGCCAACTCGCCTGCCGCACTACCGCCCCAGCTTGGACGGCACGCCTCGTCACTCGCCGTCACGAAAGCGGCAAAATAGTTCTTCACGCCAGTATCCCGATAGGATTCTACGAGGGAGCCGCTATATGCCACATACTGATACGGCGCCACTCCGAGACTAGCTGGTCGGAGCAATCGGGCCGCAGCCGTAGGCGCGGCAGTCTCGATCGATTGAGCGTTTCCGCGCGCCAAGATATACACGCCAACCGCGCCCACCAACAGGGTCGTAATGACAGCCACCACCAAACCAACACTAGAATGTTGTCGTATTTTCTCTACCATCTCTCTTAGTAGTATACAGCATTCGCACGAGCTTAGTCGCGAAGGCCGACTTTATCGGTCGATTTAACGAGATGTTTCATGTGTCGTTCACGATAACGCTCAAATGCCCTACGATCATTGCCGTATCTAAGTATGAAGTTACTTGCCTTTTCGCTCCCGATCAGGTGTGGCAACAGTACATACGACGCGCCATTTTTATAGAGCCGTACCGCTTCGTCAAGTGTTGCCGCATGGCAAACGAATATCGTCGCCTTGTCCTCACCGCGCTGCTCATGTCCCATGATATGTCGTGCCAGCATAGTATTAATAGCCACATCAGGTATGGTACTTACGACCAGCTCAGCATCATGCAGGCTGATCTCTTCAAGCAGTTCCAGATCAGTCACATCACCATATAGATGATTGATGTGTTGCGACTCAAGATGCTCGATGACCTCTGGATCATAATCAATGACGACATACTTCCGATGCATACTGCGGAACGTTTTAATAAACTCGTGGCCGCCATTGCGGTACCCCAGCAGTATCAGCGGATACGTCTTGAGCGTCCGGATCTCGCGACGGGTTTTGGTGCGCTCGAACACGGACAAAATTTTCTCAAAGCGCGCGTACAGTTCATCGTCATACTTCATCAGGTAGGCAGAAAACACAATAGTGATGATCGCCGTTAAAGTCACGATCGCCGTCAGCTCTTTGCTTGCAATACCAGTATTAACCGCGAGCACCACGAACACGATGGAAAACTCACTGATCTGCGACAGGTGCAGGGACGCTTTGAAGCCCGTCTGTTTCGTGAACCCAAGGATGCCCATGCCGGCCAAAATCGAGAGCGGCTTGAAAAGCATAACGATTAACGACAAGACAACCGCAGGAACAACAGCCGAGCCAAGATTCGCGCCCCCGAGGCTTTGACCCAACTCCACGAAGAACAGCACAATAAAGAAGTCCCGGAGCGGTTTCAAACGAGTGCTGATCTGTTGGGCGTATGGCAAGTGTGCCATCGCCACCCCAGCAAACAGTGCTCCGACCTCCATAGAAAACCCATACCAGTAAAATATGCTGGCCACGCCCAAGGCCCAGGCCAGTGCGCACACATACAGTATTTCCTGATTACGAGCAATTACCCTCATGGCCCGAGGCAAAATATACGCCCCACACAAGATCAGGGCAACGGATAGTATCAGCCCCTTGATCACCAATGAAACAACGTGGGATGACAGCAGGCCGTCCGCCCCCAAAGCACCGCCAGCCTGACCACCCAGCCCGGAAATCACGATAAGCGCCAGCATGGCCGCGATATCATCAGCAATGAGGATACCGATGGCGATTTGTCCGTACAGCCGGTTATGTTCCTTCTTGTCGCTCAGTGCCTTTATGACGATGATCGTACTGCTGAATAGCGGAGCGATCGCAAATATCAGGCTGTCGGTCAGATTAAAACCAAATAACTTAGCGGCGGCGAATGAAAGACCGCCTACCCCGATAATAATACCCAGGAACGCCGCCAGAACCGGCTTGCCAGTGGCCTTTATCGTGCCGACGCTCAAACCGAGTCCGATAATAAACAGCAGCAGCGCGATACCTATCTGGCTGAACGACGCAAACGCCTCATGGTCATGAATAATATTGAGCAGCGACGGCCCGACAATAAAACCCGTGAGAATATACCCGATGATCAGGGGCTGCTTGAGGTAGCGAAATATAATCGAGACGACTGCGGCTACTGCCAGTATGAGACTGAGTTGAATGAAAATACCGTGGTCCATTACCATTAGTATTATGACAGACGATGAGGAGTTGAGCGAGTAATATTTTCAACTGAGAAAAATTATGGGTCGGAGCACAATAATACGCACAATCACATAATCGACGGAGTACCAAAGTGGCAAGAATATTTATCATAGAAGACGATCAGGATCTCAACGCAGCATATCAGATGATCCTAAGCAAACAAGGTCATACAGTCAAAACCGCCCATAACGGCGATGAAGCCTTGACGAAAATCGACGACTTTAGCCCGGAATTAATCCTGCTCGATCTGTTAATGCCGGTCAAGTCAGGAGTTGAATTCCTGCAGGAGTACGATGTTGTCGGCAAACATAAAAACGTCAAGGTTCTCATTTTTACCAACCTTGAGCATGCCTCCGATATTCACGAGGCGTTTAGACTCGGCGCCAACCAATGCATCATCAAGGCATGGACAGCGCCGCAAGGTTTGGTCAAAATTGTTGATGATGTCCTGAAGCAGCCAACCCCGGACACTCCTCAACGACACCGTACCACCGGCCAACCTTCCCTCCGAGCGGCAATGTAGACCCGACTTTGAACTCCAAAACCTACCCAAGCGGTCCCCGGATAATAAACTCTGAGCCCTTACCTTCCTGACTCTTTACCTCAACCTCGCCGCCATGCAACTCCATCACTTGCTTCACCCAATATAGCCCCAGTCCGCTCCCTTCGGAGTTTGCAGAAAACTCATTAGCAATCCGCGAAAACTTCATAAACAGTTTCGGTACCTCACGCTTATGGATTCCAAGTCCCTGGTCGCGCACGACAATCTCAAAACACTCCAAAGCCAGTTTTGGTTGCACTGTAACTGAAATGCGCGTTTTATTCCTGGAATATTTAACGGCATTATCAATTAATTTTTCGATCACGCCCCTCAGATAATCACGATCGGCCATCGCTATCACTTCGTCGGGCGTATTCAGTTCAATCGTTTGCCCTCTTGACTCGGCAACCGGCTCGAAATCTTTTACCACCTGACGAACGATCGGCACTACATTCACCCGTTGTTTGCGCAACTGAATACGTTTGAGATCAAGTTTAGCCACATCAAGCAGATCATTCATGATCCTGATCTCCGACTCGTTATTGTTGTAGGCCACCTCAAGAGCATCTCGCTGTTTCCGTGTGATCTTACCAAGGTACCCATCAAGCAGCAATCCGACATACTGTTTAACGTTCGTGGCTGGCGTTCGTAGCTGATGGGAAGCGAGCGATAAGAACTCGCTTTTTGTATTCTCAAGAGCACGCTCGCGCAAAATCGAACGTTGAAAATACCAACTAATAACCGCGCAGATACCAACAACAAACACGGACAGAGCTACGGCGACACTCAGTGCACGGTTCACCCTATTATGCGACTGCATCTGGCGCACCCGTACAGCCGAAAGGCCCTTGTCAGCATGTCCATTGATAGTCCTTCGGAGGTCCTCCATTATCACATCGCCGTCACCACCTGCCGCCAGGGAGGTTGCCAGCTCGGTATCACCGTTACTCTTCGCCTCGACGGCCTGGGCCAACAGCCTCATACGGTCGTCCACATCTTTTTGCAGGGCGTCCATCTCCTTATTTGTAAATGGAACATCCTTTGAGTCATGAATATCGGCAAATGTCTGGGGCAATTGTTCAACAGCCCGATTATAGGGTGATAACAAGGCCGTATCACCGCTAATCACATAATCTCTGGTGCTCGTTTCCGCATCATCGAGACTAATCAGCAGGGTTTGCAATAAGCGAAGAGACCGAAAGCTCTCGCCAGTCGCCGTAATCGAAGTATCAAGCCTTGTCAGGGTGTATCCGAGAAAGATAATCGAAGCAATGGTAGCAAGAACAAATGCCCCGAGGATGATCACGAGGCCCTTATTCACAAATTTCCATGGCGACGGTGGATTCATCTGTTAACGATTATACCTACACTTACCACTATACACATATTCATACATTGCGCACTACTTTTACCATCTTATCGTTGGCCCGACAAAATGCATAAGCGTTTTACATCAGGGGCATCATGACATACAATGGCAGGTAGTAACTGAGGTCAAGATGTCGCAAATTCTAATAATCGAAGATAACGAAACCCTCAATGAAGCCTACAAGCTCATCCTCGAACGGGACGGCCATAAGGTCGAAACCGCCTTCAACGGCGAAGAAGGGCTTTCCAAGGTCGGTAAGAAAACTCCCGATCTTATCTTGCTTGACATGCTGATGCCCAAAATGGACGGCCTTGAATTCCTGCGTCGCTTCAAGCCTGAATCATACCCCAAGACCACTATCATTATTCTCAGCAATCTTAACGAAGATGAGCAAGTTGAAGAAGCTCGCAAGCTCGGAGCACACCGCTACATCCTGAAAGCGAATACCTCACCCAAAGAACTTGCGGCGCGAGTCAACCACATCGCCAAGCATTTGTAACCCTGGGTTTAGTGGCCTAACCGTGCCTTGCTCCGTCCATCAAAACGGTAAAACCCTCCCGGTTGGGAGGGTTTTACTTTAAATATATGCCGTTGCCCTCAAATAGTGGCGATCATCAGCCAACCTTACGCACCGTGGTGTGCGGCGCGACCACGAACCGCATTGTAGATGAAGAGCAAGATGACTGAGCCCATCAGCGCCACCAAGAAACTACTGAGATTAAATCCAGTGACACCGTTGGCTCCGAACAAGCCCATAATGAGTCCGCCGAGGAACGCACCGAGAATACCCACGACAATATTACCGATAATCCCCTGATCTGCGTTACGACCCATAATGATTGATGCGACCCATCCGACTATGGCGCCGAACACAATATACAATAAGATTCCCATACGTCCTCCTTGCATGCTTATTAATTACTCGTTACCCCTCAAGCTTTTGGTGAGGTTACTTCTATAGTACCGATGATCCGCTCACTGCACAGCGAATTATTTCATAGCAATTAAGGCGTTTAATATTTTGCGCCTCGGCACCTGATGTGGGGCGTCAGTACGGTCTTGGCCTGACCGCACCGCAATAGCCATTGTTATGTTATCGTGTCTCGTAAGAGTACTCAAAATATGTTATAATGTACGTAATGAGCGAGAAAATATTCCACCCCACCGCGAGCGACGGTCACTATAAGTTGGGCATCATTTTGTTTAATCATGCCGGCTCCAGTGTCGCGCAAGACACCGGTCGCGATGCCCGGTATTTAGCAGATTATCTGCGAGTGCCCGTCATCGCCGCCGATCGGCCCGGCAGTGCCGGTCACCTCCCCAGCAAACTCATGCAGCACCGGCTGGGGCTTGATTATGTCGGCACAATGCATCGTTTACAGGAGCCGATCGAGGACCTTTGCATTACAAATAATATCTCACGCCTCATTCTCACCGGACGCTCGGCCGGCGCGCTCGGAGCCGTCGCTTTTGGCGCTGGGTTCACCATGCGCAGTACCACGTTAAGTGGTATATATGCCGCCGAGATGGCCGGGAGCGGTATCGCCGGGCATAATGGTCGGGCCGCACGACGCGAAGCGCGCCGAGCCTATGCTGACTACAGGCGCCGTCAATCCGACGCCTTTAATGCAAATGCCGCACTCGTGCGGCCCGACCCCACAGATACACATGGCCTTACCTACATCGGCCGCGCCCTCAGTATTGCCGCCAGCCTGCCGGCAGATTTTTACAACAACGATCATATTTGGGGGTCACGCCTGGGCATCGATTGCGCCCTCAAAGTCGCCCAGTCACACCCTCATGCGCATCTCCAGTTTGAATATGCCAACAAAGAATCTGCCGTCGCGACGCCCGAAAGCATCCAACAATTCCGTGACCGCTTGCACACCGCTCGCCACGCCAATGAGGGCGCAACTGCCGAAGTCTATCAACCAGCACGTACGCTGCACGCCTCATTCGATAAGCGCGAATATTTTGCCGAGCGGCTCGGTCAAGTCGTCGATTATGTCGGCTTTTCATAAGTCGAACCCATGTATCGGGACATCATTCGCTTGTGCGATGCGCGGCTCGCCACTTCACTATCTCAGCGTGGTGACCGTTTAGCAGCACATCAGGAACGCGCATACTTTCAAATTCGGCTGGCCGCGTGTACTGCGGAAATTCGACCGTCTCGTCATCATCCTGAAACGATTCAATGTCAGCACTCGTCTCCCCTCCAAGCACTCCAGGCAGCAACCGCACTATCGAATCAATGATAGTCATTGCCGGTAGCTCCCCCCCGGTGAGCACGTAGTTCCCCATACAGTAAGCCTTATCAATCCAAGCGAGCACTCGCTCGTCATAACCTTCGTAACGCGGACATATAATTATTAGACCTTGCCCCGTCGATTGTGCCGTCGCTGCCAGTCGTTTAGCTTCCGACTGTTTATATAGTTCGCCACGCGGAGTTGGCAGTAACACAAGCGCGCTTTGGTCGATTGATTTTGCGTAGCGAATTGCCGCCGCCAGCGGTTCAACCATCAAAAGCATACCATCGCCGCCGCCGTATGGCGTATCGTCTACTTGCCTGCGTGGTCCAAGGCCAAAAGTGCGTAAGTCAATCGTTGCATATTCGACAATGCCGCGATCACTTGCCTTCCAGAGCATACTAGACCCGAATACGGCCGTAAACATTTCCGGGAATAGGGTGATAACTTGAATTTTCATTTGATATTACACCATATAAACTTGGTCAGCGACACCTGACCTTAACTTGGAAACTTGAACCTCAAATCCTCACGGCTTACACGTCGAGATCATCATATTCAGCAAGTTCGCGCCTGGTCTTACTGACGACATCGTCATCGCTAGATGAATCACTCACCGAATCATTATCGTCATCATCGCGCTGAGAACGTCCACCGCTCACCGCGTCATCGGAGGCATGCGAACCACCCACTCCATTGTCAACGATTTTGAGGTTGTAACGCGCATCATTCTTAGTACCGAGCGCACGCAGCAGCGTACGGATACTCTGCGCAGTTGCGCCACGCTTACCGATAACACGACCCAGATCCTCTGGATCTACGGTGAGCTCAAGCAGCACCCCTTTTTCATCAATCCGACGTTCTATCTGAACGGCATCAGGATTACTAACGAGCGACTTAACCACAAACTCTACAAATTGCTGGTCAATACTGTTATTCATGTGCGGTCTCCTGTCTTTAGAATTACAGTCTACATTCTCAGTATAACAAATAAAACCTGAGGAACTGTTGAGCACTTCATTGACGAGGTGCGGTATAATCTATCGGTGGTTCAGTAAACTACGCTTCAACTTCAGCAGTTTCTTCGGCTTGAGATTCGGCTGCGCTCGTGTCAGTTTCGACAGTAGTTTCTTCGGCCGGACGATTTTTGCGAAGCTTATCCGGATTACGGACACCACGACTCTTGGACGACCCTAAGCTTACCCATGTAGGCAATTTGACACCTTCTTTTTGCAGCAGCAGGGCAGCCCTATCAGATGGTTGAGCGCCATTATTCAGATAGAAGTTCGCTTTCTCGACATCAACAGTCACTACTTTGGAATGTGGATCATAGCTACCAAGCTGGGCAACGACTTTACCGCTTGTCGGAGTCAAACGTGAATCTTGAACAACCACGCGAAACATAGCATGACCTTTGCGACCGGTGCGTTGCATACGAATTGATAGCATATTGACTAACTTCTCTCTTTCTCCGCTTCCTCTCGTGGCTTTTTAACCATCATTGTGAAGCATTAGTTGCTACTAAAGTATTCGTACCTATTTTACAGATTGACACCTCTGTTGTCAACCCAATCATTGAAGTCTGTTAGCCCTATTCAGGTTGCGTATTGTTGCGCAAGTATATATAACGTGATATATTATATATCTAAATACATCAAATAGATAGACGAGGACTTTAGTGGAATTATTCGATAATCGCAATAATATGTGTTCAGATGCTTTTGCATCTCTTGATATTCACGTATTCCAACGAGGCGGTCAGTTCAAACTATTTAGAGATACTGATCATCCCGGAAGGCCTTTTTGCGCCGCCGTCTCTCAAGGCCCCAATCAAGAAATTCTTCTTGAGAATGCCGATACTCCCACGAGAGCCCTTCTAAGAATCGCCAGAAGCGTGGGTGCTGTTAGTATCGACCCGGAACACTATGCTCAACACGGAAATCTTTATCGGAGTGAATTTGACTACCGGCTCAGCGATTTTCCACAAAGCCTTGAAATCGGACATTTGTCGGCTGACAAACGACTACGTCGCGATGATTTTACAGGCACGATAACCGCACAACTACGCCAGCTTGATCAACATCAAGCATTCATAGGCGACGGCACAACGTCGGAAGAGGCGGTCAGAAAAGCCTTTGGAAGCACGACGCTTCGCTTGCCAAGGCCCTTCACTCTTAATCCATAAGGTCCCTCACCCCCACTAGATGCTTCTTAGATGCTATTTGTTGGAAGCAGCCTCTGGTGAGCCTGCATAATATTCCAATGCGGCCTCAGCCGCCTTCTGCTGGCCTGCTTGTTTGCTGGGACCCTGGCCGGTACCACGCAAGTTATTATCAACAAATACTCCAACCGTAAACATTTTGTCGTGGTCGGGCCCAGTTTCTTCGATGACTTTGTAGACCGGGGTAAAACCCTCGCGAGACTGGACCACCTCTTGCAGGTGCGATTTAGGGTCCATCCACGAACCGGTGTCCAGGATTTGTTTAAAAGTACTTAGGATCGCCTCCGTAATAAACCGTTTGGCCGTTTCGTAGCCTTGATCCAGATACAATGCGCCGACCACAGCCTCAAAACTATTGGCCAGGATTTGCTCACGGGCGCGGTCACTGCCACGCTTTTCGCCGCGACTGAGCCGCAGCAGCGGCTCAAAGCCATAGCGCGCAGCTGCCGCGCCAATGCTTTCAGTGCGCACGAGCGCACTGCGCCAGTTAGTCAGAATACCCTCCGGCTCACTGAAATTACTGTAGAGATACTCAGTCACGACTAGCTCCAGTACCGCGTCCCCCAGAAATTCCAGGCGCTCATTGTGTGCGCTGACCGTCTTCTTATGTTCATTCAGATACGAACGATGCGTAAACGCCGTAATCAGCAGCTCGATATCATCGAAAATAACATGCAGTACCTCAGTGGCGAATGTTTTGTAGGGAGTATAGTCCATAGAATTATCCGATTATAATTTATCACTCCTGATCTTCTTCATACCCAGTAGCATCAGTTTACCAATATCGTCGTAGGCTATCTTGTCAACCGCCTCAGGCGCGTCAAACCACTTGATATCAGTCAGCCAATCCTCACCATTTAGATGATCAGTATCACCCTGGGCACGCACCAGATAAATATGCATCGTCATAAGCACTAGCGTGTGAGTGCGCCGATAGCGAAAATTCACCTTGCCGAGCCAATTAAAGACTTTCATCTCCTGCAAGCCGGTTTCTTCGCGAATCTCGCGTTCGGCAGTTTCTTTAGGCTCTTCGCCTTCTTCGACATGACCCTTTGGAATCGTCCAACGATTCTTGGCATCCTGAATCAACAGAATTTCAACTTGTTTTGATGTCGGATTATGACGAAATACGATACCGCCCGAGGTCGTCTCGCGGACCACTTCATCTATCGAAGGCTTGCGGCCACGCACGAAATTACGCAACCCCTGAATATGCCGGCGGCCAAAGAAATTACGATCACGCTTCGACGCGGAATCCTCGCTTTGCGGCGAGTTGGATGGTGGATTATCAGTCATGAAGCCGCCTGTGCTTTCGCGTTTGCCGCCGGCTCGTCAGTGGACTGCTCGACGCGCCGGCGTAACACCGTACCAAGCACACCGTTTACGAATTTGCTGGAATTTTCACCGCCGAACGCCTTAGCCAGTTCAACGGCTTCGTTGATCACGACCTTGGGTGGAACATCAGCGGTGTAGAGTAATTCGTATAACCCCATCCGAAGCACGATCCGATCCATCCGGGCAATCTGGTCGATCGGCCATTCAGGCGCGATTGGCTGTAAGATACCATCGAGTTCCGTCAACTTGGCAAGGACGCCGCGTACCAGCTCCTTGATGAATGTGACGTCATCAACCATATCAGCGTAGCGGCTGATATTGCGGTCCAGCACTTCTTCGAGCTCAAACTCCGAATCTTGTGCTTCACGCCGAAACTCTTCTTCGTATAAGGTCTGGAGGGCGATAATTCGGCCGAGATGACGGTTTGATGCCATATTGTTAAGGCTCCTTACTGATTACAGTATACCCACTCGGGGCATACACTGCCTATGCTTTAATGCACTTATTTAGCAGTGGCTTTTACAGCGTTTTTGCCGCTTTCGCGGCGAGTCGTGAATGCCTTGACGGGTGACTTGGCATTGACCGCTCGGGCCAGTTTGAGCACCAAATGACTGCGCCGCGCACCGGTTGCGCGAGGACTCGTTCGTTTCTTAGGCTTACCCATAATAATCTCCTAGCTGTAGGTACAGCATGCTTTAGCGTATACTTTCAAGTATCTTATCCTATTCTGCTTGCAATTTCAAGATAAACCCTCAAGAAACAATGTATCCGGACTTACAGAAGAGTATAGTAGACGATATCTTACCACTTTTTGCTACTTTCAGATGTAAATACTTTACAAATATTGACATAAGTGGTATAATGTAATTCTGTAACATTAAGGATTGCTAACCCATGTCAGAGACTCACCCATCCCCAACAGCGCCACGATCCCTGCTCGTAGCCGCAGCAGGCTTGGCCCTAGTTGGCTGCCTATCGGCAACCTCCGGGTGCAGCTCCTGGAGCGGAAATGGCACAAGCTACAACTTTGACGGCCCCATACATGCCGCCAAACCGTTTAACGCCACCTCCTTGATCATCATCAAAAACGCAAAAAGCGACACGAATGTTCGCTATGACGACGAAGCACGCTCGACTGACGCCCCCTCTAGCGGCAATACCTGCCATGTCATCAAAGATACCTCCATCCAAATCGGTGAGGCCGCCCTTCAGGGCCACACCATTTACTTTAGCAGCGGCGACAGTAACGGCCCCCGAGTTGGCATTCCGCTTGGTGCCATGTCTCCAGAGATTCAAGAAGACTGCGAGAAAGACAGAGACGGATATGTCTGGGTAGTAGCCAATCATGTACTAACTACTCCGGGTGCTCCGAAATGGGTGCGGAACTCACCATACGGCAGCACCTGAGCTTATTAGATAACGATACTCAAGAGCTTGCCGGGAACATAGACAGTCTTGCGAATTTCTTTGCCCGTGACATAGGTTTGCACCTTGGGGTCCGCTTGGGCGGCGGCCAAAACCGCTGACTCGTCGGCGGCAACTGGTAACGCCAGCTCAGCGCGAACCTTGCCATTGACCTGCACTACGATAGTCACCATGTCACTTACGAGATACTTCTCATCATAGACCGGCCACTGGCTGGCGTGCACCGAACCTTCGCAGCCCAGCTGAGCCCACAATTCTTCAGCAATATGCGGCGCAAACGGGGCAATCAACTGCACAAGGATAGTCAGATTATCACCCCAATTCGCCGCCGCATAGTTGTCAGCAGCCTTGAGGCGATATAACTGATTGACGGTTTCCATGAGCGAGGCGATCGAAGTATTGAAGCCCATGGTCTCCATCTCTTCGGTTACTTTACGGATCGTTTTGTGAACCGCTCGGTTAAGATCGTCGGATACCGCGCCGGGATGCTCAGTTACTTCGTTATACTCCTGTACCAGTGTCCAGATGCGCTGCAAAAAACGGAACGCCCCACCCATCCCCTCGACGCTCCAGTTAGCCATTTGGTTCCACGGCCCGATAAAAAGCTCCATGATGCGAATACTATCAGCCCCATAACCTTGCTCGATCAGTTCGCCGGGTTCAATAGTATTGCCATAGCTCTTACTCATTTTCCGGCCGTCGGGTGCCAGGATCATGCCCTGATTACGCAACTTAGTAAACGGCTCATCAAAATCGATCATGCCTTCGTCAAACATGACTTTGGTCCACATGCGAGCGTACAGCAAATGCATGACAGCATGCTCAGCACCGCCGATGTAATCGTCGACCGGCAGCCAGAAATCAGCCTTATCGCGAGCAAACGGTTCTTTGTCGTTATGGGGGTCGGCAAATCTTAGGAAGTACCACGACGAGCAGGCAAAGCCGTCCATGGTGTCGGTTTCGCGCTCAGCCGGGCCACCGCACTCGGGACAGGTCACATGCACAAACTCAGGAACGTTAGCCAGCGGGCTGCGGCCGTCACCGGATGGCTCGAACTTCTCAAGTTCGGGCAGGCGAACCGGCAGCTGATCTTCGGGTACTGGCACGATACCGTCTTTTGGACAGTGGATCATCGGAATCGGTGCGCCCCAATAACGCTGGCGGCTAATTAACCAATCACGAATCTTGTAGTTAGTAACCTCTCGAGCTACCGGATTCGTATCGGCGACTACATCACCGATAAGCTTATTCCACATGTACCACTGCGTGCCCGGCAAGCGCAGCTGATTCATTTCTTCTTTCGTTACCCAGATAGCCGTATGATTAGCCTGCTCTTCGGCACTCGGCTCCTCGCGTTCACCGTCGGCTAGCTCAAAATACATACAGTCAAAGTGGGCGAACCGATTCTCGTTTTTAGGGTTATGGAAAAATTTGGCGTGCGCCATACCGAGATTCCGCTTGAGCACCGGGTGTTGATAACCAGTTTCTTCGCGAATTTCGCAAATCGCCGCTTCTTCAGCGGTTTGGCCAGCCTCAATGCCACCCGTGATCAAGGTATCCCAGTCGACTCTATGCCACTTGAGGCTCAGATACGTATCTTCCTTCCAGTGCTTTACGACCGCGAGCACCGCATCGCGCTCGACAAACGGCAGCTCCGGGCGAACCGCCGATTCGCCCTCGATCTGCGTGAATACCGGTTCACGCTCGCCTGACTGGTCGTTATCAACATATTCCACCTGTGCCGGATTGCGCGGATTATTAGCCGTCAGGTCAGCCACGATACGCGTTCGCGCTTCGTCTCTCGATAGTCCGTCGTACACCCTCGAATGAGTCATGATACCTTCGCCGTCATACGGCATATCACTCCACTCCTCACCCGATTCCAGTGTTTCGACGTAAGAGGCAGCCTTATTAATCGCGTCGAGCCAGTGTTCCACGCCGCCGCCAGTCGCGGCAATACCATCAGTCAGCTCCTCTCGCTCAACCCATTTCAGGCTAAAATTCTCATGGGCTTCCAACTTTTGCGAGCTCGTTTCAACACCATTAACAATCGCCAGATAGTTGTAACCCAGTGACCGCCGATTCGATTTTTTGTTGTCGTTGTAGTAATACGAATATACCGGCTGGCCGAGCGATACAAGCCGTTCGTATTTGGTAATTCCTGCTTCTTCAGCCAACTCCCGAATGGCGGCCTGCTCAAAGGTCTCGTTCCCGTCACGTCCACCACTGACCAGCCACGACATATGCACGTTATCGTTATAGAGATCAAGATATGTGCCGGTTGAGCGGTCGTATACGATCACTACCACTCCTTCGACCTGTTTGCAATCCGGCAGCGGCTTGCCAAAATCTCGCGCCACTACCGCCCTGACGGGTAGTTTGTGGCGCCGCGCAAATTCATAATCCTGATTATTATGCGCCGGCACCGCCGCTCTCATTCCACCATTATTCGTGTCAGTATCAACGTACGCAGCAAACCAGACGGGGATTTGTGCACCACTCAATGGGCTTAATACATACTCACCCGTAAATGCGCCGTCTTCACCCGATCGCAGCTTAGTGCCGGCTGCCAGCGGATGATTTGGTGATAGAGCGATAAAAGTAACGCCGTACAGTAGCTCTGGATGTTCCATGGCAATCTCAAGAATATCTTTTGTACCATCAACCGCAAAACGCACACGATCGGAAGTACCGGCAGGAGTCGACAAATCAGCTACAATTCGTTCGCGTACTTCACTGCTCGCCATACCGTCATAAGGGCCGGAATTGACCATAATACCTTCGCCGTGATAGCAAGTCCCGTTCACGAACTTTTCAAAACCATAACGATGCAGCGGCTCCACGATTTCGTGGTCAGCCTGCTCGCGCGACACCCATTCAACCGTAAAATTATCCTTTTCGGACTCGTCCAGGCTTTGCTCGCGCCGTGAATCACTTTTCAGACGCACATGCACGAAAGTCGTCTCGATCTCATGCGCTTCCTGTTTTGAAAACGCAAAATATTTGTAGTAATACGTCTCGTCGCCGACTTCCACCACTTCCAGGTCGTCATAGCCAGTCTCTTCGGTCACTTCGCGAAGTGCGGTTGCCTCAGGTGCTTCGTCACCCTCCTGAGTGCCACCGATCGTCAGGCGTCCGCCCATTTTACCCCAGTTGATTGTCAGAATTTCAGCTTTGTCATTTTCAACAAATGCCACCACTTTTCGCTTTTTGATAAAGTCGGTCATTTCCCTGGCGTCGTCTCGGATACTGGACGGATTTACAACCCGGACAATTGGTAGATTGAATTTTTGGGCAAAGGCATGATCGCGCTCGTCATGTGCCGGCACCGCCATAATCGCACCAGTGCCGTAACCCATCAGTACGTAATCGGCGATCCAGATTGGAATTCGCTCATTATTTGCCGGATTGATCGCATATGCCCCTGTGAACACGCCGGTTTTCTCGCGGTTGGTCTCTTGGCGCTCCACATCACTCTTGGCCTGCGCTTCTTTTTGGTAGCCGGCGACTACTTCGCGTTGCTCCTCCGTTGTAATAGTGTCAACGAGTGGATGTTCGGGCGACAGCACCATAAATGTCGCACCGTAGAGCGTGTCAGGACGAGTCGTAAATACCGTAATCGCCTCTTGAGGATCATCTGCGATACGAAAATCAATTTGCGCACCCTTGCTCTTGCCAATCCAGTTGCGCTGCATCGCCTTGATAGCATCCGACCAGTCGACATTATCAAGGTCATCGGACAACCGATCGGCATAATCCGTAATCTTGAAGAACCACTGCTTGAGCATTTTCTTTTCGACACGATTGCCGCAACGCCAACACAGTCCGGCCTCCACCTGTTCGTTTGCCAACACGGTCTTGTCAACCGGGCACCACCACTGCGGACTTTCTTTTTGGTAGGCCAGGCCCTTACGATACAGCAACAGGAAGAACCACTGAGTCCAACGATAATAACCGGGATCGGTCGAATTGATCTCGCGCGACCAATCGTAACTGAAGCCCATCTGGGTCAGCTGTTCTTTGAAACGCTTCGTGTTTTGCTCGATAGCTACACGCGGACTGATCTGATTCTTAATCGCAAAATTCTCGGCCGGCAAGCCAAAGCCGTCCCACCCCATCGGATGTAAGACATTAAATCCCTGCATCCGGTTGTACCGGGCCATCACATCACCGATGGTGTAATTGCGGACGTGACCGACGTGCATCGCTGCACCACTAGGATACGGGAAGTATTCCAGGATGTATTTTTTGGGCTTGGACGGGTCTTCGGCGGCTTTGTAGGTCTGATCTGCGGCCCACTTATCCTGCCACTTTTGTTCAATGTCTTTGGGATTGTATCGTTGCATGAGTTGTATTGTCCTATCGGTTCTATCCTATCAGGTTAGCTGTATCTGAAGTGCAAGAGAAAAGAAAAGTTATCCCCCTAGGGGAGCAAGCTCAACGAAAGTGAACACACATAGGCCATGATAGGCATAATTATACCACAACGAAACTAGCCGAGAGATCCGAGCACAAACTGCGTAACCGTGTTGATTTTCTGGCCCATATCCGCACCGCCGATACGCTGAATATCCTCGTGATCTCGCCAGCAGTCAAATGATCTTTGATGCAACCGGGCCGCTTCAGGAATCGTCTCAGTGCGTAAATCGTTGTTTCGGCACAAGCGCTCATACAAACTAGGATTGGCGACCGCCAAACTATCCAGGAAGATCACCGAATCCGCATAGTTTCGCTGCATGCCACAACTATCTACGCCAAAATCATCAAGCAGGCCTTGCCACTCGTGAGATTCTACGTACGCTGCGATACCGGCCGGACCACGATCAGTGACGATCAGCCCACCACGGTCCACAAGCTCCGCCCGGGCCGCCGCAATCCGGGTAATATAACCGCCGATAATGCGATGCTGGTAGGCGAGATATTCCGTGCGGCTCGTCGCCGCCAAACGCGGATAATCCGTTCCTCGTGCCAGCAATTCCTCACCAAACACGCTCGCCAACTCCGGCACAAACACTACCGGACGATCATAGGTGCGTGCCTGCAAAGCGTCCAGGACGGTTGACTTTCCAGAACATGGTCCGCCATCGATACAGATCACCCGGGGAGTTATACCCTGTTTTTCGCTTGCTCGTTTCACCATGAATGTGACCTCCTATTAACTATGCCCGTCCACATAGTAGCGAGCAGAATATGATGCTTCGAGATAGGATATTTTTGAGTTAAATATTTTTAACTTGCCCTGCTACCTATAGCGCCGTTATATTGTGGAAGTGCACTACATACAGCGTCACATTCTCACACAATTGATCAGCCACCCGACCCGGCGCTATAGTCAACTCAGGCCCGAGCGCATAGAAGCCAACCAGTTTGTATACCATCTCAAACAGCTTATTGGCGAAGGATTCATCGAAAAGTGCCAACAAGGCTACGAGCTTACCACCCGTGGTAGAAGCTACGCCGACAAATTCGACCCGACCTCATTCGATGTGGCCTGGGATAGCCAGCCCCGGAATGTTATCTTTATTGCCCTTCACAACCCGGGCCACGATGCGTGGCTGCTCGTACGCCGCCTGAAGCAACCAGCGATTAATATGTTTGGATTCATTGCCACTGACGTTCGTCTTGGAGAATACATAATCCAAACGGCCGCCGCCCATATCGCCAACGAATATAAGATACACTGCGAGCTAGCATACCATCTATCCGGCTCGGCAACTATTTATCGAGGCGCTCAGCTTGAGAGTTACTGTATCTTTCAGCTTCTCGTGGGCGAGATTACTGTCGTCGACATAGCCAGGATGCATGACCTTGAGTGGCACGCCACCAAAAGCCTTGTCGCACCGGACATCATACCGACCACCAGTCCAATCATCAAGGCCCTCCACAAGGCCCCCTCAAACACTTCCGTTTTTCTCGAACTAATATCTCATATACGCTAAAACTGTTTCAAAAAACTCGTAGCGAACGTCGTTGCCAACTCCTGGCGTTGCGCGTGACGTTCCAGGGCGTAGCCAATGAGCTGATCGACCATTTCCATGCTACTGATGCCTGCTTTGCGGAAGTTATGAGCATACAGGCTGCCCGGCAGTGGGTTTACTTCGTTGAAGTAAACGTTCTTCGACTTATTATCGATCAGCATATCAACTCGGGCGATTCCACTACAACCCAAGATTTTGTACACTCGTTGCCCTAACGATTCGGCCCTAACATAGAGCTGCTTGGGTAAATCGGCAGGAAGCTGACTATATCCGTGAGCACCTCCGGAATTGCCCAAGGCCTTGCTACTGACAATCTTACCGCCTTTTTTACCACCACGCATGTACTTTGTTTCAAAGTCAAAGAAATCCTCGGCATGAGTCATGGGTCGTTCCAACAAACCAGGTTGCAGGATTTCATTCCCTATAATCGGCAAAGTGACTTCAATCAGGTCGGTGACGCCCTCCTCGACAATAATCTTATCATCATAATGCATTGCCACCTCAAGTCCATTTGCAAGCTCGGTCTCATTTTTTGCCTTAGAGATTCCAATGCTCGAACCAAGATGGGCCGGCTTAATAAATAATGGGTAGTGTAACCTTTTGTGAATATCGAAAAGGACTTGAGCGAGATCAAGCTTGATCGTATCGCGCGTAAAAGCCAGGAATTTCGTCACTGGTATGTCATTGGCGACGGCAAGTTGTTTGGATAGCACCTTGTCCATTGCAACCGCGCTCGCGCTCAGCCCGGAGCCAACATATGGCACTCCTGCCATATCTAGTAGGCCCATGAGGGAGCCGTCTTCACCAAAGGTACCATGCATCGCCGGAAAAACAACGTCAATCTTTTGAAAAATGGGACGTTTACTTAGTCCGGCCAGCTTTGTCAGTGTAAAACCACCATCAAATACCACGCCGGCAGGCTGGTTAGATGCTGTAAAGTCATCAATTTTACCACTGCTGAAGAGTGCCATGTCTTTGAGTTTTCCGTCCCAAAACCACCGGCCATCTTTAGCAACGTAGACTGTCTGAATGTCATATTTTTGAAACAATTCCAGAGGCCTGATGACACTTGAAAGCGCGGTAACGATCGATACATCGTGTTCAGCCGAACGACCGCCAAATATGACGGCAACTGTTATTTTTCTCGCCATACATCCAATTATACAGTCTTAGGCATAATTATCAGTCCAATCGTTCTGCATGAGTACAACGTCACCAGCGGCCACGAAATGCTCAAGATGACTGTAAAAGGTCAGCGGATCCTGCTCAATACGCACCTCCCCGTCATAACCAGCTTCAATTAACCCACGTTTGATGTGTTTCGTGGTTGAATTCTGCATGAGAACAACAATATCCGGTTTGGCAGATGCGATAAGCCCACCAAGCTCAGAATGAATCGAGGCAGTATCGGCACCCTGATCAACCAGGCCTGGGGTCACATATATCTTTCGTTTCGCCGCCAGATCCGCTAAAAGTCGCACGCCAACACGAACGCCCTCGATGTTCCCATTATACGTGTCGTCGATCAGTAGTGCATCACCAAGATATCGCGGTTCCATCCTATGCTCGAACGGCTTCGTACCACCTATCGCTTTCTCAACTTGTTTAATAGTTAATCCGAACTCAATTGCCAGAGCAGCTACCAGGCTCAGAACTCCAACTTGGTGGCGACCAAGCAGTCCGCTTTTCAGTTCGATAACATGTGCGTCTTTGTGTAATTCAAATGAAATGCCGTCATGGGCAACCAAAACTTTACGTACCCTCCAGCCAAGTGCACCATGTTCGTTGTACACCTCATGCATTGGCATAATATAGTCCGCAAGGGGTTCTGAATCGCTATTAACAAATACTTGCTGATTGCCAAGATATGTGGCAAGTGCAAAAATATCATCACCAGCGGCTTGAAGTGTTTTGTACCTGTCGAGATGAGCCGGCGCAAGACCGGTGATAATACCGTGAGTCGGATGAGTAATCCTGCAAAAACGCACCACATCGCCGGGCTCACCTTCACCATATTCGATAATGAGCACATCTTCGTCGCCGTTTAATGTCGCAGCAAAACGAGCATGTGATATCGCCACATTTTTATTTGCTGGAGTTGCCGCAACTTTCAACCCTTCACTCAAGACATCACGCAACAGTTCCTTCAAAGTTGTCTTTCCATAACTCCCGGCAATTGCGATTCGCACGCCGGGATGCGAAGCAAATGTGAGCGACGACGCCTGTATTTGTTTACGCTGTCGCGGAGCTATAATCAACGTCCTGCCGACGAGAACCGGAACAGCCAAGACATGAGCCCAGAAGACCGGATAGATGATGATCATCACAAGACCAAAGTAAATCCCATAGCTAACAGTGCCCAACATGCCCTGAATAATCAGCAGAAAACCGGCGGTCAGATAGCCGGCAATTGCGATTCGCAACCCCACCAACAGTACACGGGTGGGCAGTGTGAACTCAAGCACTCGCCGTCGGCGCACAGTATAAAAATCCTCGGTCCTCCAGAACCATCGGAGATATGGTCCGATCGCATATTCGGTATTCTGAAGCATATACACAAGCGTACTCAGAAACCTTGGATCATAGTATGAGATTAGGCTCCGAAAATGTCTCATTTTAGAAATTCCTTAGTGAAACGCAGCACGCTCTCCGGTTGATCAAGATGAACGAAATGTCCAGCGCCCGGTACTACGACCAACCGCGAATCGCCGATGCATTCCTGTAATTTTTCGCCATGCGACACGGGTGTCTGTGTATCCGCCTCTCCGTAGATCAGTAATGTTTTATTCTTCAACTTTCTTGCTGACTCACGGACATCATCGGCCACTATACGCTTAAAGGTTTCTTGCATATGCTCAGCAACTAGCATGTCCGACCCAACCGACCCATACAATTGCACCCTCAAGCGCTTTCGCACGGCTTTCGGTAATGGCCGCGACAATGCTTTGGCGACTTTGGTGCCAAACCTTAGAGCCGAACGCCTGGCGTCTTTTTCGCCGCGCACTCCTGCGCTCGCAAACAAAACAAGCCGCGGCCGCACCCTACCCAATTGAGAAGCGAGCCTGATTGCTATTGAACCGCCATTCGAGTGGCCTACAATTGCATATGGGGTTGTATCAGTCTTAACAAGAAAATCTTTGATAAACATGGCGTAATCGGTCACATTCCATGCATTATGCGGTGGCTCACTACCGCCAAACCCTGGCACATCAACGCTTGTTACCGTGTATTCTTTGGATAATTGCCGGATAAATTCGCGCCAGCTCTGAACAGTATCCGCCCAACCCGGTATCACAAGAATCTCCCTGCCCGTTGTTCCAGACCGGTCGTAATGTACGAGAAGATCGTTAACGATAACTTGCATAAATACTAGTATGACTGATATTCGATCAATCTCATACTACCGCTTGACGGTTTGAGGAAATTGCTTGCGCTTTACATGCGTCCAATAATCTGATTGCCGGACAAGTTTTTTAGCATCTCCGGCATCTGCGAGCAGCGTCTTAATCGATTCTTCGGCAAACACGCCGTTCTGTGAGCCTTCGACTAACACTACCGTCCCCTTTTTTAATTTTGATTTTACGATCTCGCCGGCCTCGTAAGGACTATCGCAGATCTCAACACTGCACCCCATAGCCTTGGCTGCCGTCGCCAAAAAGCGACTGGCATCTTTGCCGATCGTGACCACCAGGTCAAGCTTATCGGGACGACAATATTTGCCCACCTCTTCGTGCGCACGTTCACTATAGCCGCCAAGCTCATTCATAGTACCCAGGATAGCGATTCGCTGGGGCGCCGTCGTTGCATACAATACATCGAGCGCAGCCTTTACGGTCGCAGGGCTCGCATTATAACTGTCATCAATGATAGTCGAATCCTTTATGCCGGGCAGGATCTGCATCCGGCCGGCGAACGGCTTAACCTCTCGGAGGCCTTTTTCAATCTCCGCTTTTTCAAGTCCGGCGAGCTGCGCCGCTGCGGCAGCAGCCAATGCGATTTTGACGCCTTGTTCACCGATGATTTCAGCCTGAGCCTCAAAATGTACCCCATCCTGCAGATGTATAGTCACCTTCGCAGGTTTTATACCGTTCGACTTATAGTCTGTAGCTGAAAAATCGTTGCCTTTTTTGCCCAACCCATAACGCAGCACCTTTTTGCCCTTCAGATAATGTTCCGGCGTATCGTCAGCGTTCACAAGTACCTGCTTGGAGTACGCATACACAGCCAGTTCTTCCTTGGCAACCGCATCCAGCGTTTCAAAATATTCCATATGTTCAGGGGTAACAGCACTTACCACCGTAATATCAGGCTTGAGATACGCGAAGCGAGCGATATCCCCCGGATGATCGGTGCCGAGTTCAAGCACGGCCAAGTCGTAGTAGCGTTCACCACGAATTGCCTTCTTATTGGCGCTAAAGATTCTGAGCCACGCCGGAACATTGAATAACCCCGGCAACTTGCGTCCAAACAAGACAAGAGGAACTGTCAGTCGATCATTGTAATTTCCACTTTGATATATAACTCGACGGCTTGCCTCAAGCGTATGAGCAATTGCGAGCTTAGTAGAGGTCTTACCGACGCTGCCGACAACCGCGATAACTGTCATCTTGTGTTTTTTACGCAGCTGCACCACTTGACGTTCAAGGATACGGCACACGAGTATCTTGCCGGCCGTTTTGGGGTTCAGCAGCATCCACAGCAACTTATGCCCTGCATACGCCATCGCCAGCATATGCGCCCACACAACTGGATAGGAGATAACAATTGCCAGTCCGATCGGAATACTGCCGACAACATCATTCCAACCGCCAAAAATAAGCAGCATTACACCGGCCAATGCCTGTAATAATCCACCGAGCACCACAAAAAACACCAACGCCTTATTGCGCGTATTTGGCGTTGGCCGGCGTCCCACATATTCGGCAACCGATGGGGCCGTCCAGAATGCCTTGAGGTAGCGAGCAATCCGATACTCATTCCGCTCTAGGAGATACACCAGTGACGGCAGGTATTCCGGATGATAATAATTAATAACTGCGGTCATCATGCGGCCGGCTGCCTTGTTTATGGAACTCATTTCATACCTCAATATAGCTCATAATGCTACGTATTATATACTGCTTGAGCTTATTGTCCTATTGGACCCGGTGCATAAGTTCGGTGGCTTTTGCATTTGTCAGCCATGTCTGAGGCCTCTTTACTGTCGGAGCTTCACCATATTTTGCAAAAGTTACGCTTCTCGATTCATCCATAAATTGTATGCGCATAAGCTGCCCCGTCTTGACGCTGACCGAGAACCTTGCCTGACGGGACTTCTTATCTGCGAACTGACTGGATTGTACCTTTTCCAACAGGCGTAAACCTGCCGCCTTGCCCACCGACTGCATGTAGTTCGCGTAGGCTTCGGGCGCGATATTCACCGTGTATATCTTGACCGGCTCCTTGTTGATCTCACCATTTTCAACCTTGTCAAAATCGGCAACGAACACCTTATTCGACCGAATCGCCTGGCTCAAGGACATCTGGCTGCGTGTCGGCAACTTGGCGAACGGCACTACACAACCACCAAGCGCCGACTGTTCGTACAGCCTAGGCGCATCGCCCTCGGTCTTAATCCACTGTCCCAAAATTTTACTATAATCTATCTTACGGCCTTCACTATTTGCCGCCGACGAGTCAACCTTGACATATCGTATATAATCTTCATCCTTGCCCACCGCCAGTTCTTCGGTCTGCACCGTCGTGTCACTCGTCTTTACGGTCAGCTTCGAGTGGGCCTTCACTCTGCTGACCACATCAAGCGCTACCACCAGTTCCTTAGTGGTCCCTTCTTCACCCTGAGTAATAGCGCACGTTACTCCCGTCTCGGATAAATTACGAATCAAGGCCGTTTCGTAGAGCTCCTTAGGATCGGTACTGATACGGCCGTATGTCATGCGGTGATACACGAGCACGCCAGCGCCTATCATAAGTGCCGCCAACAACAGCAATGTCATCTTCGCCGCCGTCGACATCTTTGTTTGAGCACCCATTGCCTTTCATTATAGCAAGTCCTGTAGTATAATCTCTCTGTTGACGATCTTGGGGATATAGCTCAGTTGATTAGAGCGCAGCGCTGGCAGCGCTGAGGTCCAGGGTTTGAGTCCCTGTATCTCCACCATATCGAGACTTTTTTCCAAATTCAGGCGCATTGCGCCTGTTTTTGTGGCCTAATAGACATACATGTAAAAAACACCACTCAAATGAGTGGTGTTTCATGGGTTCGTGCGCGCCCACCCTGCGGCGAGTGGACGAAGCATTTTTGTCTCAGGCATGCCTGTTTGTTTTTGTGAAATGTTTGTTTCACGCGCCGCCTTTGTGCGCACGAATTACCTTAAGCATAACGCATCACGCCCAATTGTCAACTTATTTGTAGGGCTACGCATCCAGCATTGCAACAAGATCGGTTTCAGAAATTTGCAGAGTATCATACTTAGCAGCCTTAGCTAGCTTTGAAGCTCCAACGTTTGCGCCTACCACCAGATAATCAGTGTCCTTACCGACACTTGATTGAAATGTGCCGCCAAGCGCACGGATTTTCTCGGCGGCCTGATCTCGGCCCATCGTCTCCAGACCGCCAGTAATCACAAAGCTGCGGCCCGACAATGTACCACCGAGTTGCTTGACCGGCTCCGGCCAGACACCGTACGTTTTGAATTTTTTGAGTATCCCCTGATTAGACGGTTCGGCAAACCACTCCACTACAGATTCAGCAACTACTTCACCAACACCTTCAATCTCATGTAGTTCATCAATAGTAGCCGCCTGAAGCGCTTCAAGAGTGCGAAAATGGTTCGCCAGATCAATCGCCGTTTGCACGCCAACGTGCCGGATACCGAGTCCGTAGATAAAACGGGCCAGCGGCGGATTGGTCTTTTCATGAATAGCGGCCACCAGTTTATTAGCCGAGACATCGGCAAATCTATCCAATGTCAGTACTTGTTCGACAGTAAGAACAAAAATATCCGCCGGATCCTTGATAAAATCAGCATCGAGGAGCGCAATCACATTTTTTTCGCCAAGCCCTTCGATATCAAGTGCCGCCTTCGAGGCAAAGTGCTCGATCCGTTTCCAGGCGCGTGACGGACAATGCTCATTCGGGCAGCGCCAGGCGGCATCTTCGGCTTTTATTTTGACAAGCTTGGTGGTGCAATCCGGACATGCCGTCGGCATCTTAAAAGGCTTCTCGCTGCCATCTCGCAAGGTTACCAGTGGTTTAATAACTTCCGGAATAATATCGCCGGCTTTGTGGACGATCACCGTGTCACCGACCCGGATATCTTTGCGTTTGATTTCACTTTCATTATGCAAGGTTGCCATTTGCACCGTGCTGCCAGCTATCACAACAGGCTCAAGCATGGCTACCGGCGTGGCCGCACCAGTGCGGCCGATCGAAAGAAAAATGTCCTTAACTTTGGTCGTGGCTTGTTCGGCGGCATATTTGTAGGCTACGGCGCCACGCGGCGCCTTGCCCACCACACCAAGACGCTCATAGAGCGCCCGATCGTTCACCTTAACGACCAGCCCGTCGGTATTGAACGGCAACGCTTGGCGTTTCTCATCCCAGCTATGGACAAACTGTAATGTTTCAGCCAGCGAGCTCATTGCCCGGGCCTTAGGATTAGCCAAAAATCCAAGCGCGCGAAGCGTTTCGTACGCATATGAAAAAGTGGGTACTTCAGCCGGATTTTCGCGGCGCAGATCATAGGCCCTGAAGTGCAATTTTCGAGCCGCCACCAACCGCGTGTCCAGCTGTCGGATGGTGCCGGCTGCCGTATTGCGCGGATTGGCATACAGCGGCTTGCCTTCGGCGGCTCGTGCCGCATTCAGGGCAGCGAAATCGTCTTTGTACATGACGATTTCGCCCCGAATCTCGGTCTTACCGGACAGGAAGTGCTCATACCCGGCCGCATGACGCAGCCGTAGCGGTACGCTGTCAATCGTCCGGACGTTTGCCGTCACGTCTTCACCCATGAAGCCGTCGCCGCGTGTAATTGCCAAATGCAACATTCCATCATGGTAACGAAGCGCACAGGCCAGCCCGTCCATCTTGATATCCGCAAAGTACTCCAGCCGCGTGTCATTGCCCACCAGTTTTTCGATACGTTGTTCCCAGGCGACGATTTCATCATCATTAAATACGTCGTTCAGGCTGAGCATCCGCGAGCTATGCGCAACCGATTCAAACTTAGACAACACTGCCCCGGCCACACGCTGCGTTGGAGAATCGGGCGTAATCAAATCCGGATAAGCCGCCTCCAATTGGTCCAGTTCATGTTTAAGACTATCGGCGGCGGCCTCGCTCATCGTCGACACATCCAACACATGATAGTGGTAACGATAGTCGTTGATAAGATCGCGCAATTTGCCGATCCGCTCTGCTGCCTCTTTTTTTGGCAGAACCTTGGATGAATTCACGCCAGCAGCTCCCGGTACAGGCTATACAGATAGGCGTGAATAATCAATAGCGCGACGGCACCATACAGGAACAGGAACCACGGTGCGAATAAATGAAAGAAAAGCACACACACAATCATACATACCACTCCAAAACCAAGCAGTGCGGCAGTCAGGTACAACATCTTACGGAGCACCAGCCAGCGAGTATATCGAACCAAGTCCCTTCCTGCCTGTAGTGCCTCGCGTGGCTCAACATCCGGCACGGTCACTATATACAGCGCAATCACCACCGGTACCACGAGCCACAGACTAAGCACGCTCAGCCCGAACACCGGAACCCCCCATAAAGCTTTCGCGAAAGGCGAATCGGCAAACCCGAAATTAACCGCCAAATTAAAAATACTAAACCCAAGGTACATCGGCAGCAGCATCACGAGTCCCCAAAGTGCGACGAGCACCGCTGGCACGAGCGGATACATGCCTCGATAAAATGCATCCCTCATCCTAAACCGTTCGCCTGATGCCGCCTGACGAAGCGCCCAGATAATCGCCATGCTCATCACCACGATCAAGATAACTGCATACGAACTAGCCAGCGTATTTTGAGTCGCACCGCCACCAGTCAATAGCCACTGCGAAGTCAGCAACGCATCGCTTACGCGGTCTTTACTCTGTTCGAGCAAACTCTGCAGTCCTCCGACATTCAATGTGCCAGCTACGCTTTGTACAAACACCAGCGACAGCACCACATACAACAACAGAAGCCGAATAAAAACTTTTTTATAGGCCCAGAGGAGTTGCAGCGAACGCCG
>JBDHUK010000001.1:0-32450 GCA_039809165.1 Saccharimonadales bacterium (SeqCode) | reverse complement strand
AAGCCCTCGATACCCTGGAAGTCACCCATTCCCATACTCAGACCAGAGGTAGTCGCATACGCGAAGCCGAGGTCTTTGAGGCTGTCAGCAAGCGCGGCAGTGATTTCCTGGCCATACATAGCGTATGCCTGAGCCAGTACTTTCTGAAGCTTCTTCTTGGTCATGGGATCGTCCTGGAACGGGAAATCTTCGGGGAAGGTCTCATTGAACAGCACGCGGCCCAGCGTCGTCTCGCGGACTTCTCCTCGGAACGGTACGCGAATCTTGTCTTGAAGCTTGAGGGTGCCTTCATCGAGCGCGAGCAACGCTTCGTCAACACCGCTATACGCGGCAGGCTTTTCCGAAGCCCCCGGCTTGTCGTAGGTCAGGTAGTAACATCCGAGGACAATATCCTGCTCAACGTGCAGGATAGGCGAACCATCGGCCGGCTTGAGCAAGTTTTTGTTGGCAGCCATGATTTCACGAGCTTCTTCTTGAGCTTCCTTGGAAAGTGGCAAGTGGACAGCCATCTGGTCACCATCGAAGTCGGCGTTGAAGCCCTTACAAACGAGTGGGTGCAGCTGGATAGCCCGGCCTTCGCGCAGTACCGGCTGGAAAGCCTGAATTGACAGACGGTGCAGCGACGGTGCCCGGTTGAGGAGCACATATTTGCCCTTGATGACTTCATCGAGCGCATCCCAGACAGCAGTATCGCCGGTTTCGATCATGCGAGTAGCACTGCGAATGTTGTGAGCGTGCTCATTTTCGATCAGCTCCCCGATCACAAATGGTTTGAAAAGTTCAAGAGCCATCATCTTTGGCAGGCCGCACTGGTGGATCTTGAGTTCCGGACCGGCTACGATCACCGAACGGCCGGAGTAGTCTACGCGCTTACCGAGCAAGTTCTGGCGGAAACGGCCTTGCTTACCCTTCAGCAGGTCAGACAAGGATTTCAGGCGGCGGCGCTGCCCCGTGGCAGCGACGGCGCGGCCGGAGCGTGCGTTATTATTGTCGATCAACGCATCGACGGCCTCCTGCAGCATGCGCTGCTCATTGCGCCGGATAACTTCCGGCGCATTAAGGTCCATCAGCTTTTTGAGGCGGTTGTTGCGGTTGATGACGCGGCGGTACAGGTCGTTGAGGTCGCTTGTAGCAAAGCGGCCGCCAGTCAACTGCACCATTGGGCGCAGATCCGGAGGAATCACCGGCAACACACTAACACACATACTGGACGGCTTGATGCCAGCCCGTTCCATGCTCTCTAGCAGGCGCAGACGCTTCATGAGCTTCTTCTTGCGCTGACCCTTAGCCTCCTCGGCTTCAGCTGTGAGCTTCTCGATCAATTCCTTAAGATCGATAGTGTCAAGCAGTTCTTTGAGAGCCGCGCCACCCATGCCAACCTTGATAAGGTCTTGCAGTTCATCAGGCAAGGCCCGGTAGTCAGTTTCATTAAGCAGGTTGAGGCGCTCCAGGCTAACAAGCTGAGCCCGAAGTAGTTCAAAGTCGCTTAGTAGTTCTTCTTGCTCCTTGGTTTGCATTTCAGCCAACGCCTTGACGTTCGCATCCTCTTTGGCGGCTTCGGCCTCATAGCGAAGCTTGATGGCTTCCTGGGCGGCTGCAAATTCCGCCTCTTTGTCGGCCAGCATCTGGTCACGTTTCTTGGTATCGACATCTTTGACGACATAGCTGGCAAAGTATGCTACACGCTCCAAGTTCTTAACAGTCATACCAAGCAGCAAGCCGATGGCGCTCGGAGTACCACGAAGGAACCAGATGTGCGCCACTGGTACGGCCAGCTGGATGTGGCCCATACGTTCACGGCGGACAATACTCTTGGTGACGAGCTCGCCATTCTTGTCGACGGCAGCTTCGCGCGAGCGAACACCCTTGTATTTGGCATCGTGTGGATTGATATCCTTAACGGGCCCAAAGATGCGCTCGCAGAACAGACCATCGCGTTCCGGCTTCTGCGTGCGGTAATTGATTGTTTCCGGCTTCGTTACTTCACCGTGGCTCCATTCCAGGATGTCGCTGGGGCTAGCGACGGCCAGACGGACGGCCGTAAAGTCAGAAATGCTTGTGCCGTATGAGTACTTACGCATCTTAGGCCTCCTCTTCGGTTACATGAATATCTTGGTCATCGTCATCGCTAATGCCGACTGCTACAGCGTCATCAAGGTCATCATCAACACCGACAACACTAAAATCATCCAGTACATCATCTTCGCTCATATCAATATCCGATACTGTCGGCTGAGGAACTTCAACTTCGGACGTATGCTCGGCTTCGTCTTTGATGTTCGTGCTGAGGATGCTTTCGGCGTCAATAGCATGACCGACCTCGGTATTTACCAGGTCAACCTTCAGGCCAAGCCCTTGGAGCTCTTTGACGAGGACATTGAATGACTCCGGAACCTTTGGACCAACAATGTCAGTCTTCTTGATGATCGATTCGTAAGCCTTAGACCGGCCATAGACATCGTCGGATTTGATGGTAAGCATTTCCTGAAGCGTCGTGGAAGCACCATAAGCTTCGAGAGCCCAGACTTCCATTTCACCAAAGCGCTGGCCACCGTTTTGCGCCTTACCGCCAAGTGGCTGTTGAGTGACCATAGTGTACGGCCCGGTCGAACGGGCGTGAATCTTGTCGGCAACCATATGGTTGAGCTTGATCATATACATACTGCCGACGGTCGTACGTTCCTTGAACGGTTCGCCAGTGCGGCCATCATAGAGCTGCTGTTTGCCGTCTTCTGGTAGTTTCGCTTCTTTGAGCAGGTCCTGAATCTTGTCGGCCGAAACACCGTTAAACGATGGGCTGGCAACGTGGATACCAAGCGCCCGGGCAGCCATGCCAAGATGAGTTTCAAACAACTGACCAATGTTCATACGTGATGGAACACCCAGTGGGTTCAGCAAAATATCAAGTGGCGTGCCATCCTCGGTAAACGGCATATCTTCAACAGGCAGAATGCGCGCAATGACGCCCTTGTTACCATGGCGACCACCGAGTTTGTCGCCAACAGAGATCTTGCGCATCTGAGCCACGAATACCTGAATTTGCATGATGACGCCGGCCTTGAGTTCGTGACCGTTTTCACGGCTAAAAACCTTCACGCCGACGACCTTGCCGTGCTTGCCATTGCTCATGCGCTGCGAGGTGTCGCGGACTTCTTTGGCTTTCTCGCCGAAGATAGCGCGCAGCAGGCGCTCTTCTGAGCTGAGTTCCTGCTCACCTTTGGGGGTAATCTTACCGACAAGGATATCACCGGCATGGACTTCAGCGCCAATACGGACAATGCCGTCTTCATCGAGATGGCGCAGAGTGTCTTCGGAGACATTTGGGATATCGCGTGTCACGACTTCAGGGCCCAGCTTGGTCTCGCGGACTTCCAGCATGAAATCAACAATGTGCACACTAGTCAGCGTGTCATCCTCGACAAGGCGACGACTCACAATGATGGCGTCCTCGAAGTTGTAGCCGCTCCATGGCATAAAGCCAACCAGTAAATCCTTACCCAGCGCGAGTTCACCGCCCTGGATGGACATGCCTTCGACAAGAACGTCGCCCTGCTTGACCTTATCGCCAGTATTGACTACTACCTTCTGGTTAATTGACGTACCTTCATTAGAACGAATGAAATGCCGTGGTTCATAGCTAACGGTACCGTCCTTGTATTTGATGACAACTTCAGCACCCTCCGCTTTGACAACTTCACCGTCAGCCTCGGCCAGGATAACCTGGCCAGTATTACGGGCAGCGGTAGCTTCGAGACCAGTACCAACAATCGGAGCCTTTGGCTGGATAAGTGGTACGGCCTGGCGTTGCTGGTTACTGCCCATGAGCGAGCGATACACATAGTTCTTTTCAATAAACGGAATCAGACCGGCCGAACTACCAATGATCTGGTTGCGTGCGGCGTCCATATGCGTCACCTCGTCAGCATCGACCTCTGTTGAGCGCAAGCGGTTGCGCACCGAGACACGCTCCTCAGCAAAGTAACCATCCTTGTCAAGCACGCTACCGGCGCCGGCGATGACAGCCGTCTCTTCGGCAAAAGCATCCAGGTACACAATCTCGTTCGTAACTTTTGAGCGCCCCTTGTTGTCTTTGACGACCTTGCGATACGGTGTTTCGACAAAGCCGTATTCATTAATCCGGGCGTAATTGGCCAAATTAAGTACCAGGCCGATGTTGGCACCTTCGGGGGTCTCAACGGCACAGATACGGCCGTAGTGCGTTGCGTGAGCATCTCGAACCTCAAAGCCGGCGCGCTCGCGGCTCAGACCGCCTGGACCCATCGAGCTGAGACGGCGCTTGTGAGCCAATTCGCTGAGTGGGTTGATTTGATCCATGAACTGTGACAGCTGGGAACTAGCAAAGAATTCGCGGACAGCGGCGACAACCGGCCGGGCGTTGATGAGCTGGCCAGGCTGAACGGTTTCAATCTCGCTCATGCTCATACGGTCTTTGGTGTTGCGCTCCATGCGCAGCAGACCAATGCGGAACTGACGCTGCACCAGCTCACCGACCAACTTGACACGGCGGTTAGCCAGCGAGTCGATGTCATCAGCCGGTTCCTGAGTATTGTTCAAACGGATAATTTCACTAATGATGGCCACGAGGTCATCAAGCCGCATGACGCGGTTTTCAGTCGTGTTCGGCACATCCATGCCCAGGCGCTTATTAAGCTTGTAGCGTCCCACGCGGCTGAAGTCAAAACGCTTGAAGTTATAGAACATATTTTCAAGCAGGCTGCGTGCGTTGTCGACGGTCGCCAGGTCGCCAGGTCGCAAACGACGATACACTTCAATAAGCGCGTCATTCTGACCTTTGGCCGGATCTTTGTCAAGAGTGGCTTCAACGTAGCTCAGCTTGCCCTGGTCAACGTGTTTGAAGGCTTCCTTCATCTTGGCCTCGGTCATACCGAGTGCGCGCAGCAAAGTGGTGACGGCAATCTTGCGCTTGCGGTCAATCTTGACATATATGGCGCCATTGGCCGCAGTTTCAAACTCCAACCATGCGCCACGTCCAGGAATAACCTTGGCACCGTACAGGTTGGTCGAGCCATGCTGGTCAGCCGAAAAGAATACGCCGGCCGAACGAATCAGTTGACTTACTACTACACGCTCAGCGCCGTTAATAACAAAGGTGCCTCGCTTGGTCATCCATGGATAGTCGCCGAGGTAGATCTCCTGCTCTTTGACTTCACCGGTAACTTTGTTAGTCAGCTCGACTATAGCCTTGAGCGGCGCATCGTATGAAACATTGTTTTCATGGGCTTCCGCCTCTGTCATCTTAGGCTCATCGAAATGATAGCCCTTGAAGGTCAAAGACAATTTAGCGCCCGTGTAGTCCTCGATAGGACTGATCTCGGCCAAAAGCTCGCCAAGACCCTCTTCGACAAACCACTGGAATGATTTGTTCTGGTGATCAACCAGACTTGGTAGTGCGATCGCATCGTCTTGCTGCGTGTAATACACACGAGCAGAACTCACAGTTTTAGCTGCTGAATTGTCAGTCTTAGCCATACGCTAGAACATGCCCCCTGCTTATTGCTGTTTAATTATGTGGACCAAACGATGATAAGCCCGTTTGCTTACCAAGGTTAATTTGTGAGGTTTAAATCGCGCGAAGGTTACACTACGTGAGGTGTTTTTGGGTCAGCACATTGCGATCCGCATACTATTCTCTGACAATTAATCATTAATTGTCAAAATACATTGCAATGTGCTGACCTCCATACGTACACTACTTCTTGCATAGTACTATGCGCCACCACCAGGCAAATGTCAATCCTATTTATGCATTATTTGATTCGGGTCGATAACGACGCGCCAGAAAGGCCAATGCAGAGCATCCTATACCCTCGATATCGCTATTCAAACTCGTGATAAGGTGGGCGCTATCGGGATTCTGCTCCATAGCGCACAGTCCACCCCTGGCTTCATTCGCCCAATGTTCGGCTTGTTCAAAAATCTCACGATGTGTCCGACGCAATGATTCGCCAACCGTTTCGCACAGAATCCGCGGTAATCGGATAAACAAAACGGCTTGCGCCCTAACCCGATCGTAGTATGCTGGAGTATCACCAGATTGTTGCGCCACCGCCCCGGCTTGCGCATGTTGCTGCCACTGAGCGTCGACATTGTCTAACACATCGCTGACGTGGATTGGTATAGCATCGAGGCATTCAGCTTGGGACATTACTTCTTTTGCTCTTTAGGCGGACTCGTGACGATCTTGTCAACAATACCGTACTTCAAAGCTTCTTCGGCCGTTAACCACTTGTCACGCTCCATGTCGTCGTGGATCTTTTCAGGCTTTTGACCAGTGTTCTTGGCCATAATTTCCTCGAGCAAGTGCTTGATTCGCAGAGATTCTTTGAGGTCGATCTCCTGATCGGTCACTTTGCCACGAGTGCCACTGGACGGCTGATGAATCATAACGGTGGCATGTGGCAGCACCATACGTTTGCCCTTGGCTCCGCTGCTTAGCAGGAAGGCCGCAGCCGAGGCTTGCACGCCGATACCAATAGTCTGAACATCACAGGTCAAGAACTCCATCGTGTCATAGATGGCTAGGGCATCGTACACACTGCCGCCCGGACTGTTGATATAGAAAAAGATGTCCTTGGTTGGATCTTCGGCCTGCAAAAACAGCATCTGTGCCACAATCACATTCGCACTGGCCTCATTCACGTCCGACCCAAGAAAAATAATCCGCTCCTTGAGCAAACGGGAATAAATATCATAGGCGCGCTCATAGCGGCCTTCGCTCTCCACTACGGTAGGGATTAATACATTATCAGTTGGGTTTATCATCGTCATACTACACCTCACTCACTGCTTTTACTGTATAGATTATAGTAAATTAGCACTCGATAATCAAGAGTGCTAATTGCCTGACTGAAGATTATTCTATTTTTTTGCAGTCTTGGTAGTTTTTGCAGTTTTCTCCGAAACCTCAATCAGTTGGGCGATTGTTTTTTCGGTCAGCATCCTGGAGGCAATATCACGGCGATTTTCACGCTTATCCAGCTCTGCCTGCATTGCCGGGTCCTGGTATTCGCCCTTGAGCAGCACAATCTGCGTATCAACTTCTTCGGGAGTGATCTGCACCTTAAGATCATCGGCAATTTCGGCAAGGATGAGGCCGACCTTCACGCGCAGCTCAGCGCCGGCACGGTTGTTATTGCGGTGTTCTTCGGCCGTAACGCCTTCGCTTGCCAGGTGTTCTTCCCAGGTTTGACCACGATACGTCAGATTTTGACGCTCCTCGCGCTCTACGCGGTCAAGTTCGTCTTCAACCAGGCTCTTGGGAATCGCGGCCTTGGTCTTGTCGGCAATAGCGCTCAATAGGTCGCTTTCGTACTCACGCTGGTTTTGATAGTCGCGCTCAGATTGGATTTGAGATTTGATGTCCGCTTTAAGTTCAGCAAGGGATTTGAACGGACCAGCCTGAGCAGCAAACCCGTCGTCGATCTTAGGCAGGATGACCTCGTTGATTTTGGTTGTCGTGACCTTAAAAATCGCTTTTCGGCCGGCAAGCGCCTTGACTCCATAATCTTTGGGGAATTCCAAAGTAAATTCACGCTCTTCGCCGGCTTTAACGCCAATAAGATTATCCTCAAAGCCAGGAATAAAGGTATTACTGCCAAGCGCGAGTGGGTAATCTTTGCCATCGCCGCCCTTGATGGGCTCGTCGGTTTTGGCATCACGACCTACGAAATCAATCCATACTTCGTCTTTTGCTCGAGCAGCCCGGTCAACCGGCTTCTTCTCGGCCATGCGCAGGCGCAGATTCTCGACTACCTCGTCGACATCCTGAGCCGACACATCAATCTTCTTGCGCGGTACGGAAATCTTGGTGTAGTCCGGTAACACCACATCTCCGATCACCTCCAGCTCCGCATCAAATTCGAGAGTGGTAAACGGCACGAATTTCTTAATCTCCACCTGAGGTTGCGACACGGGGCGCACTCCCTCTTGATCAAGCGCCTCGCCGTAGAGCGTGTTCAGGGCATGGTCGAGAAACTCATTCTGAAGCACAGCCGGATCGAGGTTCTTTTCGACCAGTTCTTCGGGAACCTTGCCCGAACGAAAGCCAGGCAGTTTAACCTTGTCCTTGAGTTCGCCCAGCACATGCTTCTTGATGCTGAGCAGGCGTGCTTCATCGCCGCTGATGCCCAGCTTGATAGTGGTATCGGTGAGTTGAGTCTTTTGTACTTGCATAAGGTGATATTGTAGCAGGTTTGACCTAGTTTGACTACTCACCGGTTTTACGTTTTTATATACGTTAACGCTTTGCCGGCGAAAGAGACTTACTCAATGTCGTCGTGATCGACGCGGCGATGGTCTTTGATGATGCTCACAATACGATGGATACCGTGCTTCTCTTCGACACCGGTACTCAGGTTCTTGACAGTAAACTGTCCACTCTCGATTTCGTCACCACCGACAATCAACACGTAACCAATACCCTTCTTTTCGGCCGTCTGGAACTGCGTGCCAATCTTGCGGCCAGTAACGTCCAGCGCCAGGTTCAGCCCGGCCGCCCTGAACTCGGCCAGTGGTTTCTGGGCTTTTGTAAATACATCACCAATCAGGACTACATACGCATCAGTCTCGGTGCGTACCGATGGCCATAGATTATGCAGTTCAAGAAAATTGGCGAGCGTTACATCACCGAACCCGAATCCAACCGTCGGCACCGGTTCCACGCCAAACAGTCCGACCAGTCCATCGTACCGGCCACCGCCAAGCATTGAACGATTGTTTTCAGAGTGGGTGTCAAAAATCTCAAAAATAATGTCCGTGTAGTAATCAAAGCCGCGCATCAGAGTAGGGTCAAACACCACATTGGTAATACCAGCCTCGGCAAGCAGATGCATCGTGTATTTAAGCGCCCCGACAGATGGATGATTTTGCAACTCCGGAGGTAATGACTCAAAATTCTCAGTTTTCAGAATCGCTAGCAGGCGTCCCACCACTCCTTGCTCGCGCTGGCTCTGCGAACAAAGCGCGTCAGCTCGGCTCAAAAACTCAGCATGCTCTATTTTGTGCATCCGGTCGATAAGCTTGCTCATGCTGTACGCCTGCACTTCGTCCAATCCAAGGTGGTCGCGAAGCATATAATCACTGAGCGTACGGCTGCCCAGTTTAATGACATACATGCTGCGCCGAGCCTTAAAGGCCTGCAATATACCGTCAGCCACCTGGATGATCTCGTACTCCGCCTCGATGCCGGGTACCCCAAAGACATCAACGTTCAGCTGCCAATGCTCGCGCAGCCGGCCGCGCTGTGGGCGCTCGTAGCGCCAGAGGTTGGGTATACTGTACCAGCGGAGCGGATACGCCAGCTCCTGGCGCCGGGCGGCCACCATCCGGCTGACCGTCGGCGTCATTTCGGGGCGGATCGCCACTTGGCGACCGCCCTGGTCGGTAAAGGCGTAGGTCTGCTCGTTGACGATTTCTTCGCCGGTTTTGGCCAGGTACAGTTCCAGCGGTTCCAGCACTGGCGCATCGTATTCTTCATAGCCGAACTTTTCAACTGTACGACGGATAACATTAAACATATACTTTTGTTTGCGCTTGTCTTCTGGATAGAAGTCACGAGCGCCTTTGTAGGGTTGCGTGGAGAGTGCCATAGTGCAGAGTTCCTAATTTCTTACAGTTATTTTAACAGCTTTGGCTAGATCCGGGAACGAATTGATCCCCAGAGCGGCATCCAGCCCAAATTGCGGATGATGCTCCTTATCGGAATTGGTAAGATTTTGCGTGCATTATTTAAGTAAAACAAAACGCCGGAGCTTGTCCGGCGTTCGTTGAGGCAAAAGCACATCAAACTAACCGACAAGCTCCGGCCGAATATGCAAATGATGCTTTCGTACTCTAGACATAACTACATTATATCACACACGTCAATAGCAACTCTGTGGTGTCTATCTACAACGAGGCTCGAACCTACTTCCAAGAAAAATGCTAAGCTGCAAGCTCCCTAGCAGCGCAGGCCGGGCTTTTTGGTTCGTAAAACTTACCACTGTCGTACAATAAGCTTAAGTATTAACATCAACCGTAAAAGAAAGGGTGCGCAATAATGAGAAAAAACGAAAAAGGATTTGGGGTACTGGAGATACTGTTAATAGTGATTGTTATCGGTTTGATAGTTGTTGTTGGTTGGCTCTTCATTGATAGACAAAAGGCCAAAGATGGTGGTGCTAGTAAGACGACTAACACACAACAAACGACTCAAAAAAATACGGAACAAAAATCTACTCAAAGTACCAACGAAACACCGAAGCAAATTGACACTGCTATTCATGAAGTAGATATAAAACTTCAAACAGAAGCAGACATAAGTAAATTGCCTAGTTATGTGCCAGAGAGTTTTCGGACGTATATGCTTGATACGCTCAAGAATAATAAGCCGGATAAGTACGGCTGTATTAATATCTATAGCGTTAGCAAGCTCAGCGTAGTAAACGTTTATGGTGGAGTCGAGAATGGCGGCGTGCAAGTACCAACGGAGAATTGTCCAGGTACTGGCTCCTCGGCAATATGGGCAGTAACTCCGAGTGGCACATGGGAACAAATTGGTACCCAATATTCATTTGTTTGCAACACCCCTGGTGGTGGAAAAGTTTACAAGGAGTTTTCAGAAACTTGCCGTACGGTCGACCAGCCTATTGCTCCAGTACCAAACCCAAATGGCTCTATAATATCTCTTAACAATTAGCCGGATTGTCGCAAAGCTACAACATACCCAACCAGAGCCGTAGCTGAGCCAGAACTAGCTACTCAACTGGTTGCTTCGCAACCTCAAAGTTACAATGTGGTGGGGATGAAAGGACTTGAACCTTCACGCCTTACGGCACATGCTCCTAAGGCATGCGTGTATACCAATTTCACCACATCCCCATATCTGTCGGATACTTGCTCTATTATACAAATACAGCTCACTGTTGACAAACCACCACTCCACCAGCGACTATTAAAATATGAAACTTTTTCGCACCGACTATCCACTGACGCCCTCATTCGACCTCGTCGGCAAGAGCTTCGCGCTACTCCGTCAGAATATCTGGCCTGCTTTTTATCTCATTTTCCTCCCAGGCCTGATCGTAGGGGTCGGCAGCACGCTCATGCGCCATATCGTGCAGCCAAACAGTACCATAATCTGGGATCAGCAAGCCAGCGTCGGGCTCGTGGTTATACTTGTGGGTGCAATCTTATCGCTACTCACCACCCCGGCTGCGCTGGTTATGCAGCTTCAGGCCATCCGCGGCAAATCGCCGGAGGCTCTTGATTGCTTCAAGATAGGCATTAAGCGCCTTCTGCCGCTCATCGTCATGATCATCATTATGGAGTTCGCTATCATCGGCGGCTTCGTCTTGTTTATCGTGCCCGGCCTCTTTTTGCTACGCAGCTTTTTCTTGGCTCAATATTATGTGGTCGACCAAAAACTCGGTCCCATTCAGGCCCTCAAAAAAAGCCGCGCCGATTCCCTGCCTAATGCCGGGTACATCTGGGGCGTCATCGGGCTATTGATTGGTTTCAGTATGGCAAGCAGCTTCGTAAGCTCGATTCCGGCCATCGGTTATATTCTAGGACTTGCAGTAGGCCTGATCTTCATATTCGTACCAGCGCTTCGTTACGAGGAAATCAGAACGCTCAAAACCACGGAACCGAGGAAACCTACCACCTAGTCCGGCCCATGCCAATCAGGGGCTCCAGTAAAGAATTCTATAAGCTGCGCTCGTAAATTACCAGCTGTGCGTCACCATACGTTTTATGAACAACCTGTTCAAAGCCCCAGGCCCCAGCATCAGGGGGCATAATACCTCCGGGCCACGACAACACCAGCAAACCCCGTGGTTTCACATGATTCGTCAGCAGTTCGATATACGCCAGCCTGACGTCATCATACGGCGGATCAGCTATCACAATGTCAAATAATTCGTGCTCATGCTCGTGGGACCAGGTAGCGACATTCTGCCGCATCGCATGTACACGCGCCCCGATACCGAGCGCCTGGACGTTACGTAGGATTGTCCGATACGCCGTCTTATCGCTGTCGACGGCGACCACATACAGCGCGCCTCTGCTGACCGCTTCGATCGCGAGTGCCCCACTGCCCGCATATGCGTCCAGGAGCCGCAGCCCATCCAGGTCGCCAAGCATATTAAAAATCGCACCTCTGATCTTGTCGCTCATCGGATGAGTTCGGTGCCCCTTCGGGGAATCAAAGCTACGCCCACCAAGCAAGCCGGCTATCACGCGCATGACGAACCTCGTTCGTCGGGCATGCGTTACACCGGCTCCGCGATCAAATGAGCATCACACAGCGCCGAGTACCAAGCCAGGGTTACGATCATCACCATCCGGGGCGCCATCTCAGTACGCACATCGCGCGCCAAGCGCGGAGTCCAGCCTTTTTCGTAAAATCGGCGGTACAAATCGTGACTGGCCACTTCCCGGGCATAGCGCAGAAATATCTGGTTGAGCCCAAGCTCGCGCACCGCAATCAATTCATCACGAGACGGCAAAGCATCATTCAGGCGCAGCGGCGCAATCAGGCTAAATGCCCCACCCTCGAACAGCGTGTGAGTCGTGAGTAGTCCCTTGGGGCCAATCAGTTGCAAACTTCGCTTCAGTGAATCGCGGCGATTGTCGCCATGGACGTACATCCAGCCAATAAGCCCCTTGCGTTCATGCCTGGACACACCACCACGCAGTTCCTGCATCTCTTGCTCGTACGGGTAATGGTGAGCCGGCGTCAGGCCATCTACCAGCGCGTGGGCCAGCCACGAAGCTTCGTAGGCCGCCTCCATCTTATCTTCAGCCATCAGGGCTTCCACCAACCTGCCATAATGACCATCAATGATTTTGAACAAACCGGTATCTTCAGCGTCGAACGGATCGATAAAATGCCACGGCTGCTCGACATTGATATTGTTCTTGAGGTTTGTCGAGTCCGGACCGCGCTGTCCTTCAAAATACAAAATACGCCTGAGACTAGGGAAAAATACATCGTCTTCAATCAGCCGGTGCAGATGACGAAAAGCCACGCGGTCAAGCTTCTGATGAGCATGAAAAAATACTGAATACATGATTAATTAAGGTTGGTGACGGCACTAAAGCGATCGATTTGCCTTTTTAGATAGTCATATTGTAACAAATCTTCACCCCGATCAATAAACTCCTGGGCCGATTGCCGTGCGGCCGCAATCAATTTCGTATCCGTCAACGAGGCAATCCTCAGATCGAGCGCGCCGTGCTGCATCGTACCATAAATAGCACCCGGTCCTCGAAGTTCCAGATCCAGCTCCGCAAGTTTGAATCCGTCCGTCGAGCTTTCGAGAGCCCGAAGCCGCCGGCTCGGCGTGCTCGAATCAGTCGTCATCAGGTAACAATAGCCTTGGTGCTGTCCGCGTCCAACTCGACCCCGTAATTGATGAATCTGAGCCAGCCCAAACCGCTCCGCGCCCTCGATAAGCATTATCGATGCATTAGGAACATCCACGCCTACCTCAATCACCGTCGTCGATACTAAAATATCAATTTCGTGAGCTACGAATTGTTGCATAATCTGATTTTTGTCGGCTGGTTTCATTTTGCCGTGCAGCAGACCGACCCGGCGGTGCCTGAAGTCCTTCTTGCCGAGCGCCTCGTACACCTCTTCAGCAGAGGCCGGTGACTTTTTAACACCACCAGAGTTGTCAGTTCCGCCAACGACCTCGTTTGAGGATTCGGTTATCAGTGGACACACCACGAACATTTGCCGGCCGGCCGCCAGCTCGGTGTCAATTTGAGCGTACAACTGGGCACGCGAGTTAGGAGAAACGATCTCGGTCATTATTTCGCTGCGGCCGGCCGGCTTGCCGGCAAGGATAGAGATATCCAACTCACCATATAGCGTCAATGCCAGCGACCGCGGAATTGGTGTCGCCGTCAGACTCAGGACATGCGGCATATGACCAGCTTTAACCTGAAGAGCCGCACGCTGCCACACGCCAAACCGATGCTGCTCGTCGATGACGACCAACTCAAGGCGCGACATATCAACGCTATCCTGGATGAGCGCGTGAGTGCCAATAATACATGCGATGTCTCCGGACGCGGCATGCGTCCGGACGGTTTGCTTTTGGGCGGCCGTCATGCCGCCCACCAGCAGCCCGACTGATTCGCCGTATCCCAAGGGGGCTAGCAGCCTCTGCATGGTGTCGGCGTGCTGACGAGCCAGCAACTCAGTCGGGGCCATCAGCGCCACTTGATGTCCATGATGCAGTACCATCGCTGCTGCCATGGCGGCAACGACAGTCTTACCCGAACCGACATCACCCTCAACCAGGCGGTTCATGGGCAAATCCCGACCCATATCCTGAAAAATCTGCCATACCGTCATGCGCTGCGCATCCGTCAGTTTGAACGGCAAATGCCGCACAAAATCCCGGGCAACCTGCTCTTGGAATGGCACTGGCGGCGCGTGCTCGGTCGCCAGCTGATATTTAGTACGCAGTGCTGCCAACGTAAGCCCAAACACCTCCTCGAATCCTAGCCGGGCATGCGCCGCCTCCAGCGCCGCGACATCATGCGGAAAGTGCATCATCTCCACCGCTTCAGCGCGACTCACAAGCTTGTGTTTAGCCACTAACCATGAGGGTAATGTTTCCGGCAAGCTACGAATAAGAGGCAGCGCTTGCTCAACCGCCGTCCGAATCTGTCGTGAGCCAAGACCCTTTGTCTCACGGTACACCGGAACGATCCGTGCGGTGTTTACCGGAAAATCGCTCACCAGCTCAATCGCTGGATTCAGAATACTCAGCCGCCTGTTACTCAGCTCGAAATTGCCGGATATATAGTACGCTTGCGCCGGCTTGATGGCGGCGGCACGGTATGGCTGATTAAACCAAACAAGCCGGACACTATCCGTACCATCCGAAGCCACCGCTTCGGTAATGTGCATACCACGCCGCACATACGAGCCCTTGGCTTGTTGAATGGTAGCTTTGACCGTTACGAGACCCGGTTGTAGCGCATCAATCCTGGCTAGATTTGAATAGTCATCATACCGTCGTGGATAGAACTCAATAAGATCACTGAGGGCCTGGATACCGAGGATAGCAAATTTACGAACCGCAGCTGGGCCGATACCCTTTAGCTCGCTCAGTTTCCCTGATAGTACCATGTAACTACTAGTTTAGCTCAAAAATGTCACTACTTTGCCTTACGAACCAAGAAGAATACACTTGGGCCAAAGTAGCTGCGTGCCAGTGTGGGCTGTAAAATGCCTTCGATAGCCAACATTGCGCGCCTCGGCACGACTTTTTTGAGACTTGGACTGCGCAGATTGGATACCGACAAAATGCGGTCCACCTTGAGACCGGCGTGCGCCAGCTGTTTAACAACAGTACGCGGATTATGATTCACGAAAGCGATTTCAGCATCGTTCCGGTGTTTGGCTGACCGGATATCGACGGGCTTGGTAGGCATCTTCTGACGCCTAATGAGGTGTTTGACCCGATTGCGTGCATGGGTATAGTTTGCAACTTCGAGCACTACGTAGCCATCGGACGACAATACGCGAGCTATCTCGTCAAAGACTTCTCCGGGCTCTGGCAAATGATGCATAACCCTAATCATCGTCAAAAGATCAATCGAACCATCCGCAAATTTCAAATCTTCTGCCTGGAGCAGCATACGATCAACTGCCGGATGATCTTTGAGGAACTCGGCTGCGATATCGAGCTGCTGCTGGCTCGGTTCGGCGAGGGTTACCTTGTCGGCGTATTTTTCGAGCAACACACACAACCGGCCGTAACCACCGCCAACATCAACAGCATGATTGAATGTTTTGCCATCCAACAGGCGCTTTATCGCCATCTCTTCGGCGGCATGCTCATAATCCCGACCATCCCAATACTTCAGATAGTTATGGGTCGGGTCATTGTACTGATCAGCGCGTTTATGTTTGGGACTGTTTGAAGATTGCGAAGTTGTCGTTTGCTTTGTCATATTGATTCAGTATATCATCCGAGCTCGACGAGAATGGTATCTTTGAACTTCTTACCCTTTTTGAGCATAAGACGACCGCCGTGAAAATCTCCAGCCTCGAAGTTTTCACGGGCTATCTTAATGCCATCGATCGATATCGCATTACCTTTCAGAAGCCGTCGGGCATCAGAAACGGACTCAGCCAGCCCCCCGTCAACGAGCGCCTGAAGGACCGATCCGGTTTCGGAGGTTATCACATCGGCCAGCTCCTGACGAACAACAGCTAGCGTTACTTCGTCAACTTCGGCTATTGGTCTTTTGCCGGTCAAAAAGCTCGTCACAAGTTCTGCCTGCCGCATTTGCTCATCGCCGTGTACAAGCGCCGTGACCGCTCGCGCCAAATGAGTTTGCGCCTGACGAGCACCCGGGTTTTCACGGTGCTCGGACATAATATGGTCAACTTCAGCCTTGTCAAGTTCAGTAAATGTCTTGAGATAGTCTTCCACGCCCTCGTCGTCAGCATTAATCCAGAATTGATAGAACTGCGTTGGAGATGTCCGGGCCGGATCAAGCCAGACAGCCCCCCCTTCACTCTTCCCAAATTTCTTGCCCGTCGATTTATTAATAATCAGCGGTGTTGACCAAACATGTGCCTCGGCGCCGGTCAAACGGCGAATCAGCTCTACGCCGGCAATCGAATTGCCCCACTGATCCGAACCGCAGAGTTGCAGCGTTACGCCATATTCGCGGTACAGATGCAAAAAGTCATATCCCTGAATCAATACGTAGCTAAACTCGGCATAGCTGATACCGGCTCCATCTTCGCTGAGGCGAGATTGCACGAACTCGCGCTGCATCATTTGCCGCATTGGTACGTGTTTGCCGACTTCGCGCAGAAATTGCAGATAGCCCATGTCCCTGAACCAGTCATAATTATCAACGACCCGAAAATCCATGCCCTCAAACAAACTACGGTACTGGGCGGCGATTGCTTGTTTATTGGCGTTAATTTCTTCCATTGATTTAAGGGTGCGCTCTTCGGCCTTGCCGTCAGGATCACCGATCAGTCCGGTCGCGCCGCCAACGAGCAATACTGCTTTGTGACCATGCTTCATAAAATGTTTTACCATCATGGCGGCCGCCAAATTACCGACTTGCATCGAAGAAGCACTCGGATCAACGCCGAAATAGAAAGTCAGCGGTTCATTATCAAGTATTGTGATATCTTTGAATGTCGTTTGGTTGACGAAGCCACGCCACGTAAGTTCTTCGGATAATGTCATGTACGAAGTATAACAGATGTAGGGCCCGCACGTAATGCTACAAACTATAGGCCATTTTCAGTTATGGTTTGCTATACTGGAAAAGAATAATGTTGCAACAATGGAGTTAAAACATACCAATGAGCGAGCTGAATAAAGGTGGGCATCCCGGCCAATCAAATGGAGGCCAGGGACGACGCAGACCCAAAAATACCTACACTACCAAGAGTGGCCAGTCAATAAAGCTCCACCAGAGCATCGGCGAACGAGCCAAGGCTCGCAAGAGTCAAAAGGCGGCCGCCAAAGCCGCTTACCTCAGCACACTTCCCAAGAACCCAATAAAGCGTACCCTGTATCGTCTCCACCCCAAGCGTTTCTTCAAATACTGGTTCAGCCGCGAAGGCGCCCTCATGGCCCTTAAGATCGCCGGCGTTGCCATTATTGTTTGCTTCTTCTTAGCGGTCGGTGTATTCGCCTATTTCCGCAAAGATCTGCCGAAGATCAAAGACCTCTCCGGAGACAAGCTGGGCGGCAGCATTACCTACTACGACCGCACCGGCGAAACGGTACTCTGGCAGGATTATAGTGCTGTCAAACGTGTTCCCGTCCCAGGTGATCAAATCAGCGACTATATGCGCAAAGCCACCGTCTCCATTGAGGACAAAAATTTCTACAGACACGGCGCTTTCGACGTGCAGGGTATCGCCCGTGCCGTATTCACCGACCTGACCGGAGGCCAGCGTCAGGGTGGTTCGACAATCACTCAACAGCTCGTCAAGCTCGATCAGGACTGGACGGAGGAGCGTACCTATACTCGCAAGGTCAAGGAGCTTATTCTGGCCATAGAACTGGAGCGCGAATACAGCAAGGCTGATATCCTCAATGGCTATCTCAACCTTGCTCCATACGGTGGCGTGGAATATGGGGTTGAATCTGCAGCTCGCGATTACTTCGGCACAACCGCCAAAAACCTAACGCTGCCCCAAGCGGCCATGCTAGCCTCCATTCCTAAGGCTCCTACGGCCTACTCACCCTATTCTGACCCTCAATGGAATCCCTCGGCTACCGACAGCTTATTTGATCGCGAAGCCTTGCTCGGCCGCCAGCAATATATCCTCGACCAAATGGCCAATCAGGGCATGATAACCAAGCAGGAAGCCGAAGACGCCAAAAAGGTAGACATTCTAGCTCAGGTGAAGCCAATGACCCCCAAGTACGAGGGCATCAAGTCGCCGTATTTTGTACTTTCGGCCAAAAAACAACTTGAGCAGAAGTATGGCGCCGCTACCGTCAATCGCGGCGGCTGGAAGGTCGTAACCACCATGGATGTCAAACTCCAAGATACCGCTGAAGACCTTGTCCAGAAGAATCTGGCCAACATCAAACGTGCCGGTGCCGATAATGAAGCCTTTGTCGCCGAAGATGTCCAGACAGGCCAGATTGTGGCATCGGTGGGTGGTATTGATTTCAGCAACCCGGATTATGGCCAAAATAACTTCGCGTCCGGCATCCTATTGCCCCCCGGCTCAAGCTTCAAGCCGTATGATTATGCGGCATTCATAGACAACAACACCAATGTTGGCGCTGGCTCGGTACTCTACGATACCAAGGGAGCACTTCCCGGATACCCTTGCACTCAGAATCGGGTAAACAAAAACAACCCCGGCAACTGTTTACAAGACTACGACTTCGGATTCCCCGGCCCGATCACTTTGCGTTATGCACTCGGCGGCTCGCGAAACGTTCCAGCCGTCAAAGCTATGCTGTCGGCCGTCCCCAACGATAACAGCAACGGCAAAGTCAATTCCATCAACAAGACGATCAGTACAGCTTCGGCGATGATGGCAAATCCTTATATCAAGGGCAACGCGTATAACTGCTACTCTGACGAAGCGCTCACTCAAAAAACCCAGTGTTATGGTGCTTCGGCTATCGGCGATGGGGCCTTTCTGCATCTCGACGATCACGTAAATGGACTGTCAACGCTCGCTCGCCTGGGCCAGGCTATTCCACGCACCTATATACTCAAAATCACTGACTCTGCCGGCAAAACCGTCGATGAGTTCAAACAGCCTAAATCCAAACAAGTCATCAAGGCCGACACGGCATACATCGTCAATGATATGGCTTCTGATCCCAATGCCAGCTATCTCCCGGCAAGCTACAAATTCCAGAACCAGAAAAACGGCTGGAAGTTTGCCGTCAAAACCGGTACCACCAACGACGGCTACGACGGCCTCATGACTTCGTGGTCAACCAAATACGCTGTTGTCACCTGGGTTGGCCACCACACCCGGCACGTAACCCTAAACAGCTCAATGGAGCAGCTCACCTCGCCGGTCACACGCGGCTGGATGGAAGCCGCACATGCCGACCTCAAGCCCGTCGCTTGGGAGAAGCCTCAAGACATCAAAACAGCTCAGGCTTATGTCGTCCGCAGCAAAGTATCACGCCTGGGCGAGATCGTACCCAGCTCAAGCACTGATCTTTTTCCGTCGTGGTACAACCCAAGCTCAAAAACGACCACCACTCAAACAACCGACAAGGTTACCGGCAAAATCGCTACCAGCTGTACCCCTGAACTGGCCCGGCAAACCCTAGGCAACAGCAATGCCGCCACCTGGAACGTCGACTTGTGGAACGGCGGCTCTCCGAGTTCCAGCAATTCATCCAATGCTTCGACATCCAAAGCCACTGATGACGTCCACAATTGTAGCGACACGCCACCCTCTATTACCGTAACCGCACCATCTACCTGTGACGCCGGCGACGGTGGATGCACTATCACGGCGACGGTGACTGCCGGGACACATCCGCTTTCGGATTCAGCACGCTCAGATTTTCCCGGCACAGTAAACTTCATGATTGGCGGTCAAACCGTAAAATCAATCTCGGTCAGTGATTCTCCGAGCTCCGTGTCATTTGTCTATATGCCCACATCCAGTGGCGACACCGTCATTACCGCCCAGGTAATCGACAGCGTCCTATACCAGGCGACGGATAGCGCGAACTTTACCAGTCAAGCCGACAGTGGCTCCGGCCTTTCATTCGAGAGCGCCAAGGTGGTAGGCAATCAAACCCGTTTTACATGGTCGGGAGGCAATGGGCCGTTCACCGTATACCAATCAGGTGGATCTACGCTCTGTAGTAATAATTCTCCGTCCGGTACCAGTTGTTTTGTGGGTTCCAAGCTTGGTATAGGCACGCAAGTCTATGTCAAGGACAGCAACAACAAAACTGATTCCACGAGCGTACAGTAACGAATGACCGTCGCCAGGTAAGCCCTAGGTTTCTTTTTCGAGAAATTGGTTAAGAGCATCGCGTACCGATGAAACCGGCCTCAAAAACCCACCGGACTTCATTTTAGCCGCGCCAGCCTCTCTCAGTTTCGGGCCGATGGCCGCCTCAAACCCCAGTTTCTTCGCTTCGGCAATCCGCTTCTCTGCGAATGGCACATGTCGCACTTCCCCCGATAGGCCCAACTCTCCAAATACGACGGCATTCTGCCTGAGTTGTAAGCCCTTGGCTGCTGAACCAATCGCCAAACACACCGCCAGATCGGCCGCTGGCTCAGTAATACGCATCCCTCCGACAATATTAATATAGATATCCTGCTCCGAGAGATTAAGCTTTGTCCGGCGCTCCAGCATTGCTACCAACAAATTGATCCGGTTCAGATCAATACCGCTTGCCGCGCGCTTAGGATAGCCGTAACTTGTCTTATTGACCAAGGCCTGCACCTCAACCAGAAGCGCACGCGTACCCTCAAGCGTAGCCAAGACAACAGAACCATCACTAACTTGTCGCTCTTCTAGTAATGCGGCCGATGGATTATCAACCGGTCGTAGTCCCTCCTGTGCCATCTCGAATATCCCAGCCTCATTCGTCGAGCCGAAGCGGTTTTTGACCGCCCTTAGAATTTTGAATCCGCCATAGCGGTCGCCCTCCAGCTGCAACACAACATCAACTACATGCTCCAGCACCTTTGGCCCGGCTATTGAGCCTTCCTTGGTGACATGCCCGACGAGTATGACCGCTGTCGCGACTTGTTTGGCTGACGCCATTATCATATGCGTACTGTTGGTAATCTGAGAGACCGTGCCAGCACTTGAGGCCACGTCAGCACAAGCGATCGTTTGGATGGAGTCTACAATTACCAGCTGGTAATTACCCTGGGCGATCGTGGCGGCGATATCATCGGCCGAAGTACTGGTAGCGAGCTGCAAATTGCCTCGATCAGCACCCAATCTTCGGGCGCGCAAACTCACTTGATGCGCCGATTCTTCACCGCTTATATACAATACACTGGCGTGCGCCGCCACAGCATAAGCGAGCTGCAACAACAGAGTACTTTTGCCGATACCCGGCTGGCCGGCAATCAGATTCACGCTGCCGGCGACTATGCCCCCACCCAGTATGGCGTCCACGTCGGAAATGCCGGTCACCAGCCGCTCTTGATCGCTGGCAACCAAAGTGCTGACCGCTTCCGCGGTCAGCACCCGGCCATTTCCATGAGCAGCCCGAGCAGTAGAAGCAACGAGCCGCACCTCCTCTTCGAGCGTATTCCATTCACCGCACTGTGGACAACGGCCAGCCCAGGCGCTCGTCATTGCGCCACAGGCTGAGCATACATAGTTTGCTATCGGTTTTTTAGCCATACTCCCCACTTTTCCGCAGCGTTATTACTATGCTAAGTATAGCAACCTTGAGTGTTAATTGATTGCCTGATAGCTGCTATCTATAGAATGGGCCAGCTCAGTGACCTGTACGGCAAGTTGATTGCGCGTCTCTACTATCTGGTTATACGAAGCTACAAGCCCTTTGGTCGTATCAATTAACTGGTTGTATGCGTCAACACGCGCATTATACTTTGGTACATTAGCATTATAGGATTCAATATCGTTGCCGGCACGCTGCGCATCCATAGCCCTGCGGAGACTATTGATCTGCGACTCCTCAGATTCTAGCCGTAAATTATTGTTAGCGATTTGCTGCTTCATATTGGCAAGTTGAGCATCATATTCGGCGACTTTGTTTTGACGCGTAGTGAATTCGGACTGATAGTCCTGCGCAAGGGAAACCACCTTGGAGCGGTCGTTGAAATACTTTTTGTAGTAAACCTCGAGTTCTGGCGTTAGTGTTGCCACCTCGGTGCCGAAGATTGAGTGCATCTCGTTCGCTATATCATTGGGTTCACTCTTGCGATAGCTGTTTATGACTGACTTGATACGCTCATCAATCAAGCCAGATTCATAAAACTTCCCTAGCAACGTATTAATCTGTTCTTTGTCGCGGCCACTCAAGCGATCATAACCGGCATGTAGCATTTCATGAGCCGCCGTAACCTGATCGACGCCGCTTAGCCGCTCGTCAGTAACATGAAACAGAAAAATGCCACGATCCACCGGATGGTAGCAGCCGAGCACGATGGTTTGCTCGTCACGGCTGCTACAGGCCCCATTAAAGGCGCTTCGTTCGAGCAGCTCGGGCTTGTTCACATAAAACAGTCGGCGTGCCCACGGAGTCATGTCAGTCCGATCCGCCAGCTCCACGATTGGAGCTGGCGGATCGTAACCATACAAGCGCACCGTATCTATAATTGACTGGCGCTGCCAGAAAACACACAACAGTAACAACGGCACCAACAGCCACGGCCACAACCGAATCCATGACCGCGGCCGTTTGCTGCGGCTCATTGTCTGGCGCGCCATTGCAGGCTGGCGCATCGATCTCCTCGAAAGCATACGCCTATTATATAGCCTGAGCTTAAATCAATCACTTAAATCATCATTCGGTCGCGGCCGCATAGGCCAATTGACCCTTCTTTGAAGCGACTTGCAGAATGTGACCCTTGGTCAGCTTTTCACCAAGCAGCTCAAGCGCAACATGGTCTTCAATCGTATCCTGGATCAAACGACGAAGTGGTCTGACGCCATTCTTGCTATCATATCCTTTTTCGAGCAAGTACTGTTTGGCCTGTGCGCTGACTTCGAGCCCAACACCCTGCTTTTGAAGCCTGCTTCGCAGATCGTCAAGCTGTAAGTCGATGATCTGAAGGATGTCCTTCTTAGTCAAAGCCCGGAAGACAATTTGTTTATCGATTCGATTGAGCAGCTCCGGACGCATCATTTTTTTGAGTTCTTCGAGAACCTTGTCCTTATTGCGTTCATGCAGTTCATCAAGATCCTTCAAATCTTCCTTGCCCGTTGCGCTGAATCCAAAGCTGGACTCCTTTTGGAGTTTTTCGGCGCCGATGTTGCTCGTCATGATGATTATTGTATTCGTAAAATCGATCCGGCGGCCCTTCGCATCGGTTACATAGCCATCCTCGAGTAATTGCAGGAGCATATTAAAAACATCAGGATGTGCTTTTTCGATCTCATCAAACAATACCAGGCTATAAGGCTGGCGGCGAACCTTATCTGTTAGTTGCCCACCGTCATCATAACCAACATAACCGGCCGGAGCGCCGACCAGCCGCGAAACGTTATGATGCTCCCCAAACTCGGACATGTCGATTTTGACCAGCGCGTTTTCCGACCCGAAGAACTCACGAGCCAGCACTCGAGCTAGCTCAGTTTTACCAACCCCCGTCGGGCCCAGAAAGATAAATGAGCCGATAGGACGGTTAGGTGCGCCCACACCTGAGCGGTTGCGTCGAATAGACCGGGCGACCGCCTCTACGGCCTCATGCTGGCCTATCACGTGTTTGCTCAAAGCCTTCTCAAGGTTTATCAAATATTTAGCCTCGGCTCGAATCACCTTGCGAGTCGGAACACCGGTAATACGCGATACCACCTCGGCGACATCTTCGCTCGTGAGCTTGAGGCGCTTGATATCCGGCGTCTTTTCCTGTAATTTTGCCAGTTCGTCAGTAATTTGCGAGGCTCGCGTCTTCTCACGAGCGGCTTTTTCATAGTCTTCGCTGTCGACGGCTTCCTCGATACGCGCGTTAACAAGCTTGAGCTCTTTTTGAAGCGCTCGCACTTCCGGTGAGGTCTTGGCCTTATCTACCCGGAGGTGAGCAGCGGTTTCATCAAGCAAGTCAATAGCTTTGTCCGGCATAAAACGGTCATTGATATAACGCTTCGCCAAGTTAACCGTGTCTTCCACGACCTCATCACTGATCGCCACGCCATGGAATGCCTCGTAGTGTTTGCGCAAGCCCTTGAGTATGGCGATTGTTTCGGGAACAGTAGTTTCCGGAACCTGAATCGGCTGGAAGCGACGCTCCAGGGCGGCGTCTTTTTCGATGTGCTTAGTGTACTCGTTGGTGGTAGTGGCGCCGATCACCTGGATCTTGCCGCGAGCCAGTGCCGGTTTCAATATATTGCCAGCGTCCATCGCGCCCTCGGCGGCCCCGGCCCCTACAATCAAATGCAACTCATCGATAAACACGATGGTTTTTTTATCCTTTTCAAGCTCAGCCATGACCTTTTTCAACCGCTCCTCAAATTCACCGCGGTACTTAGTGCCGGCAATCATGCCGGCCAGATCAAGCATTACGATCCGTTTGTCGAGTAAGCTATCGGGTACGTCTTCAGCAATAATACGCTGAGCAAGGCCCTCGACGATTGCCGTCTTGCCGACTCCCGGCTCGCCGATAAGCACCGGATTATTCTTGGTACGACGGTTTAGGATGGTCACGACGCGCCGGATTTGTGCGTCCCGGCCAACGACCGGGTCAAGTTTGCCATCGCGCGCTTCAGCGGTCATATCCGTCCCATAAAAATCAAGCGCCGTCTTTTTGCCGGCTTTCTTGGTTCGGACGCCTGCAGCCGACATTTCCACGCCGTCCTCTCTCTCGTCAAACTGCTGCTTGTTCATGAATTGCTCAATTTCATTAATGAGCGAATCAACATCGATATTCATGTCGCGTAGCAAAATAGTCGCCCGGGCGTTCTTTTGGCTGACGATACTAAACAGAATATGCTCCGTACCGCAAAACTCCTGGTTATAATCTTGGGCAACGTCATACGCCATTTTAAGCGTAAGCTTGGCAGTCTCGCTAAGGCCCTTGGCACCCATGTTGATCACAAGGGTCTTCGGGGTAAGATTCAACGCCAAGCGTGCCCTGTCGAGCGTCACGCCGGCTCCTTCCAAAATCTTTGAACCCATACTGCCATCCTGCGCCAGGACGCCAAGCAGCAAGTGTTCCGTACCAATGTACGCACTTCCGAAGCTGCGCGCAATTGCATCCGCGTGCTTCAACGAATTAAGCGCGTTATTAGTCAAATGATTCAAGAAATCTCTAAAATCCGGACTGTTGGGCATCATATCGTACCACCTTTGCTCATACTATGTATTCTAAGGCCCTGACTGGTAAATTGCGGTGAGTATTCCCACTAAATCTGCAATTCTCCGCGAGCTATGCTCTTATAATAACGAATTAGCACTCCAAGGTCAAGAGTGCTAATCCACATCAACGGCAAGGGATATTTGAGGGGTTGATTATTCGCCGTGCTCTTCGATGGCTTCGAGCAGGCTGGATTCGAGGTCGGATTTCTTCTTGAGACGCGGCGCCTTGGGCAACTCCTTAGTCTCGATAGTGCCCTCAAGTACCTCATCGCGAGGCTGCTCGGCCTCAATGTCAAGATCGAAGCCACTCAGCTTGCTTGCCAGGCGCACATTCTGCCCACCCTTGCCGATGGCAATACTCAGCTGGTCTTCGGGCACAATAACCCGGGCTTTCTTGGCGGCTTCATCAAGCTCGACACGGCTCACGCGAGTCGGACTAAGCGCGTTGATGATATACTCTACGGTATTTTCACTCCAAACGACGATGTCGATCTTTTCCTGTTCACCGATTTCGCTCATCACGGCGTTGACGCGTGTGCCGTGACCTCCGACGAATGTACCGACCGGGTCAACACCAGGCACGTTACTGGCAACAGCGATTTTGCTGCGAACGCCGGCTTCACGGCTGATACCTTTGATTTCTACCGCACCGGATTCCATTTCAGGAACTTCCGCCTTGAACAACCACTCGATAAACTGCGTGTTACCACGACTGACGACCAGCTGCGGACCGCGGAAGCCGCGCTCCACATCCTTCAAAAAGACCTTGAGACGCTGACCCGGATAATAACGTTCACCTTGGATCTGCTCGCTGCGCGGCATGATACCCTGTGCCTTACCGAGGTCAATCCGGACAATATTACCTTCGACGCGACTGACGACAGCGTTGATAACAGTGCCGATCTTGTCTTCGTACTCATTCATGACGATCTCGCGTTCCGCTTCGCGAAGGCGCTGCAGAATCACCTGCTTGGCAGTCTGAGCCGCCACCCGGCCGAACTCCGTTACCTTTTCGTGAATTTCGACCATGTCACCGATTTTCGCGTTCTTTTGGATGACTTGAGCGTCCGGCACGTTGATCTCGTAATCCGGATCACCGACTCGCTCAACCACTTCCTTGCTGACGTACGCATCTACTTCACCGCTATTGAGGTTCATAGTAACGCGCACTTCTTGCTCGCGGTCGCCGTAATCCCGGCGGTAGGCGGCGGCCAACGCCTGTTCAACGACTTCCTTGACGGTGTCTTCGGGCAGGTTCTTTTCTTCGGCAATCAGTTTGATAGCGGCTGCCAGTTGTTTAAAATCCATGTCCATTTGTTATGTCTCCTTTTCTGCTTGTTTCTCAAATTCCAGATATACTCTAGCGTTTCTCATGAAAAAATCCGACCTGCCGGCCGGATCGAACAATTATAATATTATCAGGGATCAACGGGGTCGTCAAGCCCGACTATCCGCAGGAGCTTCAGTCTCGCCCCCTACAATACGTCGTAGATCAGCCTCTACAACTAGTGCGGCGTGGCGCATCGCAAGGATATCCGCTTCCGTTCCAGATTTAACGTATTGATCGTCAAAAACTCCTGCCGCGACTGCGTCAACATACCCGGCCTTGGCAGCGTCACGTACCCTACGCCTCGCAAAGCGCCTAGTATCACTGGCAGCAAGACCGACGGCAGCGAGGGCTGTAGCCCCGGCAGCGACAGTCATAGCGGCACCACCACTCTCGATCGCATACGCCACGCTCGCCGACGCGACATAGGCGGAAACGCTGGATAACGTAAGCGCGAGACTATCGACACCGTTCGAGGCTCGTGTCACGCGGTCGGCCGTCTCCAGCCGCATCCTCGTTCGGCCACCATGTTGCCACCATAACTCCGCACTCCACTCCTCCTCTGACGGCATGGACTCAATCTGTCGCAGCACGGCCTGATCGATGCTCAGAGCAATATCATTCCGCGTCCGACGGCGCTCCAAGGCACGTGCACCGCCAAGTGCTACGACAGGCGCGACATTGGTCGTAAATAACTCAGCATCCGACATGCCGTGCGAGCCAGCCCCCACACCCAATGCGCATAACCCCATCCAACTGATAGCACCGAGCAACATTGATCTGTTATGACGACCCACTGCCTGGAGCATCAGGGGATATGTCGCAAGGACTTGTTCTTTGGCTTGTGGATTCATGGGGTCTTACCTCTCAAATTAACCATAGCTTCACCTAGAACCGGGTACCGTACTGCTTAATATTATCAATTTGGCGGCCGTATGTTCGGAGCGACTGATATATATCAACCTGTGTGCCACCAGCAGACACTAAGGCCACGCACAGCGAGCCAAGCTGCAAAAGCTCACTCGACGCATTACCCGAGGTCAAAGCATTATAAGAATACATGGCAGTCGTAACACATGCTGCCGCTGGTGCCACTACCGAGGCGGACCAGCGTACTATATCAACGCCGAACGACGGCTCGCGAGCCGCCTCATCCGGTACGAGCTCGCCACCCGGCTCGGCCTGTTTTGCGCTACGAACGTGCGTGCCCTGCCGTACGCAGGCGTCCTCGTTCGGCAACCAGCCAGCGCCGAATTTTCGTACGATTTCACCGCAGTCACGCCTTGCCTGCCTGCGCTCTGAGGCGGCCACCGGAATAGCCGCGAACACGAGCACGGACGTGGCTGCCGGTCGCAGGTCATCGTGCGCTAATCCCATACCAGTTACGAGACCGGCCATCACTCCAGTGCCCAGGCAAAGCATTTGTACCACTTCCGAACGCTCCATTCGGCGCGTTACGTCAGCCTTGGCTTGGCTGGGTGTATAACGTTCAGAACTCATTCGGTGTAGACTACCGTACATCAACGGTCTTGCCAAATTTCAAGCGTCCCCGATCTCGAACGTTGGACCCAGAGCAATATGAGCGATTTGTTGTCTATACGCATCACTGAGCTGCCGTTGCCCATACACCGCCATACCTTCAGCTGCCACGCTCGCGCCGAACATGACGGCCCCAAGCGCATACGGCATCGACTCATACCCAGGCCTTACATTACCCAATACGGCCATTGCAAGCGAAGTCCCTGATGCGAACAGCAAGCCTGCTTGGGAGACGGGAAGCATTACATCGACACCTCTCTTGGACGATGCAAGCGGCAGAGCAACTCCCCAGTCAAACCTGTAATTCTCAATTAACTCACCATTTGAGACCGAAAGAACAATCGGGGCCAATCCCTGGCCTGATTCGCCCCCATTCAGGGCCCTATCGTAACCAGAGACGATCTGCTCACAGTCACGACGAGTCCGACGAGCCTCCACACCTGATGCGGCAGCGGCAGCGGCCCCTGCAACCATGGCCGGGTAAGCCACCTTCCCGTTATTCGTGGCCGTGCCGTAACCGGCAGCCAACCCAAACATCAGACCCAGAGCAGCCGCACCTCTCCGTACTCTCGATGAACGCCGGAATCGACGCGTAATTTGAGCCTGCGGCTCCGCCGCCGACTGTTCGGGAGCCATATAGGGTTCCGGGGGTCGTTCAGGTTGGTTCGACATATGATTATACTACAATAAATACTCAAATCAGTCAACTCAGGGATGACACTGAAGGCTTGGTATCCTCGCGCCGATGATACTATAGTAAGTAGAGATAGTCAGAAATTACTACCACAAGGAGACCTCATGCCCACGTCCGTGACCCGTTTATACAAATCTTTTCAGCCAGAGTCGTATGAACTCGTTATCGACCTGGACCGTACACACATGCGTTTCAGCGGCAGAGTAGTCATTAAAGGCCGCAAAACCGGCCGCCCCAGCCAGCGGTTAACATTTCACGCCAAAGACCTGAACATTTCACGCGCCACGATCGTTCTAACAGATAAGAAGGGTACCCGTGAAATACCCGTGAAACGATTAAATCAGCAAAAAAGTTTTCACGAAATCCGCCTTCACACTGATGACATGCTCTACCCCGGCGCTTATACCGTGACTATGGAGTTTGCAGCGCCTATTACCGACGGCATGACCGGCATCTATCCCTGCTACTTCACCCACGACGGCCAGGATAAAGCCCTGCTCGCCACCCAGTTCGAGAGCCACCACGCCCGTGAAGCCTTCCCCTGCATCGACGAACCGGAAGCCAAAGCCACGTACGATCTCACGCTTGTCGCCGAAACCGGCGTCACCGCCCTCGCCAACATGCCTGTCAAAGAGCAGACGGAGAAAGACGATAAGCTTGTCACTACCTTCGAGACTACGCCGCGTATGAGCAGTTATCTGTTAGCCTGGGCCGTTGGCGACCTCCAGTCAAAGTCCGGCGAAACCAAAAACGGCACCGAGGTCAGCATCTTTTCCACCAAAGCGCACCCGATTGATTCACTGGATTTTGCGCTTGGCGTTGCCATCCGCAGCATCGATTTCTTTGAAGATTACTTTGGGTTCAAATATCCTCTTGCCAAAGCTGACCATATCGCGCTGCCTGACTTCAGTTCCGGAGCCATGGAAAACTGGGGGCTTATAACCTACCGCGAGCGTGTATTGCTTGCTTACCCCGGCGAAGCCTCCCAGTCAGTCAAAGAACAAATCTCGCTCGTCATTGCCCACGAAACCAGTCACCAGTGGTTTGGCAATCTCGTTACCATGAAGTGGTGGGACGATCTCTGGCTCAACGAATCCTTTGCCAACATGATGGAATATCAGGCTATCGACGCCATGTTCCCGGACTGGCATATTTGGGACTCATTTGTGGCGGCCGAAGCACTATCAGCGCTTCGGCGCGACGCCACCCCTGGCGTCCAGCCGGTGCGTGTCGAGGTCAGGCACCCCGACGAAATCAGCACGCTTTTCGACCCCTCGATTGTCTACGCCAAGGGCGGCCGCCTACTCAATATGCTCAAAAACTACATCGGCGAGGAGGCTTTTCGCAAGGGCCTCAGCAGCTATTTCAAACGATTCGCCTACAAAAACACCGAAGGTTCCGACCTCTGGGATGAGCTTGGCAAGGCCGCCGGCATTGACGCCGCAGGCTTCATGAACCCCTGGCTGGAACGTCCGGGATTTCCAGTGATTCGCATCGATCAGGCCCACGAGACAGTGGGCGTCAGTCAAAGCCACTTTTCCGATAACCCCGACAAGGCTGACCCTGAACGACTGTGGCCAGTCCCACTATTTTCTACCGACAAAGAGTTACCCGAGCTCCTCGACACCCGTAAAATTACCCGGCCAGGCACAGATGAACTTGTCCGGCTCAACAACGGCGGTCATGGGCACTACATCGTCCAATATGGTACCGAAACTCAGCGCGCCGAACTCGTACAGGCTATCAGGAGCGCCAAACTCACGAACAGCGAGCGACTATTGTTACTCAACGATGCCTCAATGCTGGCGCGTGCCGGCTACCAACCCTACGGCGACGTGCTTACGCTCCTCAGCGCCTACGAAGATGAAGCCGGCGAACCGGTGTGGGATATGATCGGCCTCATACTGGGAGAAACCCGGCGATTTGTAGACGGCAACGAAACGCTGGAACCAAAAATCAAAGCTTTCATCCGCCAACTTATCGACTCGCAATACCGTCGCCTGGGATGGGAAGAACAAGCAGGCGAACCGACTGCCGACACCAAGCTGCGCGCCAATATTCTATCGCTTGGAGCCTATGCCGAACATCCGGACATCCTCACAGAAGCCGGCAAACGCTTCGTGGCCTACCAAAACAATCCGGCCAGCCTGCCCAATGAAATCCGGTCGGTGGTCTTTAGTGTTCCCATCAAGCAGGGTGACACCATCGCCTTTGACTACCTAATCAAGCTACACGATGATACCGCCAATAGTGATCTCAAGGCTGACATCGCTGCCGCCCTCACCGTTACGCGGACCACGGACCAGGCCGCCGAGCTCCTGTCACGAATCAAAAATCCCAAGCTGGTCAAACCCCAGGACGCCGACCGCTGGCTGGTATACCTCATGCGCAACCGCTACGTCCGTCAAATGGCGTGGGACTTCATGGTGGATGAATGGGACTGGATCGAAAAGACCTACAGCAACGATAAATCATATGATTACATGCCGCGCTATGCCGCCGGCAGCTGTAATACGGCCGCACAACTCGAAGCCTACCGCAATTTTTTCGAGCCAAAACTCGATCAGGTCGTACTAAAACGCAACATTGAAATCGGTATCGAAGAAATACAGAACCGCGTCAATTGGCTCGCATGCGACTCCGGCTCAGTTGAGCAATTCTTCAATAAACGTTAGTACGACAAACTTCGGACCACCAACTTCAATCGCCGCCAGCGCATATTCGCCGTACCACCGGTTTTCACGCACCCATGTTTCGGAGGCGCGAATCATTCGGCGCAGTTTGTCATGTGCTATGTATGCCAGCCCATCACCAAAATGATCATCGCGCCGATACTTAACCTCAATAAAATACGCCACGCCGTTTCGAGCAGCCACAATGTCTATCTCGCAGTGACGCCGCCGATAATTGCGCTCTATGATGCGGTAACCTCTCTGACACACATAGACGGCAGCCGCTTCTTCTGCTCGCGCCCCAATACTCACCGTTGTCATGGGGCAGATTGTAGCAAACGCCCCCCATGTTCCGTCAAGATATTTTGCACCGGTGTATATGATAGCCGGTGTATTTTTGTCACGCCATGGGCGTGCAAAGCGGCAATGTGGGCAGCAGTTCCATAGCCGACATGCCTGTCAAACCCATGCATTGGATAAGCCGCGTGAGCCTTCTCGATCATAAACCTGTCGCGGCCAACCTTAGCGATTATGCTCGCCGCGCTGACCGATGGCACCATTCCGTCAGCTCGAACCATTGTGCGTATTCGGACCGTCCCGGACCACTCGTCGGGCAAGCTCATATCTTTTAGAAAATTATACGAGCCATCGATAATTACCTCCACCCGATGATACGCTTCATC